>NZ_JBEZWH010000014.1:0-156964 GCF_040703975.1 Spirillospora sp. NPDC029432
CCATGGTGATCGGGCAGGTCAACTTCTTCATCCCGCTGGCCCTCATCGGCCGGCCGCTCCCGGGCGTCTCGCCGTCCGAGCAGTGGCGCACGGCCGAATAGCCCCCAACCGCCGGGTCCCGGGACGGACGCCGCTTCCATCTCCGTCCCGGGACGCGGGCGAACGCCGAAGCGCCGGCCGTTCATGCGTCGCGCTTCCGTAGCAGCAGTCCGCCGGCCAGTAGTGCCGCCAGGGCCCAGGCGGACAGAACGCCCAGGCCCTGCCAGGGGGAGAGGGGGAGGGCGGCGAGGCCGGTGGTGGATTGGACGGCCAGTCCCGCGTTCATGGGGGAGAGCCGCCACAGCATCCGCTGCCACTCGTCGTCGGAGACCAGAAGGATGAGGACGGGGAAGGTGTAGAGCAGTCCCAGGACGGTCGCGATGGCGGTGGCGGAGTCGCGTACGGCGGTGGCGACGCCCAGGCTGAGCAGGGCGATGAGCGTCAGGTACAGGACCGAGCCGGTGGCGGCGCGGAGCATGGAGCCGCTGGTGAGCGGGTCGGGTGGGAATCCGTTGCGGAGCAGGATGGGGCGGGTGGCCAGTACGGAGCCGAGCACGGCGACGCTCGCGGCGCCCAGGGTCAGGCCGGTCAGGACGGCGGCCTTGGCGGCCAGCACGCCGGTGCGGCGGGGCATGGCGGTCAGGGTGAGGCGGATCATGCCGGTGCCGTACTCGCCGGAGATCGCCAGTACGGCCAGGACGGCGACGAGCGACTGCCCGGCCTGCACGCCGAAGAGGCTGATCTCGGCGGGATCGTGGCCGCAGGCTTCCGTACCGCAGGTGACGAGGGCGGACGCGGCGGCCCCGGTGAGGACGGTAAGCGCGATGCTCGCGAGGAGCAGCCGGCCGGTCACGGGCAGGGTGCGGAGTTTCGTCCACTCCGCGTAGAGGGTCGTCTTCGACGGAAAGGCTCGCGGGTGGTCGCTCACGCGTCCGCCCGCCGGAGCCGGAGAGCGGCCAGGCCGAGGGCGAGGGCGGCGTAACCGGCCAGGACGCCGAGCCCCGCCAGGGGCGGCAGCGGGTAGAACCCGGCGAGGGGTGAGTAATGGCCGAGCATCTGGGGGTACTCGGGGACGCTCTGCTGGACGGCGAAGGCGGCCGCCGGTGTCACGGTCAGCAGCCATCCCGCCGCGCTCTCGGGCAGGACCGACGTGGTCGCCACGATGTGCGGGACCACGATCGCCGCGATGGCGGTGATGACGGCCGCGACGCCGCGCCTCAGCAGCGCGCCCAGAGCCAGGGCGAGCACCGCGGCCAGCGCGAACAGCACCGCAATGCCGACCACGACGCGCACCTGCGTGAGCGGCGGTACGGGGAGGACGGCGTTGCCGTTGGCGCGCAGGATCCTTCCGCCGAGCACGAACGCGGCCGTGGCGGCGGGCAGCGCGACCGCGAACGTGGCCAGGCCGGCCGTGAGGGCCTTGGCCGCCAGGGCCCGGCCGCGCCGGGGAGCGGCCAGCAGGGTGGTACGGATCAGGCCGTGCCGGTACTCGGCGGTGACGAACAGGACCGCCACCACGATCACCAGGACCAGCCCGGCCGGCGCCCCGGCGAGCGGGGCCTCGGCCCGCATGCCCTCCGTGGCGGGCCCGATGTCGCCGACGCCGGTCACGGCGAACGCGCCGCCGGACCGGACGGCGCGGCCGGGATGGTGGGGCGCCCCGTCGGGGCCGATCGTGACGCCGATGTCGTCGTGGCGCCAGCCGCCCGGCGCGGTGCCCACCACCGTGACCTGGTCGAACTCGCCGGTCGTCTCGGTGAAGCGCTCCGCGGCGACGGTTCCGCCGAGGTCCGCCCGCGTGACGGTCAGGTCGCCGGGGGACGTCGCGAACATGCCGATCCGGACGCTGCGCGGCAGCCCGGCCGGGGACGCGGTGCCGATCCGGGTCCAGGTGCGGCCGTCGGCGGACTCGTACCCGGTGAGCGTGCCGCCGGAGCGGGTCAGCCGCAGCCACAGCGGCGACCGTTCGGAGACGTCGCGGTGGCGGCCGGCCACGTCGCGGGTGAAGTCGTGCTGCATGCGCACGCCGTGCTCGCCGGTCATCATCACCGCCGCGTAGGGCGCGCCCTGCCGGGTGCTCTCCTTGATCATGACGCCGGCCTTGGCCCACGGCACCACCCCGGCCACCAGGTTCCGTTCGCCGGGCTTGACGTCCGGCTTGCGGATCCGGCCGGTCATGGAGGTGAGCCGGACGGTGATGGCGCCGTCCCCGGTCAGCGTGCGGTGGACGAAGTAGAACTTGTCGTTGACCGCCTCGCCGGTCGGTGCCGTCGGCGGCGGCGGGCAGGCGACCTCGACGGGGCCGGTGCCGCAGGAGGAGTGGCTGCCGGCGGCGGAGAACAACCCGAGCCCCACGGTGACCAGCGCCGCCGCGATGGCGGCGGCCGTCCAGCCGCGTACCGTCCTGAACTTGGTCCACTCGGCGCGCAGGAGCCTGCCGAACTCGCGCGGGACGCCGCTCATCGTGCCGCCCCCCGGTACTCGACGGCGTCGCCGGTGAGGTCCATGTAGGCCTGCTCCAGCGTCGCCCGGTACGCCGCCACCTCGGAGAACGGCACCGCGGCGGCGGTCAGCGCGGCCACGATCCGCTCGGCGGGCAGCCCGGTGACGGCGAGGGCGCCGTGATCGTCCGGCCGCGCGGCGGCGCCGGCGCGGCCCAGCGCGGCCGCCGCCGCGGCGGGCTCCGGGGTCCGCAGCGTGACCCGGCCGCGGGACGCGGCCGCGATCAGCTCGGTCACGCCGGTGTCGGCGATGACGCGGCCCCTGCCCACCACCACCAGCTGGTCGGCGGTGCCCTCCAGCTCGCGCATCAGATGGCTGGACAGCAGCACGGCGCGCCCCTCGCCGGCCAGCGAACGCAGCAGGCGGCGCATCCAGACGATGCCTTCGGGATCGAGGCCGTTGACCGGCTCGTCCAGGATCAGTACGGGCGGGTCGCCGAGGAGGGCGGCGGCGATGCCGAGCCGCTGCCGCATGCCCAGGGAGAGGCCGCCCGCTCTGCGCCGGGCGGCCGGCCGCATCCCGACCTGGTCGAGCACCTCGTCCACCCGCCTGGCCGGCAGCCCCTGAGAACGGGCCAGCCACAGCAGGTGGTTCCGCGCGGTGCGGCCCGGTTGCAGCGCCCCGGCGTCCAGGAGCGCCCCCACATGGCGCAGGGGCTCGCGCAGGCTCGCGTACGGCCGCCCGCCGATCAGGGCCCGGCCCTCGTCGGGCGCGTCGAGCCCGAGGATGACCCGCATCGTGGTGGACTTGCCCGCCCCGTTCGGCCCCACGAGCCCGGTGACCAGGCCGGGCCGGACGGTGAACGCCATGCCGTCCAGCGCCATGGCCGTTCCGAACCGCTTGCGCAGCCCGCCGACTTCGATGATCTCTGCCATGCGACCGGTTGTACGGGCCCGCCGCTAAAACGGCCCGAACGGACGCTGTCATCTCGCTGTTAGGCCAGGCCGGGCATCCTTGAGGCCATGAGAACGTGGCGACGCCGGAGGCACACCGTACGCGTGCGCCTCACCGCCCTGTACGGGGGAATGTTCCTGCTTTCGGCCGCCGGACTGCTGGCCATCACCAACGCCGTGGGCCTGAGCGGGACGAGGGTCAGCCAGTCGGCGCCCGCCGCCACGCCTCCGGAGGAGCCGATGATGCCGGCCGCCGCCCGGCAGATCGCATCACTCCAGGCCCAGCTGGCCGAGTCCCAGGCCGCGTACACGAACCGGCTGCTGATCGCCTCGGCGGTGGCGCTCGCGGTCATGGGCCTGGTGGCGATCGTGCAGGGCCGGGTCGTCGCGGGGCGCGTGCTGCGCCCGCTGCGGACGATCACCGCGGCGACCCGCCGGATCACCGCCGACAGCCTGCACGAGCGGCTGGCCGTCCCGGGCCCGGACGACGAGGTCAAGGATCTCGCCGACACCATCGACGACCTGCTGGAACGGCTGGAGGCCTCCTTCTCCGCACAGCGCCGCTTCGTGGCCGACGCCTCGCACGAGCTGCGCACCCCGCTGGCCACCATGCGCGCCTCGCTGGACGTGGCCATGGCCAAGCCCGGGCCCGTCCCGGCGCAGACCGCCGTGCTGGCGGGCCGGCTCCGTACCGAACTCGACCAGGTCGACCGCCTCCTCGAAGGGCTGCTCTCCCTCGCCCGCGCGCAGCACGCCTCCCTGACCGGCCGTACGACGCTCGCGCTCGGCGACCTGGCCGCCGAGGCGCTGGACGCCAGGGCCGCCGCCATCACCGCCAAGGGCCTCACCGTCGAGTCCGCGGGCCTCGCCGCCGCCGCGCGGACCAGGGGGAACGGCACGCTCCTGGCCCGCATGGTCGACAACGTGGTCGACAACGCGGTCGTCCACAACCAGGACGGCGGCTGGATCCGGCTCTCCGCCACCACCGGCGGCGCGACGGCCGAACTCGTCGTGGAGACCAGCGGACCCGTCCTCTCCCAGGAACAGGCCGACCGGCTGGCCATGCCCTTCCAGCGCCTGGCCGCCGACCGTACCGGTTCCGGCGACGGCTCCGGCCTGGGCCTGTCGATCGTCGCCGCCGTCGCCGCGGCGCACGGCGGCACCCTGCGCCTGCGGGCCCGGCCGGAAGGCGGGCTCACCGTCGCGATCGCACTGCCCTCGGCCGGGGTGCCGGCGTGAGGGTGCTCGTGGTCGAGGACGCCCGTTCCCTGGCCGACGTCCTGGCCGAAGGGCTGAGCGATCAGGGCATGGCCGTGGACGTGGCGTACGACGGGCTGGAGGCCGCGGCCAAGCTCGACCTGAACGCGTACGAGGTCGTCGTCCTCGACCGGGACCTGCCGGGCCTCCACGGCGACACGCTCTGCCAGATGATCACCGACCGCGACGACCGCGCCATGGTCATCATGCTCACGGCCGCCGACTCACCGGTCGACCGGGTCACGGGCCTGACCCTGGGGGCCGACGACTACCTGGCCAAGCCGTTCCACTTCCCCGAACTGGTCCTGCGCATCCGCTCCCTGGCCCGCCGCCGCCCCTCCGCGCGCCCCCGCACGCTCCGCGCGGCCGGCATCGAACTCGATCCGGCGCGCCGTACCGCCACCCGCGACGGCCGCCACCTGGACCTGTCGGTCAAGGAGTTCGCCCTGCTCGAAGCGCTCCTCCACGCCGCCCCCGCGCTGCTCAGCGCCGAGGACCTGCTCGAACAGGTGTGGGACGAGCACGCCAACCCGCTCACCAACACCGTCACGGTCACCATCGGCCGCCTCCGCCGCAAACTGGGCGAACCGCCGATCATCACCACCACCCCCGGTGCCGGCTACCGGATCGCGCCGCCGCCCGTCCCGGAATCCTGAGGCCACGGGGTCCCGCCGGCCGGCGGCCGTGCCGGCCGCTGGCGGGGTAGCGCGCCCGCAAAAGGTATGTGAATTAGCGGTTCTCCCCGGCCCGGCCCATCTCGGCGTTCTCGGAGCAATTCCAATTCGGGCTCCAGGTGATAGTCGAAGGCGCGGCCGTAGGGCGATACCGGGCGAGAAATGGGAGGACGCTAGTTGATCATGTGTTGGGGGTGCTGATATCCGTTCGAGGTTGAGCGGAGGCGGCGGGCGCTGTTAGCTTCACCCGGTGGACGACATGCGTGCACATGCGGCGGCGATCGCGGACTTCGCAGAGACCCTGCGAGAACTGCGTAAATCGGTTGGGAACCCTTCCTTCCGGGAGATGTCCGGCAGGTCAGGGGCCATTTCACACACAACGTTGCACGAAGCCACGAAGGGTAACAGGCTTCCGAGTTGGGGGACCACCGCCGAGTTCGTCAAGGCGTGCGGAGCGGATCCGGACGATTACCGCGAACGCTGGGAGCGGGCGAACCAGGCGGTCCGAACGGCGAGCGCCGGGGATCACGCGGAGCCCGCGAACGTCGCGGGCGGCGCCGAGGCCCGTCCCGCCCGGCCGCCCGCCGGCCTCCCGGCCTCCGCGGCGAGCGCCGCCGAACGGCAGGCCATGCACCTCGACATCGGCCCCCCGGGCGGCGAGGCCTCGGCGGTCGTGCCCGCGCCGGCGATCCCGCCCGGCGGGCTCGCGGGCGGAGAGCGGCCGGCCGTCCCCGGGCGGCCGGCGGGCCGGGAACGGTTCCGGCGGGCCCGCCCGGCCGCGGTCGCGCTGGCGACGGCGGCCGTCGGCGTGGGGACGGTCGTCCTGATCGTGATCGCCGTCAACCGCGACACCCGGTCCGAGGGCGACGGCGGGACGGCCGCCGCCCGCCCGGCGAAGGCCGCGCCGGCGCCGGCCGACTGCCCGGTGCGGGCGACCAACCCCGCCCCGGCGCCGCCGGCGCACAAGGGCGATTCCGCCGCGTTCATCGCGGACATCACGCTGCCCGACTGCACGCGCGTCGCCCCCGGCCGGACCGTCACCAAGGTGTGGCGGCTCAAGAACGCCGGGAAGGTGCCGTGGGAGGGGTACTCGCTGCGCCGTCTCGACCTTCCGCAGCGGGCCGACCAGTGCCAGACCATCTCGGACGTGCCGATCAAGGACACGCGGCCGGGCGCGATGGTCGATGTCAGGGCCGACATCACCACGCCGCGGAGGCCGGGCCTGTGCTACGTGCGGTTCAAGATGGTGGACGCCTCGGGGAAGGTCGCCTTCCCCGGAAGCCGGCCGGTCAATTTCCAGGTCATCGTCGAATGACACCGGCCCCCCGCCGCGGCGGAGAGCCGGCATCACGGACGCGGGTTCAGGAGAGCGCGATCCCGCTGTAGTAGGCCTTGAGGATCCTGGAGTGGCTCCAGCCCGCGCCGGCCTTGTCGCGCGAGCCGTACTGGGACATCCAGTCCCCGGTGACCCAGCCGCCGCACGCCGTCGTCGTGGCGCAGTAGTGGGCCTGGAGGATCTTCCCTCCGCGGGTCATGCGGGTGCCCCAGGTGGCGTCCACGGCGGCGCTCGTCGACGCCGTCGCCGAGCCGGGCACGTACACCTGGCTGGACGTGGTGTCGTAGACGTCGAAGCACCGGCCGTCCGGCGTCTTCCGCGTCGAGTGCAGCGCCCAGTACCAGCCGTAGCTCTTGACGGCCATCGCCCCGGCCTTGAGCGACTCGCCCGGCCAGCTCGTCACCCACTCGTTGGGCAGGACGTTCTTGACGTAGGTCTTGAACGCCACGCGGTCCACCCGGTCCAGCGAGACCCGGTACACCAGGATCGTCGTGGGCGGCCTGCTGTGCGTGCCGTCGGTCTTGCAGCCGGTAGGCGGCGTGGAGCCCAGGAACTGGTGCGAGGCGTTCTGGTTCTTCAGGCTGGAGTTGAGGTTGCCTTTGGCTCCGGCCTTGAAGTCCTGGTGCGGGCCGCCGTAGTTGCTGTTGTAGTGGACGCGGACGGTTTTGCCGCTGCGGTTCCAGACCGAGGCGGCCTGGTTCTTGACGCACTTGCCCTTACCGGCGCCTGCTCCTTTGAAGTCGTAGCAGGAAGGTTGGGTGGTGCCGTAGTCGGCGACCGAGCCGGTGAAGTCGGACACCGATCCCTTGTTGCCGCTGTTGAAGTAGTAGCAGAACTCGCCGTTCTCGCACACGCCGTTGCGCGCCGCCGCCGAGGCGGGCATCGCCGCGATGAGGGTCGTCCCGCCGAGCGCCACCGCGGCGGTCGCCGCGGCGAGCCGCGGCACCAGCCGCGCGGTTCGTGTCGACACAGCCGTCCTCCTCTCCTGGGCCGCCGCGGGCTAACCGATGGTGTAGTTCTGGGAGTGCCAGAACGAGGTCGGGTTCGGGTTGTCCAGGTGCGGGTCGTTGACGCTCTTGGCCGCGCGCGTCTGCCGTCCGAGCCGCATCTCGACGTGGGTGTGCGCCCCCGAGCTGGACGACACGCCCCGCCACGCCTCATCCGCGATGATCTGGCCGCGGCTGACCGACTGGCCCACCGCCAGCGAGGACCGCGGCGCGGAGTGCAGGTAGATCACGGTCTTGTTCAGCGAGGAGTTGTAGATGGAGATCGTGGACAGGCCGCCGCTGCCGTTGGCGCCGCGCGCGATGTAGATGACCTTGCCGCTCACGAGGGCGTGCACGTCCGAGCCGACGCCGCGGGCGATGTCGATGCCCTCGTGCCGGCCGGGAGTGGTGGTGTAGCCGTCGAAGCCGCAGGTGATCCGGCCGCCGCTCGCCTTGTACAGCCCGCTCGTCATCTTCGTGCGCGACGACGGCGAGAACTGGTGCGAGGCGTTCTGGTTCTTCAGGCTGGAGTTGAGGTTGCCTTTGGCTCCGGCCTTGAAGTCCTGGTGCGGGCCGCCGTAGTTGCTGTTGTAGTGGACGCGGACGGTTTTGCCGCTGCGGTTCCAGACCGAGGCGGCCTGGTTCTTGACGCACTTGCCCTTACCGGCTCCCGCGCCTTTGAAGTCGTAGCAGGAAGGTTGGGTCGTGCCGTAGTCGGCGACCGAGCCGGTGAAATCGGACACCGATCCCTTGTTGCCGCTGTTGAAGTAGTAGCAGAACTCGCCGTTCTCGCACACGCCGTTACGGGCTGCGGCCGAGGCGGGCGCCATGAGGGCGGAGACCGCCCCGCCGAGCGCGATCGCGGCGGTCGACACGGTGAGAACCTTGCTGAGCGTACGCATTGCTGTTCCCTTTCTGTACACGGAGCCTGTCCTGTCTGCGAAGCCGGGCTTTCGGACCCGGGGTCAGCGGCGCTGGTACTCCTCCCAGGTGCGGATGGGGACCTTCGGGCCGTCGTCCGGACCCTGGTCGGCGAGCCCGTTCAGGCCGAGGTAGTAGTCGCCGGTCTGGTGCTGGGCCTGCCCGGAGAGATCGGTGTCGCTGATGGCGGCGGCGTGGATGTGCCACGGCCAGTCGCCCTGCCGGGGGCTGCGCACCCAGGCCGCGAAGCCGACGCGGCGCAGCGCGCGGGCGACCGCGGTACGGGTGGCGGAGTCCATCCCCCGCACCGAGATGTCGACGACACCGCCGCCGTCGTGGGTGCCGGCGGACGTGGGGTCGCCGCCCGGGTTGTACGACCCCTGATCCAGCACGAGGTCGCGGCCGGCCAGCCGTTCCGCCTCGGCCAGCATGTCCCGCGTACGGGTGTTGACGACGACGCCGCCGGTGGACACGCGGGCACCCGGGCCGATGGCGTGGGCGACCTTGAAGCGGCCGGATCCGAGCGCGGTGAGGGACCTCTTGCCCGGGAGGCCGTTGGCGCCGGCGCCGGTGTAGCCGAGCGACCGCTGGTACTTCGCGTACGCGGCGACCGTCGTGGTGCCGAAGTAGCCGTCCACCCACTTCGCGTCGAGCAGCTTCCGGTCGCGCAGCGCTCGCTCGACGAGGAGCACGGCGGCCTTGGCGCCCGGGGTCAGCGTGTCGTCGGGCCGCCGCGGGTCGATCTGGGCCGCCTTGACGGCGGCCTCCATGTTCACGGTCGGCAGCGCCCCGGCGCCGGCCGCCCGCGCCGGCGTTCCGGACGCTCCGGTCAGCGATGCGAGCAGGGCGGCCGCCGTGAACGCGGCGGCGCAGAGAGGGAGCTTCATCGATTCTCCTCGTGGCGGGAGCCGGGCGGTGAGGCCCGTGGCGGGAGAACCACCGTCGCGAATCGCTCCGCGCGTCCACAAGAAGATCGTTGTTGTCAGGTTGTCCGCCGCGCAGGTCCGAACAGCGGGGACGTCCGATCTGACAGGCGAGCCGAGGAGATTACAGCGTCAGATCGCGTTCCGGCCGCGTCCCCGAAGAAGAGGGTGTTCGAGCGCCTTCCGCTCGTTCAGCCGTCGCTTTCGGGCGCGGGGGACAGGAGCCGCTGGAGCTCGTCGTCGGCCTCCTCCGCTCCCGCGTCCGACAGCCGCTGCAACGCGCGCAGGTCTCCGGCCGCCACGGCGCGGCGGGTGAGCAGCCGTCCCGCCCGCTGGCTGCCCTCGTCCAGCAGCTCGTTCAGCTCGTCCAGATCGCCGCGGGCGTCGGCGAGGTCGGCCAGGCGGTCCAGGGCCGGTTCGTTGCCCTCGTCGGCCAGCGCGCGCAGGGTCTCCCGATCCGGGGTCACATCCGTCATGGCCACATGGTGCGACCTTGCCCTTAGGGCAAGGTCAAGCGGAGCAGAATGGACGGGTGATCACCATCGGCCGGCTGGCCCAGTACGCGGGGGTGACGACCAAGACCATCCGCGTCTACCACGCCAAGGGGCTCCTCCCCGAACCCGAACGCGACGCCTCGGGCTACCGGCGCTACACCGCCCAGCACGCCATCGACCTCATCAAGATCCGTACGCTTGCCGAGGCGGGCGTCCCGCTCGCCCGTATCCGGGAACTCCGCGCCGACCCCGACACCGACCTGCGCGCCGCCCTCCACGAGGCCGACCTCGCCCTCACGGCCCGCATCCGCGACCTTCGCCGGACACAGCAACGGCTGCGGCGTCTCGCCGGCGGCGACGCCGGCCTGCTGCCTCCCGGTGTCGGCGCCTACCTCGACCGGCTCCGCGCGTACGGGTTCAGCCCCCGCTGGGTGAACCTGCAGGCCGACCTGTGGCTCCTCCTCTTCACCACCCATCCGCGGACCGCGGCCGAGTCGCTGGACGACCAGGCCGGCATCCTCGCCGACCCCGCCCTGCGGGCGCTGTTCCACGACTACGACCGAGCCCACGGCCTCGACCCCGGCGACCCGTACCTCCAGGACCTGGCCGACCGCATCGTCCGCGCCACCCGAGACCGGTACGGTGCCGCCGGCCTGCCCGGCCAGGAGCCCGCCTCCGACATCCCCGAACTCATCCAGCGGGCCGTCAACGCCTCGTCGCCGGCATGGCGGCGACTCGACACGCTGATCCGCCGCGGGCTCCGCGGGTGACCGGCCCGCGAACGGACTCGCGGCCGCCAGACCCACTGGTCTGGCGGCCGCGGCCGGTTCCTGGCATGGTCAGCGGCTCGGGTCGCGGCCGAACAGCTTCATCGACCAGAGGAAGCCGACCAGGGTGATGCCCACGGACCAGGCGACGGCCTGGTAGGCGCTGCTCCCGATCGCGTCCCCCATCAGCAGGCCGCGCAGGGTCTCGATGGCGGGGGTGAACGGCTGGTACTCGGCGAACCAGCGCAGGGCGGCCGGCATCGAGTCGGTGGGCACGAAGCCGCTGCCGAAGAACGGCAGGAGCATCAGCAGCAGCGGCGCGTTGCTGGCGCCCTCGGGGTTCTTGGCCACCAGGCCGAGCGCGACCGCCAGCCAGGTGAGCGAGAAGACGAACAGCGCCAGGAAGCCCGCGGCGGCCAGCCACTCGACCGCACCGGCGTTCGGCCGGAAGCCGATGGCCAGGGCGACGCCGACGACGACCACGATGCTGATCGCAATGGAGATCATGCTGCCGATGACATGCCCGACGAGGATCGACGCCCGGGAGACGGCCATGGTCCGGAACCGGGCGACGATCCCCTCGGCCATGTCCAGGGCCACCGAGATGGCGGTGCTGGTGGCGGCGCCGACCGTGGTCATCAGGATGATGCCGGGGGTCACGTAGTCGAGGTACCGGCCGCGGCCCCCGCCGCCGGCGATCCCGTCCCCGAGCGTGCCGCCGAAGACGTACACGAACAGCAGCAGGAAGACGACCGGCATGCCGATGAGCTGGACGGTCATGGCCGGATAGCGCAGCATGTGCTTCAGGCGCCGGCGGATCATCGTCGCCGAGTCGGCCAGGGTGTGCGTGCGTACGGCGGTGGCGGTGCTCATCGAACTGCGTCCTTGTCCTTGGGGTCGCCGGTGAGGGTGAGGAAGACGTCGTCGAGGTCGGGGGTGTGGATCGACAGGTCGGCCGGTTCGATCCCGGCCGCGTCCAGGCGGGCCAGCAGGTCGCGCAGCGAGGCGACGCCGCCGTCGGACGGGACCTGCAGCGTCAGCCGGTCGTCGTCGGAGGTGTCCACGAAGCCGGCGCCGAGCGCGCCGAGTGCGCCGTCGAGCGCGGTGTCGTCGGTGAACCGCAGGGACACGTGGCCGCCCGGGATGCGGCGCTTGAGCTCCTCGGGGGTCCCTTCGGCGATCAGCGTCCCGTGGTCGAGCAGCGCGATCCGGTCGGCGAGCTGGTCGGCCTCCTCCAGGTACTGCGTGGTCAGGAAGATCGTGACGCCGCCGCCGGCCAGGTCGCGGACGATCTGCCACATGGTGCGGCGGCTGCGCGGGTCCAGTCCGGTGGTGGGCTCGTCCAGGAAGATCAGCCGCGGCTCGCCGACCAGCGTCATCGCCAGGTCCAGCCGGCGGGCCATGCCGCCCGAGTAGGTGGACGCCGGCTTCTTGGCGGCCTCCACCAGGTCGAAGCGCTGCAGCAGCTCGGCGGCCTTGCGCTTCCCGTCCTTGCGGGACAGGTGGTGCAGGTCCGCCATCAGCAGCAGGTTCTCCTCCCCGGTCAGCAGCTTGTCGACCGCGGAGTACTGACCGGTGACGCCGATGGACGCGCGGACCGCCTGCGGCTCGGCGGCCAGGTCGTGGCCCGCCACCCGGATGTCGCCGGCGTCGGCGCCGATCAGCGTGGACAGGATCTGGACGGCGGTGGTCTTGCCGGCGCCGTTCGGGCCGAGCAGCGAGAAGATCGTTCCTTCGGCGACGCGCAGGTCGATGCCGTCGAGCACGACGTTGTCGCCGTAGGACTTGCGCAGTCCGGTGACCGCGATCGCCGGGGGATTCGCGCTGGTCATTGAGGGTGCTCCTTCGTGGCTGCGGATCTGTGGCAGCGGACGGCGATGCCGCCGCGAGAGGTGGCCGCCCGGAATGCGGGCACGGCGGCGCCGCCGTCCCTGAGGGCATGGGGTGTCGCGGACGCGGCGGGCGTCCGGGGGACCGGAGCCGCTCGGCGGCGGCTCCGGTCGGGATGTCGGCGTCGTGGCAGGTCACCGCCGGGCCGCGGGCTCAGGCCGGCAGGGCGGGACGCCGTTCCAGATGGTCGCGTGCGCGGATCTCACCGCTTCCGCGGGACGCGCGGCGTGTCAGGGGCCGAGGTTCTCGGTCGGCGGGAGTTACTTCTCGGCCGTGCCGGATTTCCCGCGGACGGACTCCTGGTAGATCTCCGCGAAGGTGGGCGAGTCCTTGATCAGGTCGTCGCAGAAGGCGGCGACATCGTCGCCGAGGAGTTCCAGGACGCCCTTTCCGGCCGCGGCGCCCTGCTCGAAGAAGTCGAGGATCTCTCCCAGCAGGCGCCCGTCATGCAGGTCGACCGGCCCGACCTTGAAGAGGTACTTCTGGATCTCCTTGTAGACGATCTCGTAGTCCGGCGGGAGCGCCTTGACCCGCGCCATGTGCGCCCGCCACTGCTTCTTGCCTTCGATGATGTCCCGGATGCTCACGTCAGCCTCCCAGCCGGCCCAGTTTCCTCGCGACGTTCCTGTTCAGCTGCTCGCGCCACCGGTCGCGATAGTTCCGGGCGCCCTCTCCGCCGGCCAGCGCCGCGCAGAAGCCCTTGACGTCGTCGCCCAGCACCTCCTGAATGCTCTGCCCGTCGGCCGCCGACTCTTCGAGCAGCCCGAGCGCGCCGTCGAGGATCGGCATCAGGTTCCGGCCGGTGAAGTCCGAGTAGGGGAAGAGATTTCCCTTGATCTCTTCCCATGCCGCCCGGTAGTCGGCCGGCAGGGCCTCGGCCCGGGCCTCGAACGCCTTCCATTCCCTGGTGAGGTCGCTGCCTGTCAGGGTCTCCCAGATTTTCATCGCCCACCCTCCTCGAACTCGCCGTTCCGTTCCGCGATGCCCCGCTCGGTGCCGGCCGTGGTCATCTGCCTCCCTTGCGGAGCTGTTCGAGACGTTCCGCGAGGAAGGTCCAGGTCTTCCAGAATTCTTCGAGATATTCCCGGCCCTGCGCGTTGAGGGAGTACACCTTGCGCGGCGGCCCCTTCTCGGACGGGACCTTCTCCACGTCGACGAGACCGCGCCGCTCGACCCGGACCAGCAGCGCGTAGATGGTGCCCTCGGCGATGTCGGTGAAGCCCTGGTCGCGCAGCCACGCCGTGATCTCGTAGCCGTACGCGGGCCGGTCGGACAGGATCGCCAGGACGACGCCCTCCAGCGTTCCCTTGAGCATCTCCGTCACCTGCTTGCCCATGGAACACCCCCTTCTGCTATTCGGTGTCGCTAGCTACCAGTACAAAGTAACACTGACTACCGGTATCTAGCAACACCAAGTAGCTCAAGCGGGCGGGAGGGAGGGTGCCGGCGGCCAGCTCGACCAGAGCCTCCGCCGGCTCGACCAGCGGAGCCGCGTCGATGCGCGCCGCACCGCGCAGGACGTGTCCTGCTCGACGGTGCTCCTGCGCGGCCGACCGCTAAGACTCGGCGGGCGACGGGTGCGAACGGGAACGCGCGCGAGTCCGGAGGAGCCAATGCGCGGCGACCAATGAGATGGCGCCGACGGGGTACCAGACGACGTCAACGAGGTCGAACTGGGCGCCCAGCAGCTGGCGCGCGAACCAGCTGCGTTGGGAGATCGCCCCGGGCACGGGCGTGAGCTGCGCGAATTCGATGAACCAGCAGTATGCGATCACGGCGCCGCCGGCGACCAGGGGGGAGAGCCGCGGCCATATGAAAATCACTATCGTGTAGACGATGGCCGCGGAAAAGGCGGCGCCCGAGTACTGCTCGATGGGCCCGTCCATGATGGCGCGGGTGGCGTAGGCCGCGCCGGCGAAGCCGGCCGCCGATACCACCATCAGCAGCCGAATCCAGCGCACTGCGAGCGACATCGCGCAATCATAGAGGCGGCCGCGGCCGGCCCGCTCGATTCGGACATCCAGGAGCGAGGCTAGGCTCCCTGGCCATGCGGATCGACGAATGGTGGAGCCTCATCGAGCGGGCGCGCACCACGGTCGGCCACCGGGCCGATGACAGGAACCCGCCCGATGACCCCCTGCCCGGCGCGCTGACGGACGTACTGGCCGCGCTGGAGCCGGCGGAGATCGTCGACTTCTACCTGAAGGCGGTCGAGGTGACCGATTCCGCGTACCGGTATCCACTGTGGAATGCCGCCTACCTCATCGAGGGAGGCTGCGGGGACGACGGTTTCATGGACTTCCGCGACGGGCTGGTCCTGCTGGGCCGGGCCACGTTCACCCGTGCCGTGGCGGACCCGGACTCCCTGGCGGACCTGCCCGTGGTCGGCCGGATGAGCCGCGAGGAGAGCGGCTGGGTCGGCTTCGAGTCGCTGGGGTATCCGATCAAGGACGCGTACCAGAGGTCCCAGGGCGAGACCGATTCTTTCGACGCGGCCGTGGAAGCCGGTGTACGGGCGATGGCGCGTCCCGAAAAGCCGACCGGCGAGGACTGGGACGTCGAGGACGACGAGGAGATGCGCCGCCGCCTCCCACGGCTCGCGGCGCTCTTCCTCGACTGAACGCGAGGCCTCACCTATTCCGGACGGCCTCGCCCGCCCAGGCCGACCCGCTGCGGCAGATCGAAGGGCGCGGGGAAGTGGCCTTCCCAGATCCGGCGGGAGGCCTGTTCGGGGTACGGCAGGGTCTCCGGCTCGGCGTCCCAGACGCGGGTGAGCCGCTCGCCGGGCCGGTGAGGGGCCCAGCCCGCGTCGCCGGTGGTGACGAAGCGGAGCCATGTCCCCTGGATCTCGCGGGAGAGGGCGAAGGCCTCGGCGGTGGGCTCGTCGCCGATGAGCTGCGCGCCGACGGGGCTGTCCAGCGTCCCGAACGCCAGGGGGATGTCGAGGCTGTGGCAGGCGCCCAGGGCGCCGCCGAGGGCAGGGGCGGTCCAGCACAGTTCGAACAGGTACGAGGTGCCGCCGGCCGCGGCGTTCGCCTCGGCGAGCTTCTGCGACGGCATGCGGAACAGGGCGTCGGAGTACACCGTCTCCACCAGCTCCTCCGGACCGGCCTGCGGAAACGCGGCACGGTACGCGTCCGCGCCGTGCGGCCGCGGGGCGAGCAGCTCCAGGGTCGCGCGGGCGTCGTGCTCGGTGAAGGTGCCCCGCCGTCCGCTCATGACGCTGAAGAAACGGAACTCGTCCCGGGTGTGGCCGACGAGCAGCTCGGTCCCGCTCGCTCGCGCGCCGGCCAGCGCGGGCCAGGGCGTTTCGGGGAGGACCTCGCCGTCGACGACGGGGCACAGGGCGGTGCCGGTCTCCGTGAGCCGTCCCCAGCTCTCCCGGTGCGCGTGGAGACCGGCGTTGAACGAGGTGAGCTCCGCGGCCAGACGCCACGGGTCGATGTCGCGCAGGGCCGCGGCGGTGGGGGCCGCCGCGCCGAGCCGTTCCGCGAACGCGGCGGTGGCCTGCCGTGCCAGCGCGGGGGTGCTGTGCAGCCCCGGTACGGAATGGGTCATGGCCCGCCGGAACAGGCCGCGCGCCCGCTTCATCGTCAGAAGGGCGGCGACCGACCCCGCCCCGGCGGACACTCCGCCCACGGTGACCTGGCCGGGGTCGCCTCCGAAGGCGGCGATGTTCCGCTGTATCCACTCCAGCGCCGCGATCTGGTCGAGGAACCCGCGGTTGGGCGGTGCGTCGTCGAGGAACGCGAACCCCTCCGCGCCCACGCGGCAGTTGATCGTCACCACGACGATCCCCGCCTCGGCCAGGGCCGCCGGGTCGTACATCGGGTCGCTCGACGCCGCCGAGACGTAGCCGCCCACGGGGATCCACACCAGCACCGGCAGCCCCGCCGCGCCCGGATCCGGAGTGCCGATGTCGAGCGTCAGCCAGTCCGTGCCCTGCGGCGGTCCCAGGTCGATCGGCAGGGACAGCGGCATCACGGGGCCGAACTCCGCCGCCTGCCTCGTCCCGTCCCAGGGGAGTGGCGGTGCGGGCGCGGCGAAGCGCAGCGTCCCCACCGGAGGCTGGGCGTACGGGACACCGCGGAACACCGCGTGCCCCCGCCGGCGGCGCCCCTGCACCACACCTTCCGTGGTCCGGACCCTCGGGTGCTCAAACATGGCGATCCCCTCCTCGAACGGCCCCCAGCTTTATAGGTCAACTGTATTATGTCAACCGTATTGGAAAACCGGGAGGAGAGGCCGGCGATGCCGAAACAGGTGGATCACCGCGAGCGCCGCGAAGCGATCGCCCGCGCGCTGTGGCGGGTGGTGGAGCAGCGCGGCGTCGCGCATCTGACGATGCGCGTGGTGGCGCGGGAGGCGGGCATCTCCCTCGGGCAGCTGCAGCACTACTTCGCCTCCCGGGCCGCCATGCTCTCCTTCGCCATGGACTTCGCGTCCGAGCAGACCTCGCTGCGCGTCGGCCAAGGCCTCGACAAGCTCGGTGACCGGCCGCACCCCCGTGACGTGCTGCGAGTGGTGCTCGCGGAGATGCTCCCTTTGCATGCCGACGCCCGCGCGACCAGCCGGATGAGCGCCGCCTACGTCCTGGAGGCGCTGCACGACGAGGCCGTCCACGAGCAGGCGCGCCGCGGCCTCGTCCAGGGGCGGGCCCTCGTCGAGGACCTGGTCCGCCGTGCGATCGCCGACGGGCACATCGCCCCGGACCGCGACCCGGCGACCGAGACCGACCTGCTCCTCGCCCTCACCGGCTTCACCCCCCTGATCGAACTGGACGTGATCGCACCCCAGGACGCGCTCACCGCGATCGATCTACACCTGGACAGGCTGTTCACCGGCAACACCCGGACGCCATGACCCCCTGTCCCCGCTATGCGGGAGACGCCGTCTTCAGACCGTCCGGCGACGGGAGGAAGGAGGCGAGGATCGACCTCCGGTTTCCCACGACCGCCACCGGGGGTCAGCCTCCGCCGACCCAGTTCATGCACCATACGATCCACGGGAGTCCGACCAGGTCGATGAGCACCGCGCCGGCCAGCGGAACCACCAGGAACGCGCGTTCCGAACGTACGCCGAACCGGCTGTTGAAGGCGTCCATGTTGGCCATCGCGTTGGGGGTGCCGCCCAGGCCGTGGCCCATCATCCCGGCCGCCATCGTGACCGCGTCGTAGTCGCGGCCCAGCAGCGGTACGACCACGAAGGAGACGAACAGCGCGAGCACCAGGACCTGCACCGCGAGGATCACGACCAGCGGCAGGGCCAGCTCGTACAGGTCCCAGATCTTGAGGCTCATCATGGCCATGGTCAGGAAGAACCCCAGGGTCAGCCCGGAGACCAGGTTGACGGACCCGGGATGCAGCCGCACCCACCCGAACCTGTCGTTGAGGTTGCGGAACACGACCGCGACCACCATCGCGCCCACGTACCCCGGCAGCACGAAGCCGGTCGTGTCGCTGAACCAGGTGCTCAGCAGCGTGCCGAGCACCATGATCACGCCGATCAGGACCAGGGTGGGCAGCAGCTGGCGGTAGCCGGCGGCGTCGCTCTGCTCCGGCTCCCGATCCGTGCCGCCGGCCGGGTCCGCGGACGCGGCGGCCGGGACCGCGACGTCGTACCGCTTCATCAGCCAGCCGGCCAGCGGGCCGCCGAGCAGGCCGGCCGCCAGCAGGCCGAACGTCGCCGCGGCGATGGCGACGGCGGTGGCGCCGTCGGCGCCCATGGACTCGGCGGTCGGGCCGAACGCCGCCGCGGCGCCGTGCCCGCCCTCAAGGCTCACCGCGCCGGCCATGATGCCCAGCAGCGGGTCCAGGTGGAGCGCCTCGGCCAGGCCGATGCCGACGAGGTTCTGCATGACCGCCAGCGTCCAGCAGGCCAGCAGGTAGACGATCAGCAGCCGGCCGCCCTTGCGCACCAGCGCCAGGCTGCCGGTCAGGCCGATCGTGGTGAAGAAGGCGATCATCGCCGGTTCCTGCAGCGTGGTGTCGAACTCCACGGTGGCCACGTGGGTCTGGCGCAGCACCAGCAGGAGCAGCGCGAACAGGAACCCGCCGACGACCGGGCCGGGGATGCTGAACCGCTGGAGGAACCCGATCCGGCGGCGGGCGGACTCGCCCAGGACGAGCAGCAGGCCGGCCAGCGCGCTGCTCTGGACCAGGTCCAGGCTCAGTTCGAGGTTCACTGCGCGTTCCTTCGGGTCACGACGCGGTCGATCATGCGGGCGGCGACCCGGGCGGTGCGGCCGTCGATGTCGAGGGCGGGGTTGAGTTCGGCGACGTCGAAGAGGGCGAGCCGGCCCGAGGCGGCGACCGTGTCGATCACCGCCTGCACGACCTCGGGGGCGACTCCCATGGCGGCCGGGGCGCTCACCCCGGGCGCCACCCACGCGGGCAGCACGTCGAGATCGAGGGTGAGGTACACGTCGTCCACCGAGGCGACGAACTCGCGTACGAAGTCCAGCACCGATTCCAGGGCCGCCGGGGAGCACTCGGTGTCGGTCAGGTAGCGCACCCCGAGGCGGTCGGCGCGGTCGAAGAGCACGCGGCTGTTCCCGGTCTCGCTGATGCCCGCGACGGCGTAGCGGAACGGGCGGCCGCGCGCCTGCTCGTTCTCGGCGATCTGCAGGAACCCGGTGCCGGAGGTCGGTACCGCCTCCTGGCGCAGGTCGAAGTGCGCGTCGAGGTTGAGCACGCCCAGCGTGCGGGTGCGGTCGGCGCCGAGGCCGCTGTCGAGGCCGAGATAGCTGGCCCAGGCGACCTCGTGGCCGCCGCCCAGGACGACGGGGAAGTGGCCGTCGTTCATGGCGGCGGCGACGGTCCGGCCCAGCTCGGCCTGGCCGCTCTCCAGATCGCCGTCGTCGACGCGCACGTCACCGGCGTCGTACAGGACGGCGGGCGCGTGCAGGGCCAGCGGGGCCAGGGCCCGGCGCAGCGCCGCCGGGCCCTCGACGGCCCCGGTGCGGCCCTTGTTCCGGCGGACGCCCTCGTCGCTGGCGAACCCGATGAGGGCGGTCCCGGGCCGGTCCGCCGCGGGCAGCGGACGCACGGCGCGGTGCCAGCGCAGGTGCTCGGGTCCGGGCCCGTCGTCGCGTCCGGTCCACTCGGGGGGATCCACCCTGGTCAAAACGTTCCTCCACTGAGATCGCGGGCCGCCTCCCTGACGAGGCGGACGTAGTAGCGCCGGTGGTGCGTGCTCCGTGCCGCCGGCGCCATCACGGTGACGGCGCCTCCGAGCACCCCGTCGGCGTCGAGCACGGGCGAGCTCGCGCCCCACACGCCCTCGTCCAGCGCGCCCTCGCTGACGGCGACGCCCTCCCGGCGCACCTGCTCGTGCTCGGCCTCCAGGTCGCCGACCTGCTCGGGGGACAGGTCGTAGGCGGCGTACACGGCCTGCCTTCGCTCTTCGGGAAGGCACGCGAGGATCGCCTGGGCGGTGGCGCCGCGCAGCAGCGGCTGCGTGGCGCCGCGGCTGTAGCAGCAGCGGAGGAGGCGGAGCCCCTCGACCGCGTCCACGCACAGGGCCTCGGTCCCGACCGGGACCAGGTAGGCGGCCAGCTCGCCGGACTCCTGGGACAGCCGCGCCAGGCGCGGCCCGATCGTGGTGCGCAGCAGCGCCTCGCTGCGGTACCGCTCGGCGAACTGGACCGCCACCGGGCCCGCCGCGTACATCGGCCCGGCGGGCGAGCGGCGTACGAAGTCGAACTCGGTGAGGTGGGCGAGCAGCCGGTAGACGGTGCTCACCGGGATGCCGGTCCGCTCGGCGATGCGCTCGGCGGTCAGCGACTCCTCGCGGGCGAAGAGGCGCAGGACCTGGAGCAGTCGGTTGGCGGTCCGCCCGCCGTTGCTCGCGGCTTCCGCCCGTCCGGCCATGTGTCCTCCTCACCCGGTCCACGCCGCAGTGCCGTCTGGGGCCGGGTCACTCTATGAATCGCGCGATCGGCGATAAAAGGGCCGATTCTCATCCGGTGAGAAGGGTAGGCGCCGAACTGCGAAGAAGCGTCGGAGACCGATGGCCGCAGAGGGGGCGGGATAGGCGGCGGCGGATGCTCGCATCGCCCGTTCTCAGGCGCGATACGCCAGGAGGTAAGGCAGGGCCAGGCTCATGTCGATCAGCCTGAATATGTGACGATAGTCACGCTGCGTAATGAGGTGATCGTAAGCCTGCGGGCAGGTAGCGCGCCCGACCGTGACGGGGTCAGGCGGGATGGATCGCCTGGTAGCCGACCGGATGGCCGGTGAGTGTCGCCGGGATCCGGTCGGCCTGGGCGAAGGTCTGCGCCGAGCGCGGTAGGCGCTCCTTGCGGCGGTACGGGGAGCGGCCGCCGCCGGTGTCGTACGGCACCGGCGAGCCACTCGATAGCCGCTACGAGAAGGAACTCATCGTTTTCCGCGGTGGCTGGGAAACGTCATGGGGTGACACTCGCCACGACGGAATGGGGGGCGCGATGGCGACACCGAAGAAATGCATTCCCGGCCGCGGGAGCCTTTCCCGCTCCCGTACGTCTCAGCGCAGTTTGATCGCGCCGCCGTCGGCCATGACGGTCTGCCCGGTCATGTACTGGGCGTCGTCGCTCGCGAGGAAGGCGACGATGGGGGCGACGTCCTTCTCGGGGTCCCCGAAACGGCCCAGGGGCACCTTGGCCGCGGACTGGGCGTACTGCTCGGGACGCGCCTCGGCCCACTGGGCCACCCCGGCGGTGAGGGCCATCGGGCAGACCACGTTGACGCGGATGTTCAGTGGCGCCCACTCGTTGGCGACCACCCGGCTCAGCCCCCGGATGGCCTCCTTCGCCGCCGCGTACGAGGCCTGGTTGGGCTGGCCGTCGAGCCCGGCACCGGAACCGAAGTTGACGACCGACGCGCCGCCGGCCTTCTTCAACTCCGGCAGGGCGGCGAGCATGAAGTTGCGGGTGGCGTACAGACCGGTGTCCATCGCCAGGTTCCAGTCGTCATCGGTCTGCTCCTCGAACGCCTTCTGCCGCGACGCGCTGGCGTTGTTGACCAGGACGTCGAGCTTGCCGAAACGTTCGACGGCGGCCGCGACGGCCGCGCGCGCGACGGCCGGGTCGGAGACGTCGCCGGACAGGAATACCACGGCATCGCCCAGCTCGCTGGCGAGCCCCTCACCGGCCTCGCGCTGCAGGTCCACGACGACGACCCGGGCACCACGGGCGACGAACAGCCTCGTGATGGCGCCGCCGATACCGGACGCGCCGCCGGTGACGATGGCCGACTTCCCCTGCAAGCTGAGATCTGCCACAGCGTTCTTCCTTTCCGTGAGCGCCTGCCCCCAGGCCGACCGACGGCGAAGCGGACATCCTGGGGTGAGACAGGCGGCGTCCCTGCCCCGGTAGGCCGAGGGTGGGCGTATAACCCCAGGTCAGTTGTATCTGATCTTCACCGGAGGCCGACGAGGGGAGTGCCCCGAACGGGCGCGGCCCGGCGTTACGGAGCGACGGCGGCCTCCACGGGGCGCGCCCGCAGCGCGACCGCCGCCGGAAGCAGGATCGTCGCGAACGTCAGCGCCACCGCGGCTCCGACGATCGCCAGGTAGATCCACGCAGGCCCGCCGGGCAGCACCGATCCGTCCAGCGCCAGCCCGAACGGGACCAGCGCCCCGGCGGCCACCGCGGTGCCGAGCACGATCCCGACCAGCGCCGTCACCAGCGCCTCGACCGACACCATCCACATCACCTGGCCGCGGGTCGAGCCGATCAGCCGCTGCAGCGCGAACTCGCCGCGCCGCTCGGCGGTCGCCACGATCAGCGCGTTGACCAGCGCGATCACCGCGTAGCCGACCACCACCGCGGCCAGCAGGAAGCTCGCCACCCGGCCGGTCCCGTCGCGCCCGGCGTGCGCCGCGTCCGCCTCCGCGCGGCTCACGACGGTGCTTCCGGGGACACCGGCCGCCGCCTTCCGCACCGCCGCCACCAGCGCCGGGGGAGACACCCCCGGCTCGGCCCTCACCATGATCTGCGGCAGTACGCCGGCCGTGGTACGGGGCAGCAGCGCGGTCGCGGGCACCATCGCGTACTCGAATCCGCGCGGCGGGGTGAACGACGCGACGACCGTCATCGTGCTCACGTCCCCGTTGCCCCAGCGCAGCCTCACCCGGTCGCCCACGCGCTTGCCGCTGTCGCGCAGCACGCCGGCGGGCAGCACGATGCTGTCGCCGGTCAGGCGCCCGTAGTCGCCCCGCACCGCCGGGTACCCGACCGTCTGCCGCGCCCCGGACGCCGTGACCCCCCGCAGGTCGATCCGGCTCGGCCTGACCCTGCGGTCCACCATCACGCCGTCGTCGTCCTCGCCCGGGCCGAGGAGGGTCTCCAGACTGCCCTCGCCGGACACCGAGGCGGACGCTCCGGCGACCTGCGGCAGGCGGGAGATCGCGTCCACGAGCGACGGCGGGAGCGCGCCGCTCCGCGAACCGACCACGGCGTCCGCCCGCAGGCCGTCGGCGAACATCCGGTCGGCGGCGCCGTCCTGGCTGGTCTGCAGGTAGATCAGTGCCGTGGCCAGCCCGGTCACCAGCATGATCGGGATGACCGCCGAGGCCAGGCGGACCTTGCGGGCCGACGCGTTCAGCATCGCCATCCGTCCCGGCAACCCGCTCAGCAGGCCGACCGGCCGGCGCAGCACGGCCGCCAGCCAGCGGCACAGGCCCGGGGACACCAGGGCGATCCCGACCGCCCACAGCATCGCTGCGGGCCCGGCCGTGCTCGCCGCGATCGGCCCGGTCATCACCGACGCCGTCACGATCGCCAGCGCGGTCGCGCCGCCCAGGACGACGACCGCCAGGATCACGCGGATCGGGCTGACCCAGCGGCCCTGCAGCGTCGCCTCGGCCATCGCCTCGGTCGGCCGGACCCGCGACACCCGGCGGGAGGCGATGAACGCGGCGGCCAGCGCCGCGACCAGCGTCGCGCCGAAGCCGGCGAGCCGCGGAACGTACCCCTGGACGAAGACCATCTCGCCCGGGATCAGGCCCTGCCCGACGAGGACGCCGTACAGGAAGCGGCCGAACGCGAGCCCCGGCGCCAGCGACAGGCCGGCGGCGAGCACCGCGATCATGAACGTCTCCGCCATCACCATGCGGCGCAGCTGCCCCGGCGTGACCCCGGTCGCGCGCAGCAGCGCCATCTCCCGGCGGCGCTGCTGCATCGACATGCCCACGGTGCTGCCCACCACGAAGATCGCGACCATGGTGGCCAGGCCGCCGAACGCGCCCGCGACCGGGATCAGGTTCCGCCGGCCGCTGATCATGTCCGGGAACTCGGCGATCCCCCGGTCGTCGCCCTGGAGGACCCGGGCACCGCCGTCCGGGAGGGCGTCATCGATCGCCTTGGCGAGCTTCGCCGGGGCGGTGCCCGGTGCGGCGAGCACCCCGATGCCGTCGATCTTTCCGGGCCGGTCGTACAGCCGGGCGGCCTCGCCGTCGGAGAACAGCAGCACGGAGCCGGTGGCGTTCCGGTTCTCGGCGATTCCGCTGACCCGGAAGGCGTGCGGGACGCCGCGCACCGACGCCTCCAGCCGCGCGCCCGGCCGAACGCCCAGCCGCCGCGCGGTGGCGCCGTCCAGCACGACGTCGCCGGACGCGGCCGGCCCGGCGCCCGCGACCAGCCTGTACGGCGAGAGCGGCGCGCTGGACCAGCCGTGCCCGGACGCGGACATCGGCCGGCCGGCCAGCGCGGTGACCGGCACCGAGACGTCCGGCACGGCCGCGGCGACACCGGGGACCCCGGCGACGACGTCCATCAGGTTCTCGTCGAGCGGCACCCGCTCGGTCAGCGGGTCGTTCGCGGCGCCGACCGCATGGCCGGGATAGTCCTGGCTCCCGGTCACCACGACGGGCGCCGCCGCCAGCCGCTCGGCCCCGACATCGGCGCGGATGCCCGTCTCCAGCAGGCCGCCGCAGCCCTGCACGACGACGGCGCCGACGAACAGCGCGACCAGCGACGCCAGGAACCCGCCCTTGCGGAACCGCAGGGTCTTCAGCGCGAGACGCAGCATCAGCCCACCCGTCCCGCACCCGCGGGCCGCCGCGTCCGTGCCCACGCGCCGAGCCGGGTCATGCGCTCGGCCACCTCCTGGACGGACGGCCGTTCGAGGTCTGCGCCCACCTGGCCGTCCACCAGGAACACCACGCGGTCGGCGTGCGACGCAACCACCGGATCGTGCGTCACGACCACCGCGGTCTGCTCCCCGGCGTCCACCGCCTCGCGCAGCAGCCCCAGGATCTCCAGCGCGGTCTGGGTGTCCAGGGCGCCGGTCGGCTCGTCCCCGAACAGCAGGACCGGCCGGGTGACCAGGGCGCGGGCGATCGCCACGCGCTGCTGCTGACCGCCGGAGAGCTCGCCCGGACGGTGCCCGCGGCGGGACGCGAGCCCGGTGCGCTCGATGACCTCGTCCACCAGCCCGCGATCGGGCCGCTCACCCGCCAGCCGCAGCGGCAGCGTCACGTTGTCCACCACGTTCAGCGCGGGCAGCAGATTGAAACTCTGGAAGACGAACCCGATCCGATTCCTGCGCAGCTTGGTCAGCGCGCGCTCGTTCAACGCCGTCAGATCCTTCCCCCCCCAGGAAGACCCTGCCGGACGTCGGTCGATCCAGAAGGGCGGCGCAGTGCAGGAAAGTGCTCTTCCCGGACCCGGAGGGCCCCATCACGGCGGTGAACGTGCGGCGCTGGAATCCGAGCGACACGCCCGCCAGCGCCGCCACCCTGTTGCGCGACCGCCCGTACACCTTGCCGACGTCCTGCAAACGCAGCAACTCGTCCGTGGCCGGCTTCTCTTCTGTCGAACCCATGAACCTCTCCTGGATCTCGGGAAATTGCATCGGATCGGGCCGGCCGCAGGATGCGTCGAGGCGGGCGATAGAGCTCGAAGCTCCGGATATCGAAGAACAGCCGGGCCTTCTTTTCGGCGCCGGATTCATGTACGGAAGTTTGAACGGCGGGAGATCGACCACGCATCGTCCTGCATGGGGAGCCCGCGACTCACACCTGAGGGGGAGAGGCAAACGCATGAATGCGGCGGCCGGGATATCAGCGGACGCTCGAATTCATCGACCAAAGACGCCGCCGGCTACGACAGCGCGAAGCTGTCGGCCACCAGGATCCCCGCGGGTGACATCGACGGCGACGGCCACGCCGACCTGGCCGCCGCCGACGGCGAGCGGATCACCGTCCTGGTTCTCAGGGGCCGCTCAGCGGAAGGCGGCGACGTTGGCCCGGGCCCACTCGGCGTACGTGCGCGGCCCGCGCCCCAGCACCTTCTCCACGTCCGGAGAGATCCGCAGCTCGGCTGGGGTGGGCTCGCCCAGGACGTCCAGGGTCGTGTCCACCACGTCCGCCGGCATGAAGTCCAGCATCCGCGCCCGCGCCTGGTCCCGGGTCAGCTCCACGAACCGGACCGGCTCGCCCAGTGCCGCGCCGATCGCCTCGGCCTGCTCCCGGGGAGCCATCAGGGCGGGGCCGGTCAGCTCGTACACCTGCCCGGTGTGGCCGAGTTCCCGGAGTGCCGCCGCGGCGACCTCGGCGATGTCGCCCGGGTCGATCGTCGGCAGACCGACGCCGGCGAAGGGCGCGGCGACGGTCCGCTCCTCGCGGACCGGCGCGGCCCAGGCGTAGGTGTTGGAGGCGAAGTTGCCCGGCCGCAGGATCGTCCAGTCCAGGCCCGCTCCGCGCACCGCGTCTTCGATGGAGCGCATCACCACCCCGTGCGATGCCGAATCCGGCCGGGTCGCCACCCCGATCGAAGACAGCAGCACCACCCGCCGGACGCCGCCCGCCTTGGCGGCGTCCAGGATGGCCTCCACGTCGAGCGTGTGAGCGCTCGCACCGCCGCTCTGCAGGAACAGGGCGTCGGCGCCGTCGAGCACCGGGCGCAGGCCGTCCGCGTCGGCCAGGTCGGCCCGCCGGTACAGGAGGCCCTCGGGCACGTCCGATTCCGAGATGTTCCGGGATGTGGCGGTCACGTTCTCGCCCGCCGCCGCGAGCACCCGCACGAGCGAGCGCCCGACATTCCCGGTGGCTCCGGTCACAACGATCATGGTCGGTCTCCAGCTGTCTCATCCGCTCGAACGAGCGGTTCGTCCTCGACGCGGGCGACGCTAACAGCCTGGGTATAGTAGGTACCTAGGAGAAAGTGACTACCTCGGAGGGACCGTATGGGCGGCACGACCTGGAAGGCCGCGACGGCGCCGACCGATCCGGCGCTGGCCTGCCCGATCGCTCCGGTGGTCGACATCGTCTTCAGCCGGTGGACCACCCCGATCCTGTGGACCCTCAACGAGCACGGCCGGCAGCGCTTCGTCGAGCTGCAGCGGCGGATCACCGCGATCACCCCGAAGGTGCTGACCCAGCGCCTGCGCCAGCTCGAACGCGACGGCCTGGTCGTGCGCACGTACCACCCCGAGGTCCCGCCCCGCGTCGAGTACGAGATCAGCGACCTCGGCCGCAGCCTCGCCCCCCTGTTCGCCCACCTCGCCGACTGGGCGGACGCCCACCTCGACCAGGTCGAACGGTCCCGGCGCGACTACGACGACACGTCGGCCCGCTAGCCCCGGCAGGACGCGGGCCGACCGCGGTAAGGCAGCGCACAAACGCTGCCGCTTCCGAGAGTTCCGCCGTCCCGACGCCGAGACCGCGGATCGGCACCGCATGCTTCATGCTCTTCGTCATGAAAAATCCGGCACGAAAGCCGAGCCAGGCGAAGCGTTCTCGGCGGACGAGCCCGCGAGTGAAAAGCGCGCTGACCGCAGCGTCCGTCACGGCGGCCGCGGTCTTACTCGTCGCCGCCGACGACGTCACCCCCGGTGACCCGATCGCGCGGAACGCCAAGCCCGGGGCAACCTGTGCCGGCCCGCTCCCCACCGGCAGGGCGCCGTCGCCCATCACGAAGGCGCCGCACCGTTCCGGCCATCCCTCCCGCGCGACCGATCGCGGCGGCGACTTCAACGGAGACGGCCGCCGCGACACCGCCGTCGCCGTGCCCTTCCGCACGACGGAGACGCCTGACAGCACGCTGCGCGGAACCTGGTCGGGCGCGTACGTCGCCGTCGTCCACAGCGGCCCCCAGGGCCCGGATCCGTCCAGGCGGCAGATCATCACTCATGACTGCCTGGACGTGCCGACCCGCGACAAGCCGAACTACGTGTTCGGCACGACGCTCGGTTCGGCCGACTTCGACCACGACGGGTACGACGACCTGGTGGTCGGCGGGCTGGACGGAGGGTTCAACGGCCAGGGGCGTTCCATCGTGGCGATCGTCTACGGCAGCGCGAACGGGCTCACGAGCCGCACGGTGGAACTGGTCTCGGACACGGTGCGCGGATACTTCTCCAATCTGGCGATCGGGGACTTCGGCGGCAACGGCGAGCTCGACATCGTCGCCACCACGAGCTCGCGCGAGGATCTGTACTTCTTTCGCAACGTGGTGGACCGTCCCGTCGCCGCCGAGCGGAGCGGGCCGGTGAAGAGGCCGCCGCACGGGCGCGGGGCCGAGGACTCGTTCCAATCCCTTCAGGTCGCCGACTTCAACGCCGACGGCCGCTCCGACCTCGTGGTGATGGCCCACTGGATGACCCAGGGCGAGAAGGACGAGAAGTGGGGCGAGCTGCGGCTCGGCGGCCCGAAGGGCCTGAGCGACCGCGCCACCGTGTTCGGCCGGGACCGGATCGGGCTCCGGTCGATGGCGGGCGATGTCACCGGCGACGGCCGGCCCGACCTGGTCATGGGCGATGATTTCCGTACCGAGAAGCGGACGATGTTCGTGGCGCCGGGAACCTCCACCGGGCTCGGCGCCCCGCGAGCGTTCACCATCCCCATCGAGGTCGCCTCAAGGGACAGGTCCCCGGACCAGGCCGCGTCCCTGGAGGCGGCACCCGGCTTCACCGTCGGCGACGTGACCGGCGACCGTATCGCGGAGGTCACCGTCGCCGCGGCCGGCAAGATCGCCATCCTGCCCGGCGGCCGCGGCGGCGTCCGGCCCGGCGAGGCCACCATCATCACCAGGGACGACCTGCCGCAGGGCCCTCCCCGCTGGATCGGCGACGGCCTGTCGACCGGCGACCTGACCGGGGACGGCAAGCCCGAACTCACCGTCGGGGCACCTGAATGGTCGACCCGGGCCGGCGGCCGCGTCTACCTCCTGCCCGGCGGCCGCCCCCGGGGCGCCACGACCATCAGCGGCGCCCAACTGGGCCTGACCCAACGTCCGAACGGAGGCTTCGGCCAAATCCTGCTGCCTTGACAGCAGGCATCGGCCACCTGTCCACCGATCGCCTCGACCAGCATCGTCAGCAGGCCGAGCAGATGCTCGCCGGTGCCGGCCGGAGACACCAAGACAACACTCCCGTTCCACGAGCTGCGGCGATCGGCGGACGGCCCCGCGACGACCGGGAACGGTGGATGGGCGGAGCTTCGTGGAAGGTCGCCTTTCACACCGAGTGAGATGTCCCGTGGTGGGCGCGTCCGGGGATAGTGGGGACGTGGTCGAAACAGGGAGAGAAGACTGGCCCCACGGAACGTTCCTGTCGGGATTGAAGGCGTCGCTTCGGAGCGAGCTGCTGGCGATCGCTCCGGAGCAGCGCATGAGTGCAGGGCAGACGTTGATGACGCAGGGGGCGTCCACCGACCAGGTGCTGGTGCTCAGGGCGCGGGGCAGCAGGTCGCCGGCGTGCGTGAAGGTGGTCGGGAGCCTGGAGAACGGCACGGAGGCCCTCTACGGGATCAGGGTCAGCGGGGATCTGGTGGGCGAGCTGGCGGCGATCCGTGACACCGGCCGCTCCGCGACCGTGATCGCGTGCACGGACGGGGCGGTCCATCGGCTGCCGAAGGAGCGGTTCCTGGGGTTCCTCGACCGGCATCCCGAGGCGTGGAGGCTGCTCGCGACCATGCTCGGCGACCGGCTCGACTGGGCCAACCAGCGGCGCCTGGACTTCGCGGGCTACCCGGTCGACCAGCGGCTGGCCCGGGTGGTCGCGCAACTCGCCGAACGCCATGGCCATCCGGTCGGGGACGGCATCGACATCGGGATCGAGCTCACCCAGGAAGAGCTGGGCAAGCTGGTCGGTGCCGCGAAGGAGTCGGCGGTGAAGGCCGTCAAGCAGATGCGCGGGGCCGGGCTGATCAGGACGGGTTACCGGCGCATCGTGGTGACCGATCTCGACGGGTTGAAGGCCTTCGCGATGGCCGGCCGCTGATCGAACACCAGAAGATTTCGGTAAAAGCAGGCATTGTGGACAGTGCTGTCCGGAGCCGGACCGTGCTGCGGTGTTTCGGCGCGGCCGTCGGCAGGCATCCATGAACGCTTCTCGCGGTGGTCCCGGCAGACCATCGTGTCGCTTCGCGGTGCTGTGGGCGAGGGTTTCGGAAACAGCACTCAGTCCTAGCTTGCGGATCTTTGCTTGATCGCAGTGAACCGGCCGGGAGACTCCGAGATTTGGTATTAATGCCAAAAGAAGGGGTGATCTGGCCGACCTAGGCAAAGTGGTATTTGTACCCCTTCTTGTGGAGTCCGGCGTGTAAGAATCCCCTTTCCCGACTTCAACATGCCAAGGGGACAAGGTGGCAGGGGCATTCGAACGGCGTCCGATGATCTCGGTGGACGCCACGGGGTACGGAAGCGGCGACGACCAGCGGCAGGCGGACATCCAGGCGGGACTTCTCGACGTCCTGGAGCGGGCCGCGGCCTCGGCCGGACTCGACCGGGACGGCTGGGAACGGCAGGGCGCCGGCGACGGGGAGTTCTCGGTCCTCCTCCCGCAGACCGCCGAAGGGCGCCTGGTCGGGGACTTCCCCCGCCATCTCGCGGCCTTCCTGGACCGGCGCAACGGGGACGCGCCGTGGGAGAACCGCCTCCGGCTCCGGCTGGCCGTCCACCACGGCACGGCCATCGCCGATGTGAACGGCCGCAGCGGGCAGGGCCCCGTCGAGGTCGCCCGGCTCTGCGACAGCCCCCCGCTGCGCGCCGCCCTCAAGGAGTCCCGGGCCGATCTGGCCGTCATGCTCTCCGACCGGATCTTCACCGACGTCGTCCGCCACGGCCACGCGCTCTCCGTCGCCCCCGAGGACTTCCGCGAGGTGAAGGTCGAGGTCAAGGAGTTCCGCGAGCGTGCCTGGCTCTGGATCCCGCGGGGCCGCGACGTCCATTCCCTCACCCTCGCCCTCCCGCCGGCCGAGGCGCCCGCGCCGAAGGCCGAGGGCGACCGCCCGGTGCCGAAGGAATCCGCTTCGGTGCACAACGAGTTCCACGAGCGGGTGGACGCGAGAGGCGCCAACTTCGGGTTCCGGAGCTGATCCCGTGCCCGACGAGGTCCCCGGCGAAGGGGTGTACACCGAGGACGACGGCCAGCCGTTCCAGCCCGTCGGCGACCCTGCCGAAGCAAACGGGCGCGAGGAGGCCACTCCGCCCGCCGAACACGTGCCGGTCAACCAGTTGATCAACGTTTTCCACAGCGATGTGGACGCGTCGGGCGCGAACTTCGGCCTCGGCGGGGCGGCGGGCCGGGCCAGCCGCCGGGCGGTGAGCGGACCGATGCCCAGGGAACGGGTGGACGCGCTGACCGGCCGATTCGTGGAGTCCGAGTCGTTCAAGGCCGCGTTGGAGGCGCTGCGGAGGCACACGGTGGTCACCCTGTGCGGGCCGGACGGCAGCGGGAAGCTCACCGGCGCCGTCAACCTCCTCGTCCGCGTGCTCGGCGAGGGGGCGCCGATCGTCAGGCTCTCCCTGACCAGGAGCCTCAGGGAGCTGGCCGACCACAAGTTCGACGGGAGCACCGGCTACCTGCTGCCCGGCTGGTTCGGCGCGATCGACCACGAGGCCGAACACCATTGGGAGCGGATCCAGGGCGGGTTGCGCGAGCGGGGCTCGTTCCTGGTGGTGACCTCCTCGGAGGAGAACCGGCGCACGGCGATGACCGCCAGGATCGCGTGGGCGCCGCCCGAGGACCGGGGCGCGATCATCCGTGCGCACGCGGGAGACGGCCTGGCGGACGCCGGCATCGCGGAAGTGGTCGAGGCGCTGCCGGACGCCGTGACGATGGCGTGCCTGATCGAGATCACGGACCTGCTCGTCCGCGGCCTGCCGCCTCAGGAGGCGGTCTCGGCGGTCCTGAGCGAAGTGGCGGAGAAGGAGGTGCACGACTGGTTCGAGACGCGGCCGAACCGGGAGCAGGTTCTCGACATCACCGTGCTCGCCTTCCTGTCCGGCCTTTCCGAGCGGCGGTTCGGGGAGTGCCGGGAATCGCTGAAGGAAGTGCTGGCGGAGATGGTGCCCGAGCCGTCCGCTCGGGACGCCGAACCCGCGGAACGCCCGCCGGGCGCCGCGGAGGAGGCCTTCCCCCAGGCCAGGGGAAGGCAGCTGGAGAACCCGCTGATCCGGATCAGGAGGGTCATCGTCGACGGCCGGCCCCGGCGGCTGATCGAGCTGCGGGAGCCGGAGGCGCAGCGCTTCATCTTCGCCGAGATGACGGGGCGGTTCGACGAGCACTTCTGGGACGCGGTCCGGATCTGGCTCGAGAGCGTCCTGATCAAGCCGGAGTTCTCCCTCCACATCGCGGCGGGCCTGGCCAGGCTGGCCGGGTCGAGCTTCGACGAGGTCGAGGGCTCCTACCTGGAGCCGTGGTCGGTCGCGGTGGGGCGCGGGGAGCCGGCCCGTTCGCACGCCCGGCAGAAGCGGCTGACGACCGTTCACGTGCTGTGGTTCATGTGCTTCGACGAGGACCTGGCACCGGTCGCGCTCGGAGTCGCCGCGGGCTGGGCCGCGCGGGGCGGCACGCCCGGGCAGAAGTACAACGCGATCATCGCGTTCTCGGGAGAGCTCGGGCGGCTCTACCCGATCGAGGCCGTGAAGAACCTCTGGCGGCTGTCGCGCAACCGGGGAGCCGTGCTGGGGCCGCTCGCGATCGAGGCCTTCGGCGGGCTCTTCCTTTCCCAGGAGGACGCGGACGGCCGCGAACGCGTCGTCCGGTTCCTGGCGGACAAGATCCGGCAACTGCGCGGAGACGCCCGCCGGATCGAGGCGTACGAGACCGCGCTGCGGGCGATGCTCGCCGTCTACCGGACGGACGACCCGCAGGGCCGGCCGCTGGCGGCGCGGCTGCTCTGCGACCGGCCCGGCCTGGCGGGCGTCACCGGCTACACCTGGTCGGTGCTTCTGGTGAACCGGCCGGTCAGGCATGCCGCGCTGGTCGCGCTGCACGCCAATCTCGACGCGTTGCGGCACCACACGGACGAGCCGGAGCTGGTCGCCCAGCGGCTCGGGGACGTCCTGGGCGGGCTCCTGTCCAAGGACCAGCAGGACGAACTGGCCGAGGACTTCACGGCGTTCGCCGAACGCCCCGCGAACCGGCGCGGCGGGACGAACCCGGTCACGGCCGCCCTGTTCGCGGCCATCGAACGAGCACAACGTCGCATGGGAGAAGACGCGTGAGCTATCCGATCATTTCGCAGAACGTCCTGGCGCCGGTGCCCAAGTCCGGGTTCCTTGGGCTGCGTTCCCGGAGCCGCGACATCTCGGAGATCCCCCGTCCGACGGCGGGCCAGGTCCTCGTGCTCCGCTCGGACGGCAGGTACGTGCTGGACAACGGGCGGCTGGGCCTCAACGACGAGATCGTCCTGGCGGCGACGCACGTGAGCGTCGTGGACATGACGCAGAACAAGCAGATAAGGGTGGAGTTCGCCGTTCCCTCGGCGGAGGGGAGCGAGTTCACCGTTCTCGTAGACTTCACCTGCCGGGTCCTCGACCCCGTGGCCGTGGTGGAGGCCGGACTCGGGGACATCCGGGACTTTCTGGCCGCGTATCTGCGGGCGCATGACGACGTCTTCAAGGCAGGGGCCAAGTACAAGCTCGCCGATTTCCTGGCGGCCCGGGCGGACGTGCGTGCGGAACTGCAGGCGTACCACCACTACGTGCCGGTCGACCTTTCCGGGATGACGGCGGCCTTGGGCAACGTCGAGATCCCCGCGCCGTCGGAGGTCAGGGACTACGTGGGCAAGTCCGTCCGGGACGATCTCGATCACCAGGACCGGCTCGCGGGGCTGGAGCGGGACGGGCACTACGACCGGATCCACGCCGAGCAGGAGACCGCGACCAGGTTGCAGAGGCTCAAGCTGGAGGTGCTGGGCACGGAGCAGGAGCTGAACAAACTCCGCGCCGACCGGCTGAAGCAGGAGCAGCGGGAGCGGGACGAGGAGGCGGCGCTGGCCGCCGCGCACCGCCGGCGCGACATGGAGACGACCTTCGGCATCGACCAGGCCGCGAAGGTCACCGACGCGGTGGGCGACAACCCCCTGATGGCCCACGCCCTCGCCGCCGAGCGGGGCGAGATCAGCGCCAAGGAGCTGGCCGAGTCCCACCAGCTGGAGGCGGACCGGCTGAACGCCCTGGAACGGCTGCGTGAGGACCGCGCCTACGAGGACTCCGTCCAGAACGCGCAGCTCTCCCGCGACACCATGGTGCAGGGCATCATGATGCGGCTCGAGGTCTTCAAGGAGATGGTGCGGAAGGGCCTCCTCGATGAGCGAGGCATCAAGGAGATCGACGGCATCCTCACCGAACTCGTCGCCGGGAACGCGGCCGGCCTGCCGGTCACGGCGGAGACCGGCAGGCAGATCGAGGCGGCGGCCGGGCCGGCCCGGGAGAAGCCCGAGTCCCGGCAGGCGCCCCCTGAGCCCGAGGACACCGACGACGTGCCGTACCGGGAGGAAGACCTCTGATGACGGCGGTTCAGGCGGCCCCTGCCGTCGAGACCGAGGGGGAGCCGCCGCGGCGGCCGGTGCATGGCCCGAAGGGGCCGGGCGTGTGGCTCCGCTCGCTGATCGGCGTGGACGAGTCGGTGCTGAGCATGGCCCCGCTCGACCGCGGGCGCTACACGGCGATGGCCCTGATCGTGGTCAACGCCGGGACCCTCGCGGCCGTGTCCATGTTCATCATGGTGCAGAAGTTCGCGGACATGCCGCTCATCGTGGAGCTGCTCGCCGCCTTGTTCTGGGGCTGGATCGTCTTCTCGGTGGACCGGTGGCTGATCGCCAGCTCGCACGGGACGCAGAGCAGCCGCGGGGTGTTCCTCGCCCGGGTGCTCCTCGCCGTCGTGCTCGGGTTCGTGGTGGCCGAGCCGCTGCTGATCAAGATGTTCGAGCCCGCGATCCACCGGCAGGTGGCCGAGGACCGGAGGGTGGAACGGGCGGCCAAGCTCAGCGCGCTGACGGCCTGCAATCCCGTCCCCTACCGGGCGCTGCCCGCGAAGGACCTGAAGTCGTGCCGGGACCGGAGGCTGCTCATCACCGTCCGCGCCAACCCGGCGGCGGCGACGGCCACGGTGGCGTCGCTCGACGGGCAAGTGGCGACCTTGTCGAAGGCCATCGAGAAGGACCTGGCCGCGCTGCGGAGGCTGGAGCGGCTGGGACACGCCGAATGCGGCGGCGAACGGGTCGGCGGCGAGACCACAGGGGTCGTCGGCGAAGGGCCGAACTGCCGGCAGATCCGGAACGAGCGGGCGGAGCTCCTGCGCACGTCCAAGCTCCCGGAACGGCGGGCGCAGCTCGCCGAACTCCAGCGCAGGGCCAAGGACGCCGTCGGGGCCCAGGGCGCGGTCAACGCCGGCTATTCGGCCGAGATCGCCCGGGAGATCGACAAGCAGCTGCCCCGTCCCGAGGGCAGGATCGGCATCCTGGAGGAGGACGACGCGCTCCTCGCCCTCCAGGGCGAGAACCTGATGGTCCTCGTCTTCGTCTGGCTGCTCCGCATCGCGCTGATCACCCTGGACTGCCTGCCGATCCTGACCAAACGCCTCGCCGGACTCAGCACCTACGACCGCCAGGTGGCCGACCATGCCGCCGCCGACATGGAGACGCACGAGGTCTTCCTCAAACACGCCAAGACCCAGAACGTCCAGGCGCGAATCGACGCGCTTCGCCTGCTGGACGAACATGAGCGAGACCGCCGTGTGCGCAGGGAACACCACGAGGCGGCGGCTCGCAACAGCCAGGACGAGCAGCTGAAACAACAGATCCGGGACCTGGCCGCCCGGCTGAAGGGCAACCCCGGCTCAACGCCCGAATGAAGCGCCGGTGCCCGGCTTCACCGCTGTGCACGACGGCCGGGCCACGGCGAACTCGGTGGGTTCGGCGTGGCCCGGTTCGGGGTCTCGCTGGGGGACGGTCTCGTCAGGTCGCGGTCCGCTCGCCGCAGAACACCGTCTTGGCGAGCCCGTTCACCAGCTTCTCGTAGTCCTTGGCCGGGCCCCTCGTGATGTCGTCCACCCAGGTCGCCGAAGCGGTCAGGGTCTTCTTGCCGTCAGCCGAGCTGTACATGAACGCCCCGTAGCCGTGCGGCGGGCTGCCGTTGTGCTGGTAGACGGTGCCGCAGTTCGGGCCCAGGTCCTGCACGAACAGCCCGAGACCGTAGCCCATCGCCGGGTTCGGCTTGCGCATCTCGGCCAGCAGCGATGCGGGCAGCAGTCTGCCGCCGTTCAGAGCGGAGGCGAACGTTTGGAGGTCCCGGGTGGTCGAGATCAGGTCACCGGCGCCGGCCAGCAGGGACAGGTTCTGGCGCGAGATGTCGACGGTCTTCTCCTGGCCGGCCTCCTCGTACCGGTAGTAGCCGTGCGCGTGCGGCCCGGGGAGCCGCGTCCGGTCGCCCGCCACGATGGTGCTCCGCATCTTGAGCGGGCGCAGGATCCGCCGCTCCACCTCCTCGGCGTACGGGCGGCCGGTGACCTTCTCGATCAGCAGCAGGGCCAGCGTGTAGTTGGTGTTGGCGTACCTCTGGTCCGTCCCGGGCTCGAACCTCAGCGGCTTGGACAGCGCCAACCGAACCAGCTCCTCGGGGCGGTAGTGGCGGAACCGGTCGTTCAGCCACTCCTTGCCCGAGGCGGAGATCCCCGGAACCCACGTCCCGTCGGGGTCGAAGTCGCCGGTGTAGTTGAACAACCCGCTGGTGTGCTCCAGCAGCATCCGCACCGTGATGCGCCGGTCCAGCCCGAGACCGGGCAGGTAGCCGGCCACGGGGGCGTCCAGCCCGATCCTGTCCTCGGCCACCAGTTGCAGTGCCACGGTCGCGGTGACGGGCTTGATGATGCTGCCCGTCCAGAACGTGCCGTTCGTGGACGGCTTGGCGCTCTGGCCCAGCTTGCGCACCCCGGCACTGCCGGCCCACTCGCCCCGCTCATCGCGGACGCGGACCTGCACCCCGGTGAAACCGGCGTCCACGAACGCCTGCGTGGCCTGCCGCAACTCGGAGCGGTCCTGCTCGCCGTCCGCCGCGGCCACGCCGGGCATGGCCGTCCCGGCCAGCAGCACGGACGCCAGTGCCGTGACCGCCACGCGCCGGAAGGCCCTGCGGCGGGCGGCCGGACGAGTTGGGACCTCTCTCATGGTTCCTGCCTTCATTCTTAGGCTCACGGCGTGATCCGCCGCCTGATGTTGCGGCCTTTTGTTTCTGATGCAGGAAACGCTACGTTGTGTTTAAAGTTTGTTCAAGCTTCTGGGTGTGCGGGTGGTGGCATGTGTGCAGGTGAGAGCCGTTAAATCGTTGCGATCATTTTCAAGCTCAATGCAACGAATGATCGATACTTCATTGCAATGGTGTGAAGGTGAACGTTAGGTGCGGCGCGCCCGTCCCCCCGGCTCAGACGGCTGACTCCCGGTACAGGTCGAGGATGTCGGTGCGGTTGAGTCGCCACACCTCCATGAGCCCGTGCAGGCCCTCCTTCTCGTCCGTGACGAAGCGGAACTCGGGCTCGGTCATCGGGATGAGCGTGACGAATCTGAGCACCGGCTCGCCGTCGGCGTCACGGTAATGGTCGAACTCTTCGGGCAGCCGAGGATGCGCGGAGAAGGCGAGGCTCGAAATCCGCGTCTCGGGGATCAGCGGCTCGGCGTTGCGGTATCCGGCGCCATGGCCGAGGCCCCTGCCGTTCTTCAGTGCGAGTTGGGCGCCGACGTGGACGAGGTAGCTCGCCTCCTGTTCCTGGCCCGGACGAGCGGAGCACACGATCTCTTCGGGGATCTCGAACTCCAGGTCCTGGAACCGCAGGCCGGTGCTGGCCGCGGACACCATGTCGTGCTCGGGATGCCGGTGAAAGCCGATCGCGAAACCGCGGTTGTACCCGAGGACGTCCGGCGGCTCGCCGTGGGTGACGGCACCCAGGTAGCGCTCGGCGTGGTCCAGGAGTCCTTCATAGGGAGAGACCATCCCGGCACCCTAAAGGAGCGTGCGTCCTTTGTTGGCATTCTTGGCGACCGCTGAGGGGCAGCGGCCGATCGGCATTTCCCGGCGGCCAGTAGCACGGGCCTAACTGGCCGCCGGCGGTCGCCTTGTGTGGACGTTCGGGACGGTCGTCAGCTGGACGCGGGCCGGTAGGCCAGCAGAACGGCCCGGGAGTCGTAGGTCCGCGATTCGACGAGGTGCAGGTTGAGCCTCTGCTTGCTCTCGGGGAACAGGGCCTTGCCGCCGCCGAGGACGACCGGGTGCACCACCACCTGGTATTCGTCGATCAGGCCGTGGGCGGTGAGCTCGGCCGCCAAAGATGCGCCGCCCATCAGCAGCAGGTCCTTGCCCGGCTCGGCCTTGAGCGCGGTGACCTGCTCGGTCAGGTTCGCCCCGTCGATGACCCGTGCGCCGTGGCCGGGCTCGCGCAGCGTGCGGGAGAACACCACCTTCGGGGTATTCCGCCAGATCGGGGCGAACTTGAGGTCGTGGGGGTCGTCGGAGATGGACTCGGCGTTCGGCCAGTAGCCGGCCATCATCTCCCAGACCGGACGCCCGTACAGCAGCGTGTCGGCCCGCTCCAGCAGGCCGAAGGAGTGCTCCGACAGCTCCGGCCCCATGGAGGGCCAGTCGAACTCGCCGTTCGGGCCCTCGATGTAGCCGTCGAGCGAGACGTGGACGAAGTGGATGATCTTCCGCATGGTCGTGCTCCCCTGGTAGGGCCCCCTTTGTGGGGGCTTCACCATGTGGTCGGAGCCCTCACCGCGTCTTCGACATGGCCGACGAAGTTTCTTCGGAAGTTTTTCGGCAAGTGCTCGGCTACCGGCCGTTGTCGCCGCTGAGCTCGCGATCTAACCCCCGGCCCCGATGCCGCCGAGGAGCCATCCGCTCGGGCGCCAGGGTCCGCGATCGTGACCTTCTGGTCACTGCTTCGCCTTCCGCAAGAGCTGTCACCGACCGGCCACGGAACAAGACCTGTCGCTACGATGATCGCGGACTGTGCTGGACGGCAGGTTCGAGTCGCCGATACGCGCGAGGAGTGCGGATGCAGCCGGATCGACCGCAGCCCGGGCTGCCTCAGCCCGGTCGGCCGCCGATGGCCGGCGGGCCCGCGCCGTGGAGTGGCGGGCCGAGCCCAAGGGCGGCACCGCCCAAGCCGAGGGCGAACACCGCAGCAGCAGTGAGTGCCGGGATCCTGGCGCTGCTCACCGCCGGCGCGCTCGTCTGGTTCGCGCTTTGCCTGCTCTACGTGGTGGCGACGGTCTTCGTGGCGCCGCTGCTTCGGGGCACGGGCCTGGGCGCCCAGCTCAAGTTCGTCTTCGGCTTCGAGGGCGGCGACGGCGTCGCCGTGGCGCTGGCGGTCATCTTCAGCGTTCTGACGGCGACCGCGGCGGCGATCGCGGGCACCGTGAAGTCGTCCTGACCTACCGGGAGCGGGTGCTCTAGGGCAGGGCGGGGCGGATGTCCAGGCGCCGGTCCAGGCCTGTGGTCCGCAGGACGCGGGCTGGTTGCGGGGCGGGATCCAGGATCACCAGTTCGCCTCTGGCGGCGGTGGTGATGCGCCAGATCCGGACGAGGGCGTTGAGGCCCGAGGAGTCGCAGAACCGCAGGCGCCGCAGGTCCAGGGCCAGCGCGAGTGCGGTGCCCTGCGCGTTCAGCAGTGCGAAGAGCCTGGTCACCGCGTGTACCAGTGCGGGTGCCGTGACCAGGTCCAGCACGCCGTCCAGGCTGAGGACCGCCCAGCGGCCCTGCCGGCGCGCGTGGATCGCGAGCGCTCTCGCCGGTTTCGGTTCCTGCGGCGGCGCGGGCGCGTGCCGCCGCCTCGTCGCTTCCCCCGAGATGGTGTTCATAGCGCTCCTTCTCAGTTCCCCGTCGTTAGCATGCCCGTCACTCCGTGGACAAACAGCCGAGGGCTTCCGTTGGGGTCGAGGCCGTGGTCATCGTCGCCGGTGCGGGGGAGTCACAGCCGTTCGCGCAGGAATCGGGTGATCGCCTGCCGGGCGAACTGGCTGGCGAAACCGCCCCAGTTCAGATCGAACATGTGGTCGGCGTGGCGGATCTCGACCAGCCGGTGCGGTACGCCGGCGCGGGCCAGCCGCGCGGCGAACCGCCGGTTGTCCTCGACCGGTACGAACAGGTCGCGGCCGCCCTGGATCAGCAGGGTCGGGGGCAGGCCGGGGCGTACGTGGGACACGGGTGAGGCGGCCCGGTACCGGTCGGGATGCTCCCGGAACGTGCCACCCATCATGGTGCGGGTCGCCGTGGCCAGTTCGTCGCCGATCGGTGAGTGGCGCTGCCGCCACGGCACCTCGGGCGCGGCCAGGTCGGTGATCGAGTACCAGGCGGCGACCGCCTTCACCGGCACCCCGGCAGCGGGGCAGCTGGGGGCGATCCGGCCGGGGTCGGTGTAGGTCGCGAGCAGGGTGGCGAGCCCGCCGGCGGACTGGCCCATGACCGCGATGCGGCTCGGGTCGGCGCCGTACGCGGCGGCGTGCGCGGCGATCCAGCCGAGCGCGCACTTCAGGTCGGCCGCCGGGACCCGCCACCGGCCGGGCGGCGCGATCCGGTAGTCGACGTCGAACACCACGTACCCGAGGCCGGCGAGCCAGGCGTCCCAGCGGGGGAGGAGGCTCTGCGGGAGGTCCTCGGAACCGCCGTGCACGTTGACCACGTTGGGAAGCGGCCGGTGGTCGCGGCGCCGCGGGGGCTGCCAGACGTCCAGTTCCAGGTCCGTGCCGTCGAGCCGGACGTACCGGACGGTCGTGGGCTCGCGGCCGGTGCCGGTGGCCAGGCCCGCGTGGTAGCCGCCGAGCGACAGGTCCATGCCGGTCGCCCGCGCGTCCCGCCAGGCGCTCGCGGCAGGGAGCAGCGCGCCCGCCAGTACCGCGGCGTTGACGACCGCGGCGGTCGTCGCCACTGCTCGTGAACAGTCCCGGCGCCGCCGTCGCGCGAACAACGACAGCAGCAGCCCCGCACCGGCCAGGGCCGCCAGCAGCAGCCCGAACTCGGTGACCAGGAGACCGTACTGCCATGCCGACCACGAAGGCGGGGGGACGACGGTCAGCGCCGCCGCCGCGATGCCTACCACCGCCGTACCTGTCGCACCGGCGAGAACGGCCAAGCGGACGGCCGCCCGTACCGGCCGAAGGGAAGGAGCCATCACCAACCTCCGAATACGATCGTATCGATACGATCGTATCGCCATGGGGTGCGGCAGAATAGGCCCGTGCCGAGGCGGGTGGACAAGGAGGCGCGGCGCCTCGACGTGGCGGACGCGCTGTTCCGCATCGCCGCGCGCGAGGGCCTGGACGGCGTCAGCATGCGCACGGTCGCCACCGAGGCGGGCCTGTCCCTGGGCGCGGTGCAGCGCTACTTCCAGACCAAGGACGAGATGCTGCACTTCGCGTTCGACCAGGCCGTCCAGGCCGCCCGGGCCCGGCTGCGCGAGATCCGGCCGCAGTCCGGCGGCCAGACGTTCCCCGAGGCGCTGCGGCGTGCCCTGCTGGCCTTCCTGCCGACCGACGACCGCCGGCTCGCCGAGGCCCGGGTCTGGGCGGCCTTCTACGCCGAGGCCGCCGTACGGCCTTCCTTCGCCGCGTCGCTGGACGCGCTCGACGGCGAGGCGCGTGCCAACCTGCGCGCGGCCATCGTCCAGGGCAGGCAGGCCGGCGAGGTCATCTCCGACCGTTCCCCCGAAGCCCTGGCGGAACTGATCCTGGTCGTCCTCGACGGCCTGTGGTGGAGCGCCGTCCGCCGGCCCGCCGGCGCTTCCACCGCCTCCCTGGAGGAGGTCGTCGACACCGCCGTGGCGATGCTCAGTCCAGGCGGCGCAGATTGCCCTTGAGGCCGCCGTCCCGGATGAACATGAGGTCGTCGGTGATCAGCCTGCCGGTGAGCACCCCGGTGCCGTCGCAGCGGCCCGGCGGCTCGCTCCGGGTGACGCGGGTGTCGAGGGTGAGGCCCATGCCTTCGGCCCGGACGAGCCGTCCCACTCCGTGGCAGACGTACCCCCGGCCGGTGACCCTGACGGCGGCGACGTCCGCGCCCCGTCGCCCCTGCCGGATGATCAGCTGAACGTTCCGTGACCCGTCGGCCGGGCCCTGCCAGGTGCCGATGAAGTCCGGGCGGACGTCGCCGGTGGCCGGCGGCGGGGCGGCGGACCTCCGCGTCGCGCTGGTGCTCCCATCGGACGCGGCCGAAGGCTGGGAACCTGCCGGGGTGCCATCCGCCGTCTCCAGGGACACGGCGACGACCACGATGATCAGGGCTACCGCGAGCAACGCGACCGCCGCCAGTACCGCAGGAACGACCGGAAAGCCCGTGCTGCCTGGGCTGCCAGGATTGGGCGGCTGTGTCGGCCAGTACTCTGTGCGCCGCTCTGGGGACGGCGGCGGAGCCGGTGGTGTTCCGAGCGGCGAGCCGGAGGGTTGCCGGAGCGCGGGCGCCGGAACGCCGGTCGGCCCGGTGCCGGACATACCAGGAGCTTCGGGGCCCTCCAGGTCGAGCAGCGCGACCGCGTGCCGCCCGATCCGGTGCACCACCTCATCGGGAAGCCACGGGCCGCCGCCGTCGCCGGCCCGTTCGACGATCTCTTCTGGTGAGGGACGCTCCTCCGGCCGCTTCGCCAGGCACGCCCCGACCAGGTCCCGCAGCGGACCGTCCAGGCCCGCCAGGTCGGGCTCGGCCGAGACGATCCGCATCATCAGCGCGTGCACGCCGCCCTCGCCGGCCGCGAACGGCAGCCGTCCCGTCGCCGCGAACGCCAGCACCGAGCCCAGCGAGAACACGTCCCCGGCCGGTGTCACCCGCTCGCCCCGGACCTGCTCGGGCGACATGAACGCCGGCGTGCCGACGACCGCCCCGGTACGGGTCGCGATGGTGGAGTCGACGGCCCGCGCGATACCGAAGTCGATCACGCGCGGCCCGTCCAGGGTGAGCAGCACGTTGGCGGGCTTGAGATCGCGGTGCACCAGCCCGCGGGCGTGCACCGCGCGCAGTGCCCGGCCCAGCCCGGCGGCCAGCTGGCGCAGCGAACGCTCGGGCAGCGGCCCGTACCCGCCGTCCACCACCTCGTGCAGGGAAGGGCCGGCGATGTACGCCGTGGCCAGCCACGGAACATCGGCGTCGGGATCGGCGTCCAGGACGGAGGCGGTGAACTCCCCGCCCACCTGCCGCGCGGCCTCCACCTCCTGCCGGAAGCGGCGGCGGAACCCGGCATCGCGGGCCAGTTCCGGATGCACCAGCTTGATCGCCACCGTCCGGCCGCCCGCCGAACGCCCCGCGAACACCGAGCCCATGCCGCCCGCGCCCAGCCTGGCCAGCAGCCGGTACGGGCCGATGGCACGCGGGTCCTCGGGGCGCAGAGCTCGCGTACTCACGTCCAGACCCCTCCGGGCGCGCTCGCGCCGGCCTCGCTCCAGGTCATCGAAGGGCCAGGCGGAAACGTTCGCCGAGGCCGGTGAGGCGTTCGACGGGCTCGTTGGCGAACACGATCCGCAGGTAGTGCTCACCGCTGGGGCCCCAGCCGTCCATGGGCGTGGCGGCGACCTTCGCCCGGTCGAACAGGCGCCGGGACAGCTCGGCGGCCGGCAGCTCCAGCGGCCTGGCGTCGACGAGGAGCGACCACCCGCCGTGCGGCCGGACGACCGGGTAGCCGGCGAGTTCCCCGATGACCGTCTCGCAGCGCCGCCGCCATTCGGCCGTTGCTGCGGCGACATCGGCGTCGGCGCCGGGGGCGTCCAGGGCGGCGGCGACGGCGTTCTGGGCCAGGCCGGTCTGGCAGACGACATTGGTCAGGCCGACGAGGCGGATGTCGGCGACGATGCCGGCGGGGCCGGCGACCCAGCCGACGCGCCAGCCGATGAGCCGCAGCTCCTTGGAGGCCGACCCCACGGTGATGGTGCGCCGGGCCAGGCCGTCATGGGCCGCCGGATGGCTGGGAGGACGGCCGTCGAAGCGGATGCGCTCCATCGCGGCGTCATAGATCACCCACGCGTCGTGGCGTTCGCAGGCCTCGGCGAGGGCGGACCAGTGGCGGTCGTCCAGGACCAGACCGGTCGGCATGGCCGGCCCCATCATCAGGACCGCCGCCGTGCCGGGTCCGACGGCGCCGGCGAGCCGTTCGGGGTCGACGGTCCAGCCGTCCGCGGCGGGCCGTGCGGGAACGAAACGGGGGACACCGCCCGCCAGCCGGACCCGGTTGACCAGGCCGGCATAGATGGGGTCGCACAGTACGACCTCCTGGCCGGGTTCCACGGTCGCCAGCAGCGTGTTGAGGATGCCGTTGAGCCCGCCTGCCACGCCGACGCATTCGGTGTCGGCGTCGTAGGACCGTCCGCTGACGCGCCCGACGTGCGCCGCGGCGGCCGCGCGAAGAGAGCGGTGCCCGTGGAAGGGGAGGTAGCTGTTGGCCGCGTCGTCGTCGATCGCGGCGCGCGTGGCGGCGAGGGCCACGGCGGGCGGCCGCAGGTCGGTGTCGAGGTTCTCCAGGCGCAGGAACTCCGGGTCTCCCGCGGCGTCGGCCGCGTCGCCGACGGTGTCCACGCCGATGCCCGGGATGTCGCGCAACCGCGTCACCGTCATGTCGCCCTCCAAGCGTGGACACTTTACCGGTACGTACATATCACTATGCTGATACGCATGGACCTCACGCAAGTGGTCGGGCAGAACGTGCACCGACTGCGAACCGCGGCCGGAACGTCCCTGGCGGACCTGGCGTCCGCCAGCGGCATCAGCAAGACCACGTTGCACGGCATAGAGCAGGGCCAGGGCAACCCGACCCTGAGCACCCTGTGGGCCCTGGCCACGGCACTGAAGGCGTCCCTCGGCGAACTGCTGGAAACGCCCGCCTCCACTGTCGAGGTGGTACGCCTCGACGACACGCGGCCGCAGGTCGAGGGCGACGCGGTCAGTGCACGCCTGCTGCACCGCATCAGCCTGCGCGGCACCGTGGAGGTCTACGACATCGCCATCGCCCAGAACACGCAGCACTCCGAAGCCCACCTGCCCGGCGTCGAGGAATGCCTCGTAGTCACCCGCGGAAGCGTCACCGCCGGACCGGCCGCTTCCCCCGCCGACCTGGCCGAACGCGACTCCATCCGGTTCGACGCCGCCCGCCCGCACCTCTACCAGGGACACGCCGAGCACAACCGCGCCGTCCTCCTCATGGTCCACCCGGAGACCTGACCAGAGGACTGCGGGCAGCTGCGTGCGGTGACGCGGTCGTTAACGGCGCTCGAACACTTCCGATGGCAATTCTCATATAGACACTGCTGTCTTACTGTGGGCGCCATGATCAGACTCGCCCGAGTGGGGCTCACCTCCGTGGGGGGCCTCTCCCTCGCCGTATTCGGCGGATTGGTCTACGACACGCTCACCGCCGGGGAAGCGCACGCGGCACCGAAGCCCGGCTGCCAGCGACAACCCTGGTTTCCCGCGGAGTACTGCGACCCGCATCACTGGATTCCGAAGAACCCGAAGCCGCCGCCCCGGCCGCGGGCCGAGCAGCCGGCCACGCAGCGCAAGCAGTCAACGGAGCCCCGCTCGTCCCCGCCCAAGTCCCGTTCGACGCCGAAGAGCCGTCCGGCGCCGCGATCCCAGGAACGAACGCGACCCCGGCGGCCCGCCCCCGAACGGCCCGCGCCGGAACCCGCCCAGCCCAAGCGGCCAGGGAGTGACGACAGGCCGGACGGTCCCGTGCCTCTGGTGCCTCCCGTGCGCCGTCCCCTGGCTCCGAGCACCCCGACGCCCCCGGTCCTCCCCCCGATCACCGGCGTGCCCGTCGTCGTCCCCGGGCCGGGGCGGACGAACGCGTCCAGCCCCGGCAGCGGCGACGACCGGCCGTCCGGGGCGCCGCGGACCCCCGGTCCCCTCGCCCGCCCCGCACCGGGGACCGAGCCGGGCGGCCGAGAGCCGGCGCCGCGCCGGTCCCCGCCGATCGGGCGCGGGCCCGCCCTGCCCCCGCCCCCGCCGCTGAGCCGCGAGCCGAGAACGATCGGCCCGCTGAAGCAGCAGTGGTACCTGCTCCAGCACCGGGCGGCGTCGCTTCCGGTCTTCGTGGCCGGTGACAAGGCCGCCACCCTGGAATCGGCGCTGCGCGCCTTCATGCTCAACCGCAACGTCGGGAACGCGGCGAGGGCCCTCGTGGCGTCCGGGGAGCTCTACAAGGCCATGAAGGAAACGGGCTGGAAGACCGACCTGGCGCGCGCCGAGCAGCGTGTCCTCAGCGCCCGGCGGCAGGTGATCCAAGCGCAGGACAAGAGTCCCTGGGCCAGGCAGATGGCGCAGGGGGAGCTCGTCGCGGCCAACCGTGCCCTGGACCGGGCGCGCCGAGCGCACATCGCCCGGATCAGGACGGCACTGCCCAGGGCCTGGGCACGCCTGGACGCCGCGCGGGCGGCGGCGGACCGCGCCGGCACCCCCGCCGCGCGCAGGGCGGCGAACGCCCGCCTGACCCGGGCCAATCTGAACGTCCTCAAGACCGTCGACAAGGCGGAGAAGCTCGACAGATCTTCGTGGTCGCGAGGCTACGGGTGGCGGGCCGGCGAGGGGCGCCGGGGCGGGCTCGGCTTCGTCCGGGGCGGGCCGGTCCCCGGCGGTGGCCGCGGCGCGTGGCCCCGGCTTGGAACCCCTGCCACCGCGAACCCGTATCGTCCCGGCCCGGCGGTTCCGCGAGCCGGTAACGTCCGGCAGCCCTTCGCCGACGACGGATGGCGCGGCGCCGCCCGCGGCACCGCCCCCGCAACCGGACGAAACGCCACCTCTCCGACCGACCGGACCAGGTACGGCTGGCGCGGCGACGCGCGTTCCGCTCCCGGCCGTACCGGCGCCCGACCGAGCGGCTCGGCGGCCGATCTCGCTCAATCGCCAACTGCGCGAGAACCGCACACTCACCCCGCGAGCGTCCCCGGCCCCCAACCCCCGCACCTTGCCAAGGTTCGACCCCAACCGTCCCGCAGAATTCCCCAGTACAAGCGCCCGCCCCGCCCCAACCTCAGCAAGCTCGAGAGTGCGCCCCTCCGACCGCGGCCCTCCCCCGTCCGCTTCTGGCCACTCCAGCCCCCAGCCGTCCGATGGCGATTCACTGATCAGCTCGCACGGTCCCCGCCCGCACTCACCAGATCACAACCTCAACCCAGGAACCCGCTACGGCGACGACACGACGCCAAGCCCCGTTCGCAAGGAGCTTTCTCCACCCCAGGCAAGCCCGGCTGACTGCGCTGTTCCGAACGTCGCTGACCTACCTGCCACCGTCGTCGAACAGCCCGTAGGTCGTCGACCTACAACCGCTCCACCTCCTCAGCGACCACGACGATCACGTCAAAGACTCACCCCCCGCTACCCCATCCCGCCGCCCGCACCTTCCTCCACAACCCACAAGGCGAGATCGTCGGGCCTGCCGCCCTCGACATCTGGACCCGCCACCGCCCAGCTCCGACTGGTCCATCCACCCCATCAAGGCCACGGCGTACCGCTCACCGTGGACGATCCCTCCACCGAGCGCTGTCTCCAAGCCCCGCCCCTGGCCCGCGAAGAACCCCGATGCGAACCACTGGACGATCTCGATACCCTTACCGTGCGGGTCGCTAGCTCAATTGGCAGAGCTCCGGACTTTTAATCCGTAGGTTGTGGGTTCGAGTCCCACGCGACCCACCACGCTTGACCTGCGCAAACGCGAGTTTGCCCGGGTAGGTCTCCCGCCGGTTTCGTCCCGCTTCGTTCCCGTGTTGGCTCGATGTTGGCTCGCGGGGCCAAACCGGGGACGATCATGCCCCCACCGGCACCAGCACGCCGCTACGCAGGCCACCACCGCCCGCCCGGATCGACGCAGCGGACACTGCGCCGGGGGGCGCCCTGTACAACGCCGTCGCCCAGCAAGCCAGGCAAGGCCACCGGAATCCTCACCCCGAGCAAAACGGTGCGGCGAAGCCGCAGGTCTACCTGACGCCTCCCCGAGATGGTCGGCATCAGCGGTTCCGAGGGCACGGCCAGCAGCCGAACGGCAGCGACGCCGGACCGGCAGATCGACGCACAGCGCCCTCACGGCCAGAGCAAGGTTTCCCGCGGCCATCAGACCAAAGAACCGTGCTGGCCCTTGCGACCAGGACAAGCCGTACAGGAGGCCCATCTGGGTCTGCGCCGGCCAAGGCGGCAACAGCCGATCCTCCACCGCATCAGCAGACGTCGGCACGCGCAAGCGACCTCGTCGCGGCCTTCAGGAAGGAACCGTCGTCAACGTCCTACCCGCGGGATTCCCTGGCTGCGCCCCACCGGCGACATCGACCTCACCACCCGCGACATGGGAGCATTCCGGCGTATGAGCGGACAGAGGACCGGCCCAGTACCGGCCAGTCCTGCGCGGACCTTGGACGCCGCACAAGTCCAGGAGACGCAGCCGCCACACAAACCCGATGCCCGAAATGTCCAACTCTCCCAAAGCGCTCCAAAATCGTGTTACTCGCCGGTAGAACACCAGGTCAGGCAGCCTGCTCCCCGCGCACGCGGGGATGGTCCCCCGATGGAGGCGCGCGCCGCCGCCTACGGCGACTGCTCCCCGCGCACGCGGGGATGGTCCCCCACATGAAGCGGATCGAACGCGAGATGAGTGCTGCTCCCCGCGCGCGGGGATGGTCCCCAGTTCTGCGGCTCGCCGATCCACCTGCCGAGGCGGTTCACCGCCTCGCTGCTCCCCGCGGACGTGCCATGAGTTCCTGGCACTCGTTATCAGCCTTGCGCGCGGCTCAGGTGCGCGTGAAGTTCCCGGTCGGGGCTGACGTGCCTGCGGTTGAGGGGGCTGCACGGGGTGGCCGCCAGGCGCAGCGCCATCTCAAGCAGGTCCGGTGCTTCGGTACGGCCGCGGTAGGCCTCGGCCAGGTGGCTGAACTCGTTCATGATGCCCACGACGCTGCGGTTGGCGGTCTTGCCCACACGATTGCCGCGCTTCATTCGCCGCGCCTCCTCGTTGATGAACGTCTCTTGCACTCCATGCGCGGCCAGCACAGTGGCGAGGTGATCGGGGAACCGGATCAGCAGCGTCGCAGCGGGAGCCAGCGGCATGAGCACCGGCAGCAGCGTCGGCTCGTTGACCAACAGCGCCACCTGGGGTTGCCAGAACAGCGCCGTCGCGTACCACTGGCCCAGCACGGTCGTGGGCTCGTCGCCCTCTTTCAGGCTCTGCCCGCCGACACGGTCACGCAGCTTCTTGGTCGCACGCACGATCAGCATCTGTCCAGTCTGACCTCGGCGGCTGGCCGCTGCGCCACCGTGGCCGGGGGGGGAGCGCTGTGCGCCGAGCCCGGTCGCTGCTTTCTGAAGAGCCGCCGCGGGGTGGTGTGCTACTCACCTCTTCCTCTGCGGGAGACATCAACTTACAGTGGTCAGGGGCTTTGGTCAGGGACTGACTGGGGGTCGTGGCGTGGCGCAGCGTGGGGGCGGTCGCTCGGAGTGGGAACGGCGGCAGGCGGCGATGCGGCGCGAGGCCGAGCGGGCAGAGCGCGAGCGAGTACGGCAGGAGAAGGAAGCCGAGAAGCGCCGCAAGGAGCAGCACATCACGGCCCAGCAGGAACTGGCCGAACACAAGACGACGGAAATCGATCAACGCGTCGGGCAACTCGGGTCGATCCTCGCTGACGCCCTCTCGAAGAAGCCGCTGCGCGTTGACGACCTGCTCGTCACGCCGCGTCTCCCGTCCTTCAGCCCGGGCCGTCTCGCGCTGGCGGAGCCCGCTCCCGAATGGGACGACTATTCGCCTGCACCGCCGGGGCGGGTGGGACGGCTTCTCGGCGGCGCCAACCGCTACGAGCAGGCCCGCGCGGATGCGCAACGAAGGTACGAGCAAGATCTCGCCGCCCACGGGCAACGCGAGTCGCAGCGGCTCGGTGCGCTGGATCGGGCACGAGCCGAGCACACCGGCCGTGTGCAGGCGTTGAAGGCACGGGCAGAGGCCGCGAACGCCGAACTGGGCCGGCGTCGAGCCGGTCTGGACGCCGGGGAGGTCGAGGCGGTCGAGTGGTTCGTCGATCAGGTGCTGCAGGCCTCCCGGTACCCGGACGACTTCCCTCGCCGCGTCCAGATCGCCTACCGGCCGGAGAATCGCGATGTCGTGGTGGACTTCGAGTTCCCGCCCAATACCACGGTCCCAAGTGTCCGGGGCTACAAGTACGTCAAGACACGTGACGCCATCGATCCCCTTCCCCGTCCGGTCGCTGAGACCAAGAAGTGGTACGCGCAGCTCATCGCCCAGATCACGCTTCGTAGTCTGCACGAGATCTTCGGCGCGACGCCGCCTGCGGTGGTGGAGGCGGTGGTCTTCAACGGACGACTCACCACGGTCGACCGCGCCACCGGCAAGACGGTACGGCTCCATCTTCTCAGCGTGGAGGCCGAACGCGGCGTCTTCGAGGACCTCGTACTGGCCAAGGTCGACCCGGCGGCATGCTTGAAGCGGCTCAACGCGCTGGTGTCGCCCAATCCCTTCGATCTGGAGGCCATCGAGCCGTTCATCACCTTCGACCTCAAGCGCTTCCGGTTCAGCGAGGACATGGACGTGGTCTCGAACCTGGATTCCCGGCGCAACCTCGTCAAGCTGTCACCGACGGAGTTCGAGCACCTCGTCCGCCAGCTGTTCATCGCGATGGGCGCCGAGGCTTGGACCACCATCCCGTCCAAGGACGGCGGCGTCGACGCGGTCGCCACCAGCAGGAACATGTTCTTCGGCGGCGTATGCCTGATCCAGGCCAAACGGTGGTCCAATGTGGTGGGTTTGGAAGCCGTACATGCTCTCACCGGCGTCATGGCCGATCACAACGCCACCACCGGTGTCCTGGTGACGACATCGTGGTTCGGGCGCGCCAGCGAACAGTTCGCGCAGCGCAACCGCATCAAGCTCATCAACGGCGCTGAGCTCAAGCATCTGATCAAAGAGCATCTGGACCTCGATGTCGTTCCGGGGGTCACTCCACCCCGCCGGGCCCGCGCCTCCGACAACACTCAGACCGGTAGGCCCGGCCCGTGACCGGCGTGGATCGCTTCCGCCCACACCACCGGGCCGTGAGCGATCAATGGACCGGTCTTCACCCGGCATGGCCGGGGCTGCCTGATCGGGATCTCGTCGCGTCACGCCGCGGACGGCTTGGTGTCCAGCGATATCGCGCGTCCACACGACCAGATGCCGCCACGGCTTCCAGGACGGTCGCCGCTTCACCGGGCGCCGGGCCATGGCGCGTTTGAGCAGGGCCGAGCTGGACGCCTTTGTTGATGAGGCGATCGTGGACGCCTACGACGAGTACGAGCAGCTCGCGGCCTTCCACGTCGTGATCGGGGACAACCTCGGAGTGCCCTTCCGTACCACCGTCCTGGGCGTCGAGGTGACCGCCGTGGGGATCGATCTGCTGCCCGGCAGCGGCATCGTCGCGATCTGCGCCCGAGGACGGCATCGCCAGGCGATCGGCATCCTGGACCTCCCGCTGCCCACGCCGCCGCCGGAGGGCGCCGAATGGATCGAGGCGTACCGGCGCTGGGGTGCCTGACCACGAGACACGATGACCGGCCCTGGACGGTCGGGACGAACCGGATGTTCGGCGGATGCGGGCCCGCACCGCAGAGTCCCCTATGACACTGAGCCGACGGCTTGTTTCAGGATGTGAGGAAGGCCGGGGCCACGGCCTGGATCCGACCGGCATGGAACACCCTGTCATCGTCGCGGAGCCGGCACCAGGCGGTGAGGAAGGGGGCGTCGAGCCGGGCCCTCTCGATCACGCGGGTGGACGGGTTGCCTCGCCGTTGACGTAGTCGATGCAGATGGCGGTGCCCGTCTCCACCGCATGTGCCAGGATGCGCCGTTCGGAGGCCGATAGGTGCGGGGCGAGCTCCGCCAAGCCCGCCGCGACGTCGTCCGTCCCGGCCGGCACCCCCAAGGAGGTTCCGTGTAGCCGGGCGGCCAGGTCGATCGGGGTGCTCGGCCGAGAGCGTCCGGCCGAAGGGGCCGGACGCTTCCTGCGGCGCGACGGGCGGGGCGCCGCACGTTCGATCACGGGTGGGCCGCCGCCGGTCCCGACCGGTAGGTATCCGGCCTCCCGGAGGGCGTCCAGAGTCTCGTCCACCGGCTCGGCGCTGGCCAGCACCGTGGGCGCCAGCTCGCGGAGTCCGAGCCTGCGCAGTCCGCGGTGCGCCAGGATCTCGACGAGCAGGGCGGGACGGGAGCAGCAGACCGCGCAGGCGAGTGCGGTGACGGTGACCTCGCCGTGTCTGCGGGCGACATCGTCGATCAGATACGCCAAAGGCTGCGGCAGGTCGGTGCCCGCCGCCAGCAGATCGGCGCGGAGCCCTCCTGCGGAACGGCCCGCGTCCAGGGCACGGCGCACGCTCGCCGGGCTGAATCTCCAGACCGAGGCGGTGCCCCGGGACTCCCGATCGGCGGCCGAGTCAAGGAGGGCGGCCAGCCGCGGCGAGGGCGGGCCGGGGACCACGGCGGTGAGGTCTGCCTGCAGGAGCACCTCGTCGCATGCCGCTTGTAGTGCGTCCGCAGCGGCTGCATCCAGCGATGTCGGGCTGTTGACGTCGGCCAGTGCGAGGCCGGTCGGGGTGAGCGCGCCGCGAGCAAGGACGCCGAGCAGCTCGGCCTCCTGCCAGACGGCCTTGAGGTAAGGCGGTGCCAGCTCGGCATCCTCGAAGAGAAGCGGGCGCCGCCACGTCACCGCCGCGACCAGTTGCCCGGGTCCGTCGGCGCCGTGTCCGGGAGGAAGGTCCGCGAGGCTCTGCAGTACGGCGGCGCGAAGGCGCGGAGCCGCCGGATCGTGCCCCCGAGGATGCAGCGGCGCTCCACGGCCCTGCTCAGGATCCTCCAGGAGCGGCAGGCGCGGCATCCGCACCCAGGTACGCAGCATCGACGCCAGGCGCTCGGCCGCCGGCGGTTCGTCGCCTTCGGCGGCCGGAACGAGCGCACCGTCCCGCCAGTCCAGCAGGCCCTCGGCCACGGCCAGCTCAAACCAGAGCCGGGCCGCGTCCTCCGATCCCCCTGTCCGCTTCGCCATCCGCCGCAGCTCCCGGACGCCGACGCCACCGGTCTTGAGACGGGCCGGCGGTTGCGAGGCGCAGGACCGGAGGACCACGCTCATCTCCTCCACAGCGCATGCCGACATCGCGGCGAACTCCGCCGCCACCACGCTCTCGGGCACCTTGTCCGTACCGACCGACGGCGCGGACGGCATGAAAGGCGCCCGGTAGGACGGGCCGCGCAGCGCCATCGCCACCTCCGCCGGCATGACCGGCCCCAGCCAGTCAGGCTGGACGAGAAGCCCCCTCTCCAGCGCCCAGGTGTACGGTCCCTCACGACCGAAGAGATAGATGCCCTCGTGGCCGTCTATGTGGCCATCGCGCGCGACCTTCTCTAGCTGACGCCTCTCCCGCTGCGGTGCTGCGGCGACGACTCGCCGCACCCGGTCCGCGTCTCCCAGGCCCGCCAGCGCCGCGTCCAGCAGCTCGGCCTTGCGCTTTCCGAGCGCCTCGACGCCCAGTCCGCGGACGATCCGGCGCAGGTCATCGGCTCTCAGAAGCGGCAGCACAACGGCGGACGGCGGCCCCAGACCGAGCGGTCCGTTCCCGAGCGGCCACTGCCTCAGCGCCTCCGCGAGATGCAGCAGATCGCCCTCCGGCCACACGAGGCCGCGGCGGGACAGACCGTTCCGCACGTTCTCGAAGTCGCCCCGCTCGGCATCCAGCAATTCCTCGACATCGGCCGTCGCCGCAGTACCGCCGAGAGCCGCGAGAGCCTCCGCGAGCTGCAACGACGGCAGATCGCACGTGGCCAGTGCCACCAGGACCCCGTGAGCACCGGACAGCCGCTCCGCCAGTTCGCCCAGCGTCAACGGCTCCGGGGCGGCCATCGTTTCCGGACGCTCGGCCAGCAGCCCGGCCAGCTCCTTCTGGCTCAGCCCGGCCAACCACAGACCGAACGAACCCGCCGCCTCTTTCTCCGCCTGCGCCACACGTCCACGATGCCACGGGTACGGTCGCTGACGAGTTGAACCACCAGGTTGGCACAGGAACGACCGGCGTCGGCGCCACGGACGTAGCAGTAGATCATCGTCCTGACCCGGCGATGATCTGGAGCCTCAGGAATAGCACCAGCCGGATGCCGGCAGCAACAGGGCGCACCTGCTGGTCGATGCCCGCCGGTTGGGCACTTTAGGAGGGCAAGCAGCGCGTCCTCTCCCCGGGACGAGATCGACGCCCTGGTCGAGTGCGGCCACCGGTGGCCGGGGACAGAGCTTACTCCGGGCACGGTGGGCGGTCGCGGCACGACTGCCGCAAGCGAGCCCGTCACCTGAAGTGTCGGTCCCGTACCAGCTAGCTAGCACTTGGTGGCCGACCCTGGACAGCGAACTGGTACTTTGCCACGTTTCGAGCACATCACCCCAGTACAAAGCCCCCATCTCGCTCAGCGAGCAAGCGATCTTGATCGGGCTGTGGCAGAGTTTTCCCGGTATGGGGGGACAGCGTTTACCTGATTGGTTAATACTCAGAGGGGGGAACGCGATTGGAGGTGCGGTATGCCGACCCAGCCCTACGCGACCTCTGCGCATCCGACCGGGAGCTCCGCAGGAGGTTCGGCGCCGATTGCGCCAAGAAGATCGGGGTGCGGCTCAGGGCTTTCGACGCGGCGGAGAGCCTCGACGATCTCATGCGCGCACCAGGCCGGTGCCACCCGCTCGATCACGAGTACAAGGGGTGTTACGCCTTCTGCCTCCACGGGGGTATGCGCCTGGTGTTCCGATTGTTGACGGCCGAGGAGAGAGAGGAGCAGGACATCCCGGATGACTCGGCCGCGCTGGTCATTGAGATCATCGATTACCACCGTGGCTGACCGAACCGGACTGGGGAAGGAGTGAGAACGATGGCGACGTCCCAGGAGATGCACCCGGCCACCGAGCCGGACTATGCCGTGCCGCCAGGTGAGACCGTCCGCGAGTTCCTGGACGATCTGGGCATGACGCAGCGGCAGTTGGCCGCTCGGCTCGGCCTCACTCCCAAGCACGTCAACCAGCTCATCCAGGGGCTGGTGCCACTGTCCCCCGACGTCGCCGCCCGGCTGGAACTGGTAACCGGGATGTCGGCACGGATGTGGAACCGCCTGGAGGCCGACTACCAGACCACCCTCACCCGCCTGCGGCAGCGACAGGACTTCGCCGAACTCGCGGCGTGGGTCCAGAACGAGATCCCGGTGAAGGAACTCGTCAAGCGGGGCGCACTGCCGAGCACCCCCAAGGACCCGACCAGCCGCGTCCAACAGGTACTGGCGTTCTTCGGCGTGGCGCACCTGGAGACCTACCGGGAGCTGTACGAGTCACCAGCCGCGGATTTCCGACAGAGCAAGGCGTTCAAGGCCGAGCCCGGCGCGGTCGCCGCATGGCTACGCCTGGGCGAACTGGCGGCTCAGGACGTCCGCTGCGAGCCGTACAGCAAGGCCGGCATCGAAGCCGCTCTCCCTCAGCTCAGGCAGTTGACCGTGCAGCCCTCGGAGATTTTCTTCAGACTCACCCGGGACATCTGCGCGGCCAACGGCATCGCGGTCGTGGTGATCCCGGAGATCACAGGAGCCCGCGCGTGCGGGGCGACCAAATGGCTGTCGCCGGACAAGGCCATGGTCATGCTCAGCGGCCGCTACAAGAAGAACGACCAGCTGTGGTTCACCTTCTTCCACGAGCTCGGCCACGTCATCAAGCACAGCAAGAAGGACGTCTGGATCGAGAACAGCCAGAACCGAGAAGACCCCTCCGAACAGGAGGCCGACAGTTTCGCGCGGGACCTCCTGATCCCGCCCACGAAGGCATCGCGACTGTCGTCACTGGCGTCGCTCGACGAGGTGCGGCGCTTCGCGATGGAGATCGGCATAGCTCCAGGTATCGTCGTCGGCCGTATGCAGCGCGACGGACACCTCGGCTACAGCGTGGGCAACAGGCTCAAGGAGGACATCGATCTAGGGAAGGCCGCCACGTGATCCCTCGGCATACCTACCGGTAGCGACCACCTGCTGTGCCCCGTAGGCGCCACGGCGCGCGGACGGTACCCCCGCTCTCGCAGCCTGCCTTATTCACCAGCGCTTGAACGAAGGCTTCTCATACGTACCTGGTGGCCACGGCCCGGTGGCGCTTGAGACGGTTGATGCCGCACTCGACGGCGTGGCGGCCGCGGTAGTCGATCGGGTCGAAAGCCGGTGGACGGCCGCCACAGTTGCCTCGCCGGTGCCGGTGGCCGGCCTGGTCGTCTGGCACCGGGATCGTGGCCGCGATCCCGCGTCTGCGCAGGTGAGCACGGATCGCCCGGGAGGAGTAGGCCTTGTCGCCCCGGACCCGATCGGGCCGTGTCCGGGGACGGCCCCGTGCGGGCCGGGCGATGCGGATGCCGGCCATCACCGCCTCGAACTGCGGAGCGTCCCCGCGCTGCCCGGCCGTCACCACCGGCGACAACGGCTTCTGGCCTTGTTCACACGCCAGATGCACCTTGGTCGACACCCCCGCCGCGAGAGCGGCCATCGCGTGATCGTCGGGCTCGGTGGCCACCCCGCCGGGTGGCTCCCACTGCAGATCCCCCGCCGCCTGGCACCGGCGGCGTGCTGGTGGGCGCGCACGATGGCGGAATCGATGTCACCTCCCAGCCGATCAGCCCGGCCGCGTCCGCCCGGGTCTGCAAGGCGGCCAGGATGCATGCCCGGCAGCCGTTGCGCTGCCAGCGGCGGAACAATCCGTAGACCGCCTGCCAGGAGCCGTAGCAGGCGGGCACGTCCCGCCACGGCGCCCCGGTGCGCACCCGCCACCGGATCCCGTCGATCAACTGCCGTTTCGTCCACTTCGACGACCGACCCGGCCCCTTGGGCAGCGGCAGCAGCGGCGCCAGGACCGCCCACTGCCCATCAGTCAGGTCGAACCGCCTCGTCACCACTACGCTGGCCACGAGGTCTCCGAAAAACATGGTCTTCTTGGTCGATGACCCCTGTACCGGAGACCTCACTGCTTTTGACGTCAGACACGCTGCTCATCCCACTCTGAAACACGACCTAACCGTTGAGATCGTCCGCCCTCGCCGAGAACTCCCGGCGCCCTCGCCACGCCCGCAGCCGGCACCGCGAAGAGCAGTAGACCGCGCCCGCCATCCGGCCGGGCTCCGCAACCACGCCGCCGCTTCCTACGAGATCAGCGCGGCCATCAGCTTCTCCCGCTCGGCCGCTCGCTTGCGCGCCCGATACGCCCGCACGCCGCACGCCGCTGAACCGTACTTCCGGCGCGATGACGACGCTGCCGGCAACCGCGTCCTGCACACCACGCACTTCCGGGCCTGGCCCACACCAGGAAGTCTCCCCAGAAAGGGTAAGCAACAGTCGCTGGGTTCCTGACTTCCCCGTGGTTGGTGGGCCGCTGACGACGAGCTCGTGCCAGGAATTAGGCCCGGACCTCCTATAGCTACGGCGTGCCGCCCACCCTCGGGGTCGAGGTTTGCCGATCAGAGCTCGCCCGGGCCGACACTTAAGCGATGGCTTGACCATATCCCCCGCGCTGGCAATACTTGAGTCTGTGGTTAAGCGTTCTGGCGTCGACGTCATCCTGCGGGGGCTGGCCGAGCCGACCCGCCGAGCGATCGTCGAACGACTCGGCCGCGGACCCGCCACTGTCAGCGCGGTGGCCGAGCCGTTCGACATGACCCTGGCGGCGGTGGTGCAGCACCTGCAGGTCCTAGAGGAGTGCGGCCTGATCCACACCGAGAAGGTAGGACGTGTGCGGACCTGCCGCCTCCAGCCCGGCGGCCTGGACGTACTTGCCGACTGGATCGCCGCGCGCCGAACACCGGCCGAACGCCGGCTCGACCGCCTTGGCGAGGCCCTCGCCGGTGACGACAGTCCAGAAGGCACCCCACAGCCCCAGCAGACCGATGAACAGCCCTGACCAACCAACAGAAAGGTGGAGCACGATGAACGAGAACAGCGTCGCAACCCCACCCGTTGCGCACAGCACCGTCAGCCTGGAGCGGACCTACCCCGTGGCACCCGCCCGCGTGTTCGCCGCATTCGCGGACGAGGAGGTCAAACGCCGCTGGTCGCTGGAGCTTGAGGGCATGCACGTCACCGAATACACGATGGACTTCCGCGTCGGCGGGATAGAGACCACACGGTTCCAAGTCGGCAACGGCCCGCAAGTGCACACCGAAACCGTCTTTCAGGACATCGTCCCTGACACGCGCATCGTGTTCGCCTACCGGATGTCCATGGACGGCACACCGACCTCGGCAGCCCTAACAACCGTCCAAATCGCAGCGGCCAGGGACGGTGCAGTTCTCACCTACACCGAGCAGAGCGCCTACTTCCACCAAGGCCACTCCGCCGAGCTCGCCGAAGAGGGATGCGCGGTCATGCTGGCGAGCCTGGGCGAGGTACTCGCGACGACCTGACGCCCCCCCCGGAGCACAGCCGGCCTCCACCACCGCCCGGGCTTTAATACAGGCACTGAGACTGCTCCCCGCGCACGCGGGGATGGTTTCCCGTTCGGGTAGTGCGTCCCGCTGGTAAAGGTCTGCTCCCCCGCGCAGGGCCGCTGACGAAACTCTTTGATCAGCGGCGACGTGAAGCCCCCGGACCGCCGGATTCCACGCCAGCGAGATCATCTTCCGCTCTCCGCCGGGCAGCGGAGAGGGGCCGACAAAGGTCCCGACCTGCACGGTAGGCGATCGCCTCTACGACGGCGAAGACGACCACCCCGACGTTGCCGAAGGCAAGCAACTGGGCCGTCAGTCCCTGGCGCGGTGACCTGCGCGAGACCCCTCGGGCCGATCTGAGCGCAGTCGCCGACCCGGCGCCCTTGGAGACTGCAGCTCCTGCTCCCCCCCGCCGGGACGCGACCCGCCCTCGGATCCGAAGAGGCGGGCTAGTACCGCTGTGCGTACCAGGTCGGTCGCTCGCCGAACATGGCCTTGAAGTCGCGGATGAAGTGGCCCTGATCGGCGTAGCCGAGGTCGGCCGCCAGCGCGGCCCAGTCGATCGCCCCGCCGGCGGCCATGCGCGCGGTCACCTCGTGCAGGCGGTAGCGGCGGATCACCCACTTGGGCCCGATGCCGACGTACTCCGCGAACAGCCGTTGCAGCCCCCGCATGCTCAGCCCGAGCTCGCCGGCGAGGTGCTCGACCCTGGTCACGGCCTTGTCCTTGGCGATCAGCTCGACCGCGGCCACCACCTGGCGTACCCGGGGGTCGTCGTCTGGCAGGTGCTCCAGCAGGAACGCGTCCACGGTCGGCACGTCGAGCGTCGTGGGCAGGTCCGGGCCGAACACCTCGGCCGCCGGGACGACGCGGTCGGTGATCGTCGAAACGGAGGCACCGAGGAACGGGCGGAAGCAGCCCGGCCGGAACGCGACACCGAAGACGTGGTCGCGGCCCTGGAGGATCTTGATCCGGTAGCCGCTGCACACGCCGTTGACGTCCGCACGGCCGCCGCCCAATGACAGATGCACATTCGGGTACGGCACGATCTTCTGCCGGTAGGGCTCGGCGTAGTCCCAGCGAGCCTCCCAGTACCGCTCCACCCAGGGCGCGAGCGCCGGCGACGGGTCGTGGAACGTGTGGCGCTGATACCTGGTCCACGCACCGCGCAGCTCACGAACGTCCCGCCCCACACGGCAAAGTGTATGTCGCCTTTGTCCAATACCCCTCCGGCACGCGCCACCTAGCCTCCTCGCCATGTCGCATCTGTCCAATGCTGCCGAAGCCATGGCGGCAGTCGCCCGCCCCATCAACGACGACCAGCTCTCCAACAAGACTCCGTGCACGGAGTACGACGTGCGGGCACTGGTCAACCACCTCCTGTTCTGGGGGCCGTCGCTCGCCGGCGGCGGCCGCAAGGAGTCCGTTCCGCAGCCGGCGGCCGCCGAGTCCGGTGTCGACCTGGCGGCCGGCGACTGGCGCGGCCGCCTGCTCGCGCTGCTGGACGACATCACCTCGTCGTGGGCGCCGCCGAGCGCCTGGGAGGGCGAGACGAGCATGGGCACACCGCACACGCTGCCCGCGCGCGTCCTGGGCGACATGATCACCGGCGAGCTGGCCATGCACGCCTGGGACCTGGCAGTCGCCACCGGGCAGCGCCTGCAACTGCCCGCCGACCTGCTGGCACATCTGCACGACACGGTGTTCGCCAACGTGGAGCAGGGGCGGGAGATGGGCATGTACGGACCGCAGGTCGCGGTGCCGGCCGACGCACCCGCCTTGGACCGCATCCTCGGCCTGACCGGCCGTGATCCCGCCTGGGCGTGATCACCGACCGGTCATGCCGGATCGACCGGGCACATCACCCCACCCGCAGGGAAGCGCTACCGCGACAGCAGCTACGTCTTTACCTGCCTCAACGGTGACCCGATGGTTCCCGACCGGCTGGCCCGCACCTTCAAGAAGCTGTTCGCCGAGCACGGGCTGCCGCCGATCCGGCTGCACGACCTCCGGCGCGGAGCCGCCACCCTCGCCCTGGCTGCGGGTGTGGAGTTGAAGGTGGTGCAGGAGATGCTCGGCCATTCCAGCATTGTGCCGACCGCCGACACCTGCACCTCCGTCCTTCCCGAGGTCGCCCACAAAGCGGCCGAGAAGACCGCCAGCCACGTCCTGAAGCCGGCCGCCTCGTCCCAGGAACCAAAGCACGCGCCGCCGTGCATCAACCCCAAGAAGCGACGTGGACGCAAGAGCCGCACGGACCGGCGGATCCAGACTGGCCGGTCGAGCGCTCATCCGAACCGCCAGATCGGGCGCACTTGTCGAGATCCGTACGGGCCTCGGGTGCGATGGCGCCCGCGACGCCCATGTTGAGGACGTCCACCATGGATTGCCAGATGCCATCGAGGTCACCGCTGGCCGCATGCCGACCGATCATGATCGGCAACCCTGGCGAGGCCGGTCCGCGCCCGCCCATTGACCTCGGTCGGGGCTCGGTTGGACTGCGCGACCACAGGCAGCCGAGTCGGCCGAGTTGCAGTTACACACCGTAATCGCCGGTCGGCCTCGGGGCGCGCCCTCAACACCCCTCAACGCCCCCGCTCAGAAGGCCGGACGCGCATTCGGCTCGGATCCGCCAGGGCAGGTGACCGGTCCATGCTCCACCATCTTTGTAACTACTTAGCGTTATCAATCGCATGCATAGTGTGGCGATCGGGCATGGCGAGCGCTGACTGAGACGTGACAAACCCGGAAGGTTGCGGGGAGATGCCGGCAGCGAAGCAGCGCGGGGAGTCCACGGATGCCGTGGGCCTGTACGGCGGACGGCGCGAGGAACGGTGCCGGCAGCGGGACTTCCTGCAGCAGGGGCGGTACGTCCATCAGGTCCCCCAAGTGGCTGCACGCTCGCGCCGAACGAGTTCGACACCGAATGAGGCGGGGCACCCGGCCCCGTCCGAACCATCCAGGTGAGCGACCGAAGGATCCTCCGTGACACAGACATTGACCCAGTCATCGGCAATGACCATGGGGGGTCTACAGACCTGGCTGAAGCGGCTCAGCGCGCTGGACGAGCTGGAGATTCCCGAGGGGCTGTCCACCGAGCTGGGAGACCTCCGGGCGGCCATCGATCTGAGCGTCCTCAAGGAGTGGTTCGCCGAGCTCCCCAGGACGCCAAGGCTCGTCAAGATATCGACGAACGCCACGAAACTGGCAGAGCTGTCGCTGAGCGGCACGGTCACCGGCACGAAACTGAAGTCGACCGTCAAGTTCGTCGCCGCGAGCGACAAACCCAAGGCCGCCGACCCGGTCGCCGGTGTCGTGGTGAGTCTGTCGCTGGCCGGGACGGAGAAGTTCGCGTTCCTGGCGGACGTCCTGGAGACGGTGACCCTCGATCTCGAGACACGGCTGGTGGACGGCGCGACGAAGCGCCGCCTGTCTGTTTCCGCGAAGTTCCCGGTCTCCAAGGACAGGACGCTGACGGCCACCGCCGAGCTGGACTCCAAGGTCACCAAGAAGGAGAACTCCAAGGCCACCGCCAAGGGGGAACCCAAGGCCGCCGCCAAGGTGGATTCGAAGGCCACCGCGAAGGTGGGGTCCAAGGCCGGCGGCAAGCTGGACTCCAAGGCCGGCGCCAAGAGCTTCACGTTCTCCGTGGAGTCGTCCGTGCCGCTCTCGGTGGCGGAGGCGCTGTACGGGCTCGGGTTCACGGAGGCGCAGTCGCTGATGTTCCTTCCGTCCTTCACCGGCATCGCACTGCGTTACGACGTCCTGGAGGCGGGCAAGCACCGCGTCGTCGTCCATTCGCCCGGGAAGAAGGACGGGACGGTTGCGTGGGCCGCCGCAGTGCTGCCCAAGGAGGGCGAGGAGAAGAGCCGGCCCGTCGTGGCCTCGGCGATGGTGCCGTTCGGCAAGAAGACGAAACTGTCTGATCTGGATCTGCTGCGCGGGCAGATCCCCGCCGACTGCGATCTCCAGGTCGGCCTCCAGGCCGTCTACGCCTCCCAGGACCTGAAGGTGGACCGGATCAAGGCGCTCAACGGCGCCTTGGGCGAATCGGCGGCGCCGCTGCCGGAGGACGAGGCCCTGGAGGCCGGAGCCACGCTGGCCGCATGGGTGACGATCAGCAAGAAGACCCACAAGATGCTGGTGCGCAAGCCCTCCTCCAAGCAGGAGGGCAAGGCCGGGGACGACAAGAAGGAAACCGGCGAGAAGAAGACCGACGACGGCAAGAAGGCCGGGGCCGGCGGTGACACGCAGGCGGTGCAGAAGGTCGAGCGGACGCTCGGGTCGCTGCATCTGCGGCAGGTCAAGGTCCGGCTGGTGTCCGAGGGTAAGGAGCGTACGGAGAAGCTCGTCGTGGACCTGGACGCGGCGTTCGTCGCGGCCGGCTTCGAGCTGGAGGCGACCGGCCTCGGTCTGGAGATCGAGCTGACCGAGGATCCCACCGTCCGGGTGGTGCTCCGCGGCCTCGGCGTGGCGTACGCGCGGGATCCGTTGCACGTGCTGGGCACGCTCGTGCGCCGTCCCCCCGAAGGCGAGTACGAGTTCGCCTACGAGGGGCTGGTCATGGTCAAGGCCGCCAAGTGGGGGCTCATGGCCGTGGGGTCCTACGCCCGCGTCAAGGAGACGAAGGATCACCCCTCCTACGCGTCGCTGTTCGTCTTCGGCGCGCTGGAGGGCAAGCTCGGCGGGCCGCCACCGGTGGTGGTCACCGGGCTGGCCCTGGGCTTCGGCTACAACAGCCGGCTCGCCCTTCCCGAGGCCGACAAGGTGGCCCGGTTCCCGTTCGTGCGGGCCCTGGGCAACATGACCGAGCTGACCGGGGCCGAGCCCGACCAGCCGATCAGTCCCTCCAAGGTGCTGGAGAAGGTCACCGGTGGTACCGACCCGGTGGTGTCCCCGGCCGACGGTGTGCTGTGGCTGGCGGCGGGGATGAGCGTCTCGGTCGCCGAGACGGTGAACCTGGCGGGACTGCTGATCGTCCAGGTCAGCGACCGGGACTTCCTGGTGGGGGTGCTCGGGACGATGTCGGCGGACTTCCCTGCGCGTGCGGCCGATGCGGCCGATAACCAGGACGTGCCCAGCATCGCCCATGTCGAGCTGGGATTCCGAGCGCTGTACGAGCACGCCGAGCGGCGGTTCGCGCTGACGGCGGCGCTCGGCGACGGCTCCTGGGTCTTCAACAAGGACTGCAAGCTGACCGGCGGCGCCGCCCTGTGCGTGTGGTTCCCCGGCAGCGTCCACGAGGGCGACTTCGTGGCCACGGTCGGCGGCTACCATCCCGCCTTCACCAAACCGGGCCACTATCCGGCGGTGCCGCGGCTGGGGCTGAGCTGGTCGGTGAGTTCCGCGGTCGCCGTCAAGGGCGAGCTGTACGTCGCCGTCACTCCCGAGGCAGGCATGGTCGGCGGGCGGCTGGAGATCAATTACGACGCCGGCGGGCTGCGCGCCTGGCTGGTGGCCTACTTCAACGTCATCGTGTGGTGGGCGCCCCTGTACTTCCACGCCGACATCGGCATCACCATCGGCGCGTCCTACACCCAGCACTTCTGGTTGTTCAGCGTGACGATCAAGGTGGAGGTCCGGGCCAGGCTGCAGGTGTGGGGACCGCCCGTCGGCGGGCGCGCCCAACTGGATGTGGGCCCGTTCTCGGTGACCATCGGCTTCGGCGCGGAGGAGGACCCGCGCTCGCGGCAGCTGACGTGGGAGGAGTTCCGGAGCAGGCAGCTGCCCGAGGCGCCGGTCACCCTGTCGGTGCTCGACGGCCTGCTGACCGATCCGGCGATGCTCACGAGGGCGGCGCCGGGGAACTGGATCGTCTCCACCGACGGGTTCGCGTTCGCGACCCGCACCGCGATCCCCGCCACGGACGTCCGCTACAACTCCGCGCGGCAGGCGCTGGAGGACGAGCCGGAGGTCGGCGGCCGCAAGCGCCGCCGCAAGAAGCAGCTCGACGTGCGGCCCATGGGCCACTCGGGGAGTTCCTCGAAGGGCTCTTCCCACACCGTGTCGGTCGCGAAGGACACGGGCGGCCGGTACCAGGACGCCGACCGGTACCCCGCCGACGACTGGACCGTCGTCCCCCAGTACTCGGCCGTCCCCAAGGCACTGTGGGGCGCGGTGTCGGACGCGCCGCCGCGCCCCGAGAAATTCGCGGAGCACCCCACCGAGGTGTACGCGACCGGCCTCGAAGTGCGGATGCCGGCCCCGCGGCTGGACGGCCGCAAGGTCGACACGTCCGTCGAGGCGATCCGGGATCGGCCGTGGACGGGACGGGTCAACCCGCTCCGGCACGCCGCGTCCCGGTGCGCCGCCCCGAGCGGCCCGGGCGTTGCCCGCGAGACCGCGTCGAAGGAGATGAGTGAAGTGCTCACCGGACTAGGACTGCTGGAGCTCCTGCCATGACCGCGCGCCCTCTGACGTTCGCCGACAACCAGACGCCGTCCGTCGGGCGGGGCACCTACACCGTCACCGTCGAGCAGACGGTGCCGGACGACCTGCCGCTCGGCGGCGGGGCGCCGCCGGCCGCGGTCACCCAGCGGATCGAGGTGACGGGCCTGCGCCTGCACATCGGAGATCACGAGGTCCACGGCGCCTACCCGCCCGCAGGCTCCGTCGGTCCGCTGCACAGCGTGCTGCCGCACGTCGCCTTCGAACGGCGCGTACTGCCCTGGGAGAACCGGCTGGACTGGCAGGCCGGCGAGGAGGAGAACCGGACGCGCCCCTGGCTGGCGCTCCTGCTGTTCACCCGCGGCGAGATCGTCGACGACCCGGAGGCGGCCGGCCTGACCACCGCGGGCACGGCGGGAGAGCTGCTGGTCGACGCCGCGGACGTGGCGGTGCCGGTGTTCTCCCCGGCACTGACCGACGACGAGCGTGCCCTGCCGGTCCGCACCATCCGCGTCACCAAGGAGACCTTCGGCCAGATCGCTCCGCGCGCGACCGAGGTCGCGCACCTGGCGCACGTCCGGAGCGCCCTGCCGGGCGAGACGGGGGACGACGAGGCCAGGCGGGCGGCCGAGTACTCGTTCGTCACGGCCAACCGCGTCCCGTCCAGGACGGGCGGCCCGTACGTGGCGCACCTGGTCTCGCTCGAAGGGCACACCGGACGGTTCGCCGACCCGGGCACGCTCACCGGTGACATCCGGCTCCTGTCCCTGTACTCGTGGACCTTCACCTCCGGGCCGGGCGGGCAGGCGAGCTTCTCGGGACTGCGCGAGCACCTGCTCCGGTCGGCGATGCCGAACGGGGCCGCGGACAATTCGCGGCGCCTGCTGCTGCGCCTGCCGCCACCGGAGACCACCGACACCGGCGTTTACACCGAGTACACCCGCTACAGGCTGGACAACGGCTTCGTCCCGGTCGCCCACGACAGCGGGAAGCCGAAGGACTTCGCCTGGTATCGGGGGCCGCTGGTGCCCTACAAGGTGACCGACCCGTCCCCGGTCGACGCCGAGTACGGCATCGAAGACCTCAGTTACGAGGCCGCGCGTGCCCTGGGCCGCGGACTCGTCCTGGCCGATCAGGACGTCGCCGCCGCGCTGGCCGCCTACCTGGACCGTGCGCACGGCCGCCTCTCGGACGCCGTCCGCATGATCGCGCCCCAGCTCCCCGCCGCGACGTTCGCGGAGGCGGCCGGCGGGGACGGCGAGGACCTGCGGGAGGCGGTCTCCACGCTGCTCGAAGAGGCGGATGACACCTGGCTCGCGGCGTTCCGGAGCGTGGTCGTGGACGGTGAGCCCGCCCACGACCACGCCGCCGTCCTGACCGCGGGCGCCTGGACCGGTGACGGCCCGGCCGGCGCCGGCGCGCCCCGCGACGGATCCGGTCCCGGGGCCGGCACCGAAGCCGACCTGGTCGCGACGCTCCGCGAGGGCGACCTCGGCTCGGCCGCACCGGACATGACCGAGCTGATGAGCGCCTTCCTGGCCGCCGACGACTCGGTCCTGGGCGACCTCGCCGCGCAGGCCACGGCCGTGGTCTCCGGGCCCGCGGCCGGGGCGGCCGAGAGCGAACCGGACGAACCGGTGATCGTCGAGTGGCTGGACCAGCTGCGCCGCCTGGAACAGGTGCCGTTCGACCATCTCGTTCCGCACGCGGGGATGCTGCCGGAAGAGAGCCTTCGCGTCTTCCGGATCGACGCCGCGTGGGTGGACCACCTGCTGGACGGCGCCTTCGCCGCGGCCGAGCGTTCGAGCACCGACCGTAAGGCTCTGAAGAAGCTGCGCGCCAGCTACCTGGAGAGGAGCAGCACCCGGCGCCGGCCCGGGTCCGGGATCCTGATCCGCTCGCAGCTGGTGTCGGCGTACCCGGAGATGCGGGTGAGCGTCTCCGGCGAGCAGGCCGACGGCTCCGCCGCGGCGGCCGGGGAGGTGCTGCGGTGCGACCGGGTCGCACCCGACGTCCTGCTGTGCCTGTTCGACGGCCTGCCCGGCAGGATCGTCCTGCACGAGCCGATGCAGGGCCTGCACATCGGCGTCCAGACGTCCGAGGACCGAGACGGCGAGGACGGCCGGAAGCACTGGGTCGGCCTGCGCACCCTGATGGCCACCGGCGGGCTCCAGCCGGGCCAGGCGGTGTCGCCCTCGAAACCGGTCGAGATCCCCTACCGCTCGGCCAAGGGCGCGGGCGCCACGGTCCTCAACATCAACGACGGCGCCGCGGGCCTGGCGACGGTCGTCGCCAAGGCGCTCGACGCCGAGCACAAGCCGGAGGGCATCACGAGGCTCAGCCCGGCCCACCTCGCCCTGCAGATGGTCCAGTCACCGGAAACGGCGACCCTGACCGCCTTCCCCAGTTGATCAACGTTTTCGCATCCGAAGCCAGGAGCGCCCTGTGAGTAGCCCAGAAGCCGTCGTCGTGCCCGTCCGCGTCACGGCACTGATGGTCAACGACGCCGTCCGCAGACAGGATTGGCGCCGCTGGCGCCCCGACTTCTCATCGAGTCACCACAGCCCGGAACGGGGCCACCTGAGCCGATCGGCAGACCGTCCCGACCCGGGTGTGCTGGTGCACTGGGAGCTGCCGGCCGCCTTGCGCAACGGCACTCTGCAGCCGGACGGGACGACGGCCTACGTGCCGGTTCCCGACCGCTGGCTCGTGGTGCGCTACAGCGGCAGGAACCGCACCGATGCGCGTTCCGCCGCCGGATGGCTGGTCCACAGCGACTGCCTGAGCGAGGCCGAGGCCCCCGACAACTCCCCCTATGCCATCCGCACCTCCAGCACCGACGCGACACCGGTGCCCAAGCGCATCGGACGCGTCCGGCCGCTGGACGGCGATCTGTCCGAGCCCGCCGACGTCCTGCCCGCCCCGCTCACCGCGGTCGGTCCCGGACTGCCGACCTTCGCGACCTACCAGCCTTACAACATGGGCGTCTTCTCGATGCACGACCCCCTCACCGGGCTCACCGGCGACGCGCTCGACCTCAGCTACCTGGTCATGGGCTGGTACGGCACCGACGCGAGCGATCCGTTCGCCGACATCACCGCCGCCCCGCCCGCCGAATTCCAGGAGAGGATCACCGAACGGCTCAAGCACCTCGGCTGGGACTGCCCCGCCCCGAAGACGCCGGTCCGCACCGTCTGCGCCGGAGCCATCGTCGGCGTCCGCTGGCAGCAGACCGGCCTGCCCGCTCCGGGCGACGACGAGGTGCCCGTCACCGAGGACGACCCGAAGAAGCGTCCCGTCAGCTACGGCGTCGCCGAGTCGTCGGTGGACGGGATCAGCGCGCTCGCCCTCGACCACGACCCCGGCGCCTGGAGGGACCCGGGACGACTCCGGCGGCTGCAGGCCCTCCAGTACGGGCTGTTGCATCAGCTCGACACCCGGGACGGCATCGCGGCCGTCCAGCAGCGCACGCGCGAGGCGCGCTTCGAGCCCGTGGCAGGCGGCTTCACCTGGGACTTCACCCCCACTCCCGCGGCTCGGGGAGAGGGAGCGCCGGCGTTCCGGGCGCTGCCCGAGCCGGAGCGGGCATGGCTGGCGGAGACCAACGAGGCCCAGCGCGCCCACGACGCCGCCACCCGGCGGCTCGCCCGCCGCCAGGAACGGCTCTACGAACTGTGGTACTACGCCCGCGAACTCGACACGATCATCGAAGACCCCCCGGAGCCGCCAGTCCTTGAGCAGTTGGAGGCGCTGAAGCCGAAGGTCGCCGCGCACCTGGCCGTGCTCTCCGACAAGGTCACGGCCGAGCGTGCCGCTCTGGCGCAGGCTCCGGCGCTGCTGAAGGCCGCGACGCCCGAAGAGCTGGACAACGCGATCGACACCGAGGTCGACCGGCTCACCAAGCTGTGGAAGCGCACCCCGGTGGGGCGGCCGACCCGGACCCCGCGGCCGGTGTTCCACAACGCCCGCGAGCCGGTCGTCCTCATCAAGGGCGCCAAGGCGACCCGGCTGCTCGACGACCCCGCGGTCGTCCCGTGCCGGTCGTCGAGGCAGACGGTGGCCGAGGCCATCGAGGACGGCCGGAACACCCCCGTCGCGGCCACCGCCGTGCGCCCGCCGGCCTGGGCGGCGTTGGAGAAGAAGGTCCCTGCCAGGATCCCGGCGGATCTGCCCGAGAAGCTGCTGACCGAGTTCGCCATGCTGGACCGGTGCCGGAGCCCGCGCCGCGCCATGTCCGCCGACCGGCAGGAGTGGTTCGACTGGTCCGGCGACGAGCGATGGATCCGCGCCGTCCGCCGTGCGACCGCGCTGTGGAAGCAGCCATGGTCTCCGCTGCTGCTGGTGTGGGAGGCCGAGTACTTCGCCGTTCCCTACTACCACTACCAGGACACCGAGAAGTCCGTCCGCCGTAGGAACTGGGAGTTCGCAGACGCCTGCTACCAGTGGCACGGGGAAGGCGACGCGGCGGAGAACAAGGCCGTCCCGCGCAGCGTCTCGGGCTCCATCCTGCTGTCCGCGCACGCCGTGCACAACATCGCCGAACGCCTCCGCCTCGTCGATACCGAGGCTCCCGGGCAGGACCCGGGCTTCAAAACCGCGGTCAACGACCTCGCGAGGCACCTCGCCGACGGCGGCGCCGGCACCGACCTGATCTCGCAGGCCCTGGACGGCTTCTCCGAACAGCTCACCGGCCGCGACTCCGGGGTCCACCCCCGTCCGGAAGCGGAAATCGCCGACATCCTCGACGGGCACCACACCTTCGCGCCACGGACCCTGACCGCGGTCGGCCAGGATCCGGAGAGCCCCGAAGAGGAGGACTGGATCAACAGCCCCTTCTACGAGCCCTACCGAGCCGGCCAGTTCCGGTTCAACCGCCTGTTCCTGGTCGACCGCTTCGGCCGCGGGTACGAGGTCGTCAAAACCGCCGACCGCCCCGACCTGCGCCCGCCGCCCGCCCGGGCCGCGACGGTCGTCCCCGACTCCAAGCGTCCTCTCAAGCTGGGGGGCGCCGACGCGCTCGTCCACATCGACAGGCAGAGCGATTGGGCGCGGCACCTGTTCCAGCTCCGACCGCGGCTCCCACAGCCCGCCAGGCTCGGCTTCGACTTCGTCTCCCGGCTGGACGACACGCAGGTCACGTCCAACGCCGACGAGCAGATCCGTGCCTGGATCGTCCCCAACCAATTCGACAAGGCACTGCTGTGCATGGCTGCCGACGGCCTCTTGCTGGGGGAACTGCGCCCCGTGCGGGACGGGCTGGTCTTCGAGCAGTACCACCCGGACGCGCCCGCCCTCGGGGACGACAGCGCCGAGCATCCCGAACTCGCTCGCTTCCTCAAGGGGCTCAACTCCAGGGACGACAGGGCCGCATCCCTGCAACACCTGCTCGACACGATCGAGGAGGCGCGGAGGGCCATCGCCCCCGACCACCCGTCGTCGTCACATCCCACGCTGCGAATGCTCGGCCGCCCGCTCGCACTGATGCGCGCCCGGCTCGAACTGGAGGGCGACGCCGAACCGATCGTCCCGATCCTGCCCAGCAAGCTCGCGGCCGACCCGCCCACCGCCGAGTACCAGGAGTACACCTGGCCGATCCTGCTCGGCTCGAACTCCTCGTTCGAGGATGGCCTCATCGGCTACTTCGACCGGGACGACTACACCAAGATCCACGCCGTGGCCCTGCCGCGCGACACACCGGAGGGCTATGCCTCCCGACGGGACGAGGCCGCCCTGGCCCTGAGGCTGGGCGAGTCGCGCCTGGTCACCCTGCTCGCCGACCCCTGGGCCGGCGTCCAGGCCGAAACCCATATCCTGCCGGCCGCCTTCCTGCGCCCCGACGCCGACCACGTGGCCCGCGCGCTCGCGCACATGGACGCCGTCTTCCACGTCGGCCCGGTCCTGGGACGACTCCAAGCGATCACCGTCAAGGGCGACGGCGGCACCGCCACCGTCACGAAGGCGTTCAGCCTTCCGCTGCCGGTCGTGGAGAGCGGCGACTGGACCTGGAAGCGGCACGACGGGAGCCGGCTCCCCGTCACCGCCACCGACGCCACCGCCCGCATCACGCCCGAATTCCGCGCGCACCTGCGCACCGGGCTGCTGCACCTCGCCAACGGCCTGAACCGGCGCGACGACCTGACCACCCGGCCGTAACCCGAACACTCACAAGGAGCCCAGCATGACCAGCACCATCTCACCGCCCGACACCGCTACCCAGCAACGCGACTTCCCGTTCCGCTCCAGCATCAGCACCCACCCGGCGCCGATGACGGTCTCCAAGAACTCCAGCACGCCGACAAAGGCGTCCCTGGACATCCTGATCTCCAACGACGGCTTCTCCCACGTCGAACTCGAGTCCCTGACGATCACGTTCAAGGTCGCCGACAACGACTGGGCGAAGGACACCCCCGGCATGCTCACGCCCGTGTGGAACAGGGTCAGCGCGCCGAAGCCCGAACTCCCGCCCGGCTGGACCGAAGACACCAGCAACCCGAAGTCGGGCGCGTTCACCTTCAAGCCTCAGAACAAGAAGGCCGGGCCGAACGACGTGCTGCGCCTGCACCTCGACAACATCCACGTCAGCACCAAGACTGGCATCACCAACGTCGTCATCTCCGTCAAGACCCCCAGCGGTACACCGAAATTCAAGACCGCTACTCATTCGATCGGAAAGTTCCCCATCGGCTTCGAACTGAAGAACTTCCGTGCGGACGACCCGATCGTGGAAAACGGCCAGTCGACCAAAATAAACTGGACGACCGACGGCGACGACAACGTGATCTACCAATTCTTTGTCGACGGTGTCGAGAAGAAGGACGGCGTGATCAAACCGCCTTTCGACACCGGCCCCCTGCACGCCACGACGGTATACAAGATCACCGCCAAGCATCAGGTCGGCGACGACTGGATTCCCTACTCCGACTCGACCGTCGTCCACGTCCACGGGGGCGAACTCACCGCCTCCAAGATCAGCTGCGACCAGATCACCGCCTCCAAGGCGGACTTTACCAAACTACAGCCCGCATTCGTCGAACTCTTGGCTTCATGGGAAGAGAAATGGGAGTGGGCCTTCTTTGGCGATGACTATCCGAAAACCATTAAGCAGACCAGCGTCCGAGATCGGCCTCTGAAAGGGCTTCTCGTAGGCGAACTAGTGATCACCTTCCCCAGCGAGGGCCTTAGACGCGGGAAATTCACACTAGGCATATGGGGCGTAGGGAAAAATCATGCAAGCTTTGACCTGCCTATCAGCGAAACCGATCCCGTACTCAAACAACAAATCTTCGAGCCGTTTCCCCGCGACCCGAATTTTATGGTGAGCATACAGGTGGACAAGGGTGCTTGTATACCCCAATACACCCAGATGGACCTCAAGCTCTACTGGCTTGGCGTGTCCTAAAGCGATCAAGCCTCGGAATTCATGACAGGGCAACCGCACCATGCCTTGACCCGCGGTGATCACAGCAGTGAGCGTTTTCCATGTTCAGCTTGAGCCGGCCAGATGCAGGCGGAGGATGGCCTGGAGCAGACTGGTGATGCGGTTGGGTGAACAGCGGAGCTTGCGGAGCAGCCGCCACGACTTGAGGGTGGCGACGGCCTGTTCGACCAGGGCCCGGATCTTGGCGTGGAAGCGGTTGACCGCTTGCTGGCCGGCCGAGAGTCTGTCCCATCGGCCGCGGTAGGGGATGCGGACCGTGCCGCCGGCGCCCAGGTAGCCCTTATCGGCCCAGCAGGCGACCTCGGCCTTGTCCAGTGCGTGGATGAGGCCGTGCTCGCGGGCTGCGCGGACATCGTTGACGGCCCCGGGCAGCGCCGGTAAGACCCATAGCAGCCGCCCGGCCGGATCGGCCAGGACCTGCACGTTCATGCCGTGCTTGCGATGCTTGCCCGAGCAGAAGGGGCGGTCGGCGGCGACCCGGTCGAGCGGCAGCAGTGTGCCGTCCAGCAGCACGAACGCCTTGGACGAGGCCGCCTGGACCGCCTGGTCCAGTGTCGGGGCCAGGGCGGCCGGCAGCTCGACCGCCTCGGTGATGTAGCGGTGGGCGGTGGTGGTGCCGACACCGAACCCGGCGGCGAGCTGGGCGTAGGTGGTGCCGTTGCGCAGGTGGGCCAGGGTCAGCAGGGCTTGGCGGCCGGCGGTCAGCCGCCGCAATCGGGTGCCCAGTGCGCACCGGTGCTCGCGCAGCCGGGCCGCCAGGAAGCGCAGGGCGGAACTGGATACATCAAAGCCGGAGCGGTAGACAAGCATGTTTGGCGTTGGCGGCCGGGTTTCCCCCGAGCGGAGGGTGGCTTCACCCGTGCGGGGGATCATCATGCCCCGGCGCGGTTGCGATCTTGGATGCGGATCGGGCAGTCGGGCCCGCCGGACCAAAGGATCGACGATGACCGCTGTGATTGATCGGCCGGTGACCACCGGACGGCTGCGCACCGCATGGGCAGCCGCCCACGCCCCGGTGGCCGGGGTTCCCCGCTGGGCGCGAACGGCCGCGCTCGCCGTCCCGTTCGTCGTGCTGCCGGCCGGTCTCTGGCGGCTCCCGGCCGCGTTCGCCGACGGGAGCGGGCTCGGTGAACGGGCCTACATCGTCTTCCTGTCGATCGCCTCCGAAGCCGCCGCGTTCGCCGCGATCGGCCTGATCGCCCGCTGGGGCGAGGTGTTCCCGCGCTGGGTCCCGTTCCTGCGCGGCCGACCGATCCCGACGAAGGCGGTGGCCATCCCCGCTGCTCTGGGCGCCCTGGTCCTGACGGTCCTCTGGACCGCCGCCTGGATCACCGAGTTCGCCGGGGTCAACCTCCGAGGCGAGCCGAGGGCCGCGAACTTCCCCACCCAGGCAGGCGGCTGGGAAGCCGCGACCTACTACGCGTGCTACCTCCCGCTGCTGTTGTGGGGGCCACTGCTTGCCGCCGTCACCTTCGCCTACGTCCGGCGCCGCCGGAACGGCTGACCCAGTCGGCCGAGCATGATGATCCCCCTCACACAGCAGATGGTCCCGCAGCCCCGCGCAGCGCGATCAGGTGGAACTCCGCGTACAGACGGTCCGAGGCGCTCACGTCCAGGAACTACGCGGTCTGCGCGGCGGTCCGCACCACTGCGCTGGGGCGCCGGGTCGGCGGCAGCGCCACCAAGGATGCCGGGTGAGGTGCCCCCACTCGAATGCCGGGTGCGGTCGGACCGATCCCCTTTCCGGTCAGTACGCTTCGACCACTCCGACGACCACGGCGGCCACCGCGAAACCCAGGAACAGCGTTCCAAGGACCAGGAGAATGCTGTTTTCCAGCAGCGACCGCACCATGTTCCATCGGGTGAAAATGAGCATGACCTCCGGTTTATGCGCCATGTACACCACCGGAACTTCCTGACCCAGCCGCATCTTCGCGTCCATGCGGACGATCGGTTTGACCGCCATCCGCTTCCCACGCTGGTCCTTGAAGGCGAGGATCGGTGCCCACCGCGTTCCCGAGTCGGCCATGGTCGCCGCGTTGTCGACCACTACACCGATCGTGCGAATGCCGCGCCACCAAAGCCGCAACACGTGCACGACATCCCGCAGATAGGCTACGAGGCAGCCCACTCCGGCCGCCCCGGCGGCCACGATGGCAATCAGTTCGTCCACCACTCCGCCCCTCTCCACTTCACGGGCTCTCGAAGGCTTTGGATGCCACTGGATGCCCTGCGGTTCGGTTCCAGAGGGCCCGTGGCGATCTTCCGAGGCCGGTGCCGCCGACCCCCGGTTCCTTAAAGTTCCTCAGACCGGTTCTTCTTTTCGCATATCGATCTTGGCAGAGCTTTGAGGCGGACGATGCGGCGGCGTCCATGTGCATGAGGCCGGGCGCGGCGCACATCGCGGGACATGAGATTTCCGCGCCGAGGGCTGCGGGCGTGGGCGGGCTGGAATACGGAAGAAAGGAGGGCGCGGCATAGGCAGCACGCTGGGTGCTTGCCCGCCCTTGCCCGTCCCATCTCTCGCGGTGACCGTCGTGGTGGGCGATCACAGCCCCCCGGAGGCCTGTTCCCCGGCTCGGCGTTTCGCTACGACACGAACTGCTGGACGGCCTGATCGCAGCCCTCTTGGTGCCAGGCACCGACCACGCGGGGGCTGGGTCGGCTCTGGAAGGCAAGATCACCGATCACGTCGGCTACGACGAGCACGACGCCTCGGTGGCGACCCCGATCACGAGCCGTTGTGCTCCATAAAGGGTCGGTTCCCCACCATCGCCCACGGCTGCGGGGGTCAGCGATCGATCACATGGGTTTGAGGTGGATCCCCTGGTCGTCGGTGCCGGCGTGCCAAACCAAGCTCGTACCCTGCGCCTTGAAACCCGCCAACGATCCGAGCCCGCACATCGGGGACGGGGTGATGATGCGGGTGGACAGATAGACGATCGGGTCTTCCGCGGAGACGAGCACGCCCGCGGTCTCGCAGATCACCGCTCCGTTCGACCCGATCACCCTGCTCCGAATCGCCTCGGTGCCGACCGCTCCGGCGCCGATGACGAATTCCCTGTGCCCTTCCCCAGTGGCGGGGCCGGCCCAGCGGCCGTGCCAGTGTGCCGGTATCGCGTTGTTGCGGGCGCGCGTGAGGTCGTCCGCCATGCCCCGCGCGGTCCATCGAAGGTCAGCCCCCTTCGGCTTCAGCGTCAGCGGGGGATCGTCGTTGCACTTGCCGGGCGGGATGCTCCTGCTGAGGCGGGGACGGAGATCGACGGTGGGCGTGCCCGCGGCCAGCCTGCCGACGTACTCGCACAGCTGCCCGCTCGTGTCGGTCACCCTGATCTGGGCGACGTCCGCGCCGAGCGAGCCCTGGGTGAGGGAGATCCGGCGGTGGTGCAGCACCTTGTTACCCGACGTGTCGGTCTTCTCATAGTCTCCCTCCCAGGTTCCGAGCATGGCGGCGGGCACGACGCCATTGACGGCCGGGCTCTTGGTGACGGTGCCTGCGGGGGGCTCGCGCCGTTCGTTCTGGGTGAGTGCGTAGGCCGAGCCCGCGCCGATCACGGCGACCGCGGCCGCGGCCGCCACCGGGAGCAGCCGGCCGCGCGAGGCGGGACGGGGCCGCCGGGTGGGGCGCGTGCCGGTCCCCTCCCTCCCGCCCATGGATCCGGGAGCGTCCGGCCGGCCGGGCGGCATGGAGGCCGATGGAGCGGGAACGGCTTGGAAACCCGGGGTCTCCAGGTCGAGCAGGGCGGCGGCATGGCGGCCCAGTTCGGTGACGACGTCTCCAGGCAGCCAGGCTTTCGATGACAGAGGCAGCCAGTTCAGGATCGCTTCGAGCGTGGGGCGCTCGTCCGGGGCCTTGGTCAGGCAGGACTCCACCAGCCCGCGGACCGGCCCGGACAGGTCGCGCAGCTGCGGTTGTCCCTGCGCGACCTGGAGAAGGACAGCGTGCAGGTTGGAGAACCCCACGCCGAACGGCTGGTGGCCGGTCGCGGCGTAGGCCAGCACAGACCCCAGGCTGAAGATGTCGCTGGCCGGGCTCAGCTCGGCGCCGCGTGCCTGCTCCGGTGACATGTAGGCGGGGGATCCCAGGAGGGCTCCCGTACGGGTGGCGACGCTGGCGTCGGCCGACCGCGCGATGCCGAAGTCGATGACCTTCGGGCCATCGATCGTCACCAACACGTTGGACGGCTTGAGGTCGCGGTGGATGAGCCCGGCGGCGTGCACGGCCTGCAGTGCCCTGGCGAGCCCGGACGCCAGGGCCAGGACGGTCGCCTCGGGCAGCGGGCCGTGCCGCGCCACCGTCTCCGCGAGTGTGGGCCCGGGTACGTATCCGGTGGCGACCCACGGGTTCTCCGATTCGGTGTCGGCGTCCAGGACCGGCGCCGTCCATTCGCCACCGACCCGACGCGCGGCCTCCACCTCACGCCGGAACCGCCGCCGGAACAGTGGATCCTTGGCCAGCGCGGCATGCACCAACTTGACGGCCACCATCCGTCCGCCTCGGGAACGGCCGAGGTAGACCTGTCCCATGCCGCCCGCCCCGAGCCGGCCGATCAGCTGGTACTCCCCCATCGTTCGCGGATCGTCGCGCTCCAGGGCTTCCACTCATCCCCCCTCAAGTAAAGACCAGCCGCAGAATATGGGCACCCATGCCCGGTCGCCACCGAAGCCGCGCCTTCGGTCGATCGTGTGATCTGGATGCCCTTGTCCGCGAGCTCCTTTGCCCGGCCCGCGCCGCCCCTCGGAGGAAGAGCGAGTACTTTCTTCGATCGCGTACGAGATGGAAACAACATGAATTCCAGATCCGCGGCGCCCGCATCGTCCGCTCTCAATGGCTCATCAGCGACGGGTCACGGAAGTAGCGGCTTTTGTCGAGGCCATGCACAAGGCGGCGGTGAACCAGCCGGGACAACGCCGCAACCAGCACCGCCGCGAACCAGCACCGCCGCGGACCGAGCAGACATCTCATCAACCGGTACAGCAGGGAGAACAGCGGCTCGCGATGGTCCCGGCCATGCCGACGATCCCGCAGCGAGACCACGGGGCACAGCCCGAAACCGAGTCCTCGAGCGGGACACCACCGGAAATGAGCTGATCATCGCCATTCGCAACGGTCTCGCCTGACACCGCCACCACCGGTAACGGGCCCGGCATTCTACGCAGGGGCCCGTTGCGCGTCGGCGGATCCGGACGAGTCCGCGGCGCGGTCGAGCAGTTCGGTCAGGAGCGCGCGCTCACCGGGAGAGTAGAGGTCGGTGTCGTCCACGACCGCTTTCAGGGCCACGGCGCGCCAAACGATGTCGGGTGGGCTGCTCGCGGCGATCGTGGTGATCGCCGCGAGGACCGCTTCGCGCAGCCGGTCCGCGAGGGCGGGATCGCGTTCCTCGGGTGGCGTCGCGATGAGGTTCATCGTGACGCCGACGCAGGCGGCGTGCATCATGCCGGCCGCCGTGTCGACGCTGACGACGAGGCGTCCGGCCGCCGCGATGCGTTCGACGAGCATGTGGAGCCGCGCCATGCCCTGTTCGGCGGCGGGGTGCCGGTGCCCCGGCTTGGGCTGGGCGTACATCAGCAGGTAGTGCGCCGGGTTCTCCAGGCCGAACCCGACGTGCAGATCCCACCCGCCGCGCAGGTCGTCGACCGGATCGTCGGACAGCTCCTGGGCCTGTTTGCCCGCGAGGTAGCGCTCGAAGCCGTCCGCGGCGACGGCTTCGAGCAGCCCGTTCATGTCGGCGAACAGGCGATACAGCGTGGGGGACTGCACTCCCGCGGCCGCACTGACGGCGCGGGTGGTCACGGCTTCACGGCCCTGCTCGTAGAGCAGCCGGGTCGCCGCGTCGATGATCCGCCGGCGGACCTCTCCTCGTTCACTCACGTGGCGATGTTAACAGAATTTCGTTGTCGATGATTGCGCTGGCGGCGCTAGTCGTTTAGTGTTGGCGTTGACAACAAGGGGTGATCATGAACGGATCGGCTCCGACGCGGATCGTCATCGCGGCCGTCCTCGCCGTGGCCTTGGCGCTCGGCGTGGCCGCGTGCGGCCCCGGCACGGACGCAAGAGAGGCCGCCGTCCGCCCAGCCGCGTCCAGCAGGGGCGACTCGTCGACGCTGCGCGACCGCACCGAACTGGTGAGGGGGCTGGAGGCGCCCTGGGGGCTCGCGTTCCTTCCTGACCGCTCGGCGCTGGTCTCCCTACGGCTGTCCGGACGGATCGTCCGCGTACCGGCGGGCGGCGGCGCGGCGCAGACCGTGGGTACGGTCCCAGGCGTCCGGACCAGCTCGGAGGGCGGGCTGCTCGGCCTGGCCACCTCGCCGCGGTTCGCGTCGGACCGCACCGTGTTCGCCTACGTGTCCGGTTCACCGACCAACCGCGTGGTCACGCTCAGGATCTCCGAGGACTACCGCTCCCTCAGCCAGACCCGCGTCCTGCTCGACGGCGTCCAGACCGCCGACCGGCACCACGGCGGCCGGCTCCGCATCGGACCCGACGGCAACCTGTGGATAGGGACGGGCGACGCGTTCGAACCCGAGAACGCCGCCGACGACGGCTCACTGAGCGGCAAGATCCTCAGGATTCGCCCGGACGGGTCCATCCCTCGCGACAACCCGTCCGGCACCGCCGTCTACTCCAGCGGGCATCGCAACGTCCAGGGCATCACCTTCGCACCGGACGGCACCATGTACGCCTCCGAACTCGGCCACCGCACCTGGGACGAGGTGAACGTCCTCCGCCCCGGGCGGGACTACGGCTGGCCCGAGACCGAGGGCGTCGAGGGTGACACCGGGGAACGGCCGATCGCCACCATCCATCCGGACGAGGCGTCCCCGTCCGGAGTCGCCTACGCGCGCGGCTCGCTGTGGATCGGCGCGCTCGGCGGGCAGCGCCTCTGGCAACTGCCCGTCCAGGGCCGGCGCGCGACCGGACGGCCGATCCCGCACCTGGTCGGGACGTATGGACGTATCCGCACGGTCGAGGCGGCACCGGACGGGTCCCTGTGGATCGTGTCGTCCAACACCGACCGCGCCACCTGGGGCGGCACCGACGCGCGCCCCGGCGACGACCGCATCATCCGGATCCAACTCCCGGCACAGAGCTGAGAAGGAGCGCGATGAACGACCACGGCGACCGGTTCACCTCCGACCCCGATGTCACACCCGAACGGAAGACGGAGTTCCTCCCCGAATCCACTCGCCGGACGATGCTCAAGGCCATGGCGGCGACCGCGGCGGGAACGGCCGCGGTCGGGACGGGTGCGGCCGTCGCCCCGGCCGCCGCGGCCGAGACGGCGACGGCCGGGGCGGCCACCGCACCCGCAAAGGCCATCGCCGCGGGGTCGTCGGTGGAAGTCCCGTTAAAGGTCAACGGGCGAGTACGCGAGGTCGTCCTGGAACCAAGGGTGTCCCTGCTCGACGCGTTGCGTGAACGCCTCGGCCTGACCGGCACCAAGAAAGGCTGCGACCGCGGTGAGTGCGGGGCGTGCACGGTGCTGGTCGATGGTGAGCGGGTCAAATCCTGCCTCACCCTGGCGGTGATGCAACGCGATGCCGAGGTCACCACGATCGAGGGGCTCGCGCGCGGCGACGACCTGCACCCGGTGCAGGAGGCGTTCATCAAGCACGACGCGTTCCAGTGCGGCGCCTGCACTCCCGGTCAGATCATGTCCGCCGTCGCCTGTATCAACGAAGGCCGTACGGGTTCGGAGACGGAGATCCGCGAGTGGATGAGCGGCAACCTGTGCCGCTGCGCGGCGTACCAGAACATCGTCGCCGCCGTCGCCGAGGCCGCCAAGGAGGTACGGCGGTGAGGGCCTTCGGTTACACGGCCGCGGGAAGCCCGGCCGAGGCGGTACGGATGGCCGCCGCCACACCCGGCGCGAAGTTCGTGGCGGGCGGCACCGACCTGCTCAACCTGATGCGGGACGGTGCGGAGGCCCACGACCACCTCATCGACCTGAACGCTCTCGACCTCGACGGTGTCGATCTCGAGTCCGGGAGACTGCGCGTCGGTGCGCTGGCCAGGATGCGGCAGGTCGCCGAACACCCCATGGTGCTGCGGGAGTTCCCCGTCCTGTCGGAGGCACTGCTGGCCTCGGCGTCCCCGCAGGTGCGCAACATGGCCGCGATCGGCGGGAACCTGCTGCAGCGCACCCGGTGCGGGTACTTCCGGGACCCTGGCTCGGCGTGCAACAAGCGTGTTCCGGGTAGCGGTTGCCCGGCGCTCACCGGGCACAACCGAGGACACGCCATCCTGGGCGGCAGCGGCCACTGCATCGCCGCACACGCTTCGGACATGGCGGTGGCACTGACCGCGCTGGACGCGTCCGTGCACCTGCTCGGCCCCGGCGGCGAACGCGACGTCCCGATCGGCGACTTCTTCCTTCTTCCCGTGTCCACGCCTACCCGGGAGACCGCGATGCGCCCGGGCGAACTGATCACCCGGGTGGAGGTGCCGCGCACGCCCCTGGCCGCGCGTTCGCGCTACCTGAAGCTGCGCGACCGCGCCACCTTCGAATTCGCGGTGGTGTCGGTGGCAGCCTCGCTGCGCACCAAGGGCCGCGTGGTGGAGGACGTACGGCTGGCGTTCGGCGGCGTGGGAACCCGTCCGTGGCGGGACATCCGCGTCGAGGCGGCACTGCGCGGCCGTCCGCTCACCACGGCGGCGATCACCGAGGCGGGACGCGTCCTGGTCCGGGACGCGCGCCCGCGCGAAGGGAACAGGTTCAAGGTCGAACTCGTCCAGCGGGCGCTGGAGAGCGTCCTCGGCGAGCTGGGAGGGGTCCGATGACCGAGCTGGTCGGACAGGGCGTCGAGCGGGTCGACGGCCGCGCGAAGGTCACCGGCACCGCCCGCTACGCCGCGGACAACGAGGTGCCCAACCCACTGCACGGATCCCTGGTGATGAGCACCATCGCCCGGGGCGAGGTCACGCAGATCGACACCAGGGCGGCACTGGCACATCCCGGTGTCGTTCAGGTCTTCACGCACACCACCATGCCACGGTTCAGGACGGTGCCGGGCTTCCCCTACAACAGGACGTTCATTCCGATCCAGGACGCGCGGATCCATCACAGCGGGCAGCCGGTCGCCTATGTCGTGGCCGAGACCCTGGAGCAGGCACAGGAGGCCGCCGCCCTGGTGAAGGTCCGCTACCGGACGGAGAAGCCCACCGCACGGCTGGAGGACGCGCTCGACGAAGCGTTCCTGCCGGACGCCTTCCGCGAGCGGCCCAACGAGGTCGAGCACGGTGACGCCGAAGCGGCATTCGCTCAGGCCGAGGTTCGGATCCAGCAGACCTACAGCAGCCCGATGCAACACCACAACCCGATCGAACCGCACACCACCACCGCCGTCTGGAACGACGGCGGCCTGACGCTGTACGAAAGCGCGCAAGGCGTGATGCTCACCCGGATAGCGGTGGCGAACGCCTTCAGGGATGCCGATGGCAACGCACCCGATATTCGGATCATCTCGCCCTACCTGGGCGGCGGCTTCGGCGCCAAGGGCCCCACCTATCCGCACACGCTGCTCACCGCCGCGGTGGCGCGGGAGCTCCGCCGCCCGGTGAAGCTCGTGCTGACGCGCGCGCAGATGTTCACGTCCACTGGTCACCGCGCCGAGTACCGCCACCGCATCCAGCTCGGCGCGACGCGGCGCGGCGAACTGACCGCCATCGTCGACACCTCGACGGCACAGGTGACCCGCACCGACGAGCGCATCTTCAACACCAGCGACTCCACGCTCAACCTCTACACCTGCCCGAACATCCACGTGCGGCAGATGGGCGTGCGACTGGACCTGCCCACCTCCAGCTACATGCGCTCACCGGAGACCACCGGGCACTTCGGCCTGGAGACCGCGCTGGACGAGCTGAGCTACGAGCTCGGCATCGACCCGGTGGAACTGCGGGTACGCAACCACCGCACCGTCATCAACCCCCGCACCGGCGAGCCCTACGAGAAGCACCTGCTGGAGTGTTACCGGGCGGCGGCCAAGGCGTTCGGCTGGTCACGCCGCAACCCCAAGCCTGGGACGACCAGGGCCGGCGACGAGTACGTCGGCTGGGGCATGGCCACCGAGACCCACACCTACGCGGCGAACCCGTCCCAGGCCCAGATCGTCATCGGAGTGAACGGGCGGGCGACCGTGCGGGCCGCCACCCAGGACATCGGCACCGGCACCTACACCGTGCTCACCCAGGTCGCCGCCGACGGGCTCGGCATGCCGCTCGGCCACGTCACGACGCTGCTCGGCGACACCACCTTCCCCAACGCGTCCCTGTCGGCGGCGTCGGCCACGATGGCCAGCGTGGTCGGACCGGTCTCCAATGGCGCGGAGCAGGCACGGAAGGCCGTGATCGCGCTCGCCGTCGCCGACCCGCGCTCCCGGCTGCACGGCGTGCCCGCCGAGAACGTCGTGGCTGAAAACGGTCACCTGTTCGCGCGCGGCGATCGCCGCCGGAGGGACAGCTACCGCGCCGTCATGGCCCGCCATGGCAGCGAGATCCAGGTGCTCGGCAGCAAGTCCAACAACGGCGGGCACACGTTCGGCGCGGTGTTCCTGGAGGTACGGATCCGGCCACGGCTCGGCAGCATCCGCGTGAGCCGGGTCGTGACCGCCTACGACCTGGGACGGGTCCTCAATCACCGGACCGCGCACGGCCAGGTCATGGGCGGTGTCACCTGGGGCATCGGCTTCGCACTGTTCGAGCACACGATGGTGGACCCGAACACCGCGCGCGTGGTCGACCCCAGCCTGTCCGGCTATCTGGTGCCGGTGAACGCCGACACACCCAAGCTGGAGGTCATGTTCGTGGACCGCCCCATCGGCGACAGCGAGGCACTGGGCGCCCGGGGTTTCGGCGAGACACCGGGGACGGGCGTACCCGCGGCCATCAGCAACGCGATCTACCACGCCACCGGCCGCCGCCTCCGCGACGTCCCCTTCACCCCGGACAAGCTCCTCTGACCGCAGGCCCCAGCGCCACTCCCATCACGAAAGCCGGGGCACTTCAGCCGGGCCGCCTGTCCTTCGATGAGCGTCTTGGGCGTTCAGAAGAGAACCTTGAGCATGTCGTAGGTGAAGTTGCCCAGGACTCCCCCTCCCACGGCACCACCGAGGAACCGCAGCCCCGGTTCGAGGCTCTGCCTGTCGAGCCTGCCGATCGATGGTGGTTCGCCGGGGGCGTAGTCGGCGAGGCCATCAGGGTCATCGGGCCAGTCGGACATCAGTTCGGCGATCTCACCGAAACTGCGCTCGGCATACGTGCCATCAGGCCTGGTAATGGTCACCGAACGAAATGACTCCCAGTCGATGGTCTGCGGATGGTGCGAGTAGGCCATGACCGACACGACATCGCACAAACCCGAGTACCGCCAGGGGCTCGGCATCTGGCGCCTGAGTTCGTCAAAGGATTGTTCATCGAAGCGCAGGACGGGCTTTTCGGACCACGTACCGGATCTCCAGTCTTCGCGGTACCCGGCCACGAAGATGTGCCACCTGTCCCCCGAGCGCAACTGCAGATAGGCTTGAATCCTGCGCAGTTCGGGCACTATCACCCGGTCGGGTGTAGAGAAGATGATGCTGACCAGAGACTGCCTGCCAGGATCTTCGACCGGGCGAGGCGAATGGTGGTCGCGGTACTCGATCCACCAGTGGTGGACCGTGTCGACGATCTCCTCCAGCGTGAACCCTCCCGCCCATTGGAAGCCCGTTTGCTCCCAGCGCAGCGGCGGCTTGGGCCGCGATGGGACGCGGTCGGGGGCCGTCGGACGTACCAGAAAGTCGTCCGACGGGTCCTCAACGGACACAACGGCCACCGCCTTTCCAGAGCAGTTTGTGAGTTTGGGCGTCCAGCTCTGCTCCTGCACTCGATCTGCCGGAAGGACGCGTCTGGTGTGTGGGCCAGGGGATTCCTCGGACAGGGCAACCGCCCTCGCGTGATCAGGTGTTCCGGCGAAAGACCTGATCACGACGAAGGCCGTTGAGGAGACGATTCTTCTGGATGCGTGCGTGCGTGTCGATGAGCGTGACGGTAATCCGTCCCGAAGGATGGACGCCGGCAAACGCTCCGTCGGCGAACGTCACCACCGGCCCGCGCGCCGTGGCCGCCACGACCTTCGGCCACCGCTTCACCGACAAGACCGCCTACGGGACGACGGGCACGCGCCGCCTCACGGCGGGCGCGATCAGGCCGGAGGGGCCTGGAAGTAGTGGCCCTTGCCCAGGTCGTCGAGGAGCCCGGGCCCGCTCGGCCGCCAGCCCAGCAGCTCGCGCGTCAGCGCGCTGGACGCAGGCCCGTCCACGGCGAGCATCGGCGCCAGCCAGCCGAAGTGCCCGCCCGCGTCCGGCTGGGCCACCGGAACGGCCGGGACGCCGAGCCCCCGGCCGATCACCTCGGCGATATCCCGGATCGGCACGCCCTCGTCGGCGACCGCGTGCAGCACCGCTCCGGCGGGCGCGTCCTCCAGCGCCGACCGGAACAGCCGGGCGGCGTCGTCGCGGTGCACCGCGGGCCAGCGCTGCGCGCCGTCGCCGATGTACCCGGAGACACCCTTTTCGCGGGCGATGCCGACCAGGACCGTGATGAAGCCGGGGTCGCCCTCGCCGTGCACGGTCGGCGGCAGCCGCACGACGACCGGGCGGACGCCGCGGGGCTCGAAGGACAGCGCCAGCTGCGCGGCGGCGAGCCGCGGACCGCTTGCGGGCGCCGGGTCCCACCCGTCCCGCTCGGTCACCGGGCGGCCCGGTGCGACCCCGAGCGTCCCGGACGCGATGACCAGCGGCCGGCCGGTGCCCGCCAGCGCGCCGCCGAAGGTCTCGATGGCGCGGCGGTCCGCGGCGGCGGCGTCCGCGGGGCCGCCCGCGAAGGCGACGTCGTGCTTGTACGCCAGATGCAGCACGGCATCGGACGCGGCCGCGGCGTCACGCAGGACGTCCAGGTCGTCGAGGGTGCCGCGGAGCACCCCGGCCCCGGCGGCGGTGAGCACGGCGGCCGAGGACTCCGAGCGGGCCAGCCCGACAACGTCGTGGCCCGCGCCGAGCAGTTCGGGGACGACGGCCGAGCCGATCCAGCCGGACGCGCCGGTGACGAGAACGCGCATGATGCGACCTCCAGTGATGTCATTGACTGACATCACGCTATGCGATGACAGGCACTGACATCAACTATGATCGCGGCCATGGGGCGATGGGAGCCGAACGCGCGCGGACGGCTGGAGCAGGCGGCGCTGGAGCTCTACGGCGAGCGTGGGTTCGAGCGGACCACGGTGGTCGAGATCGCCAGGCGGGCCGGGGTCACCGAGCGGACGTACTTCCGGCACTACGCCGACAAGCGCGAGGTCCTGTTCGCCGGTTCGGACCTCCTGCGCGACCTCATGGAGCAGGCCGTCGCCCGGGCCCCGGCGTCCGCGCCGCCGATCGAGGCGACCACCGCGGCGCTGGAGGCGGCCGCCTCGGTGATCCCCGACCACGCGCAGGCGCGGCGGCGCCAGGCGATCATCGAGGCGAACGCGGAGCTGCGCGAGCGCGAACTGATCAAGCTGGCGACGCTGGCAGAGGCGCTCACCGGCGCGCTGCGCGGGCGCGGCGTCCCCGAGCCGGCCGCGAGCCTGGCCGCCGAAACGGGCATCGCCGTCTTCAAGGTCGCGTTCGAGCGCTGGATCGGCGATACCGGCGAGGCGGACCTGCCGCACTACATCCGGGAGTCACTCGACGCCCTCCGTACCGTGACCGCCGAGCCCGCCCGGCGCTGAGCCGCCGTGCGCCCCGCCGCGAATGCCTGTGCGGGCCCGCGGCAACGTCCTGGGGCGGAGCAGGTCACCACGCCCACCCAAATAGACCCCCTGATGCCGTCGGCGACTCCCGCTGCGGCCCCGGTCGGGCCGTAACGGGTCGATGGTGGCTCAGCCGACAGGGACGGCCGGGACCTCGCTATCGACACCGCTGTTGCCCGGTCCCAAGAGCTCGGCGGCGCAAACCCTGTGGCCGGCGTTCAGCACCAAGTGAGCTGAGGCCGGGACGCGGACGCCAGCCAGCCGCTGAACGCCCGCCGCAACCTCATTGGCCACCAACCATGCACCCGCCACCAACAAGACCCACCTGACCTTGGCCGCGATCACGCTCATGACCCGCCGGCCCCCACGGCGGTGATAGGGCACCAGCGCACTGCTGGCGCAGCCGACCACGGCGCGGGCACTTCGGACGCCAGCGTCTCGTTCGTGACGGTCAGGGCTTGCTGCCGGTAACAAGGCGGGCCGCGCCACCGCCGTCACCAGATGTCGCGGATCCGGCCGCGTCCGCCGCGCTGGCGCCAGTTACGCAGGACGAGCCCACCCAGGAGAACCATCTCGGTCCGCGTCGGCCGAGCGGCAACAGCCGGTACTCCAGCCACACCAGCACCCGGAAAGGAGACGCCAGCACACGAAGCAACATGTCGCGGCCTTCAGGCGGAACCATCGTCGGCCTCCTCCCCCGCGCGGTTTCCTCGCTGCGCCAACCAGCGACGTCGACCTCGCCGACCACGACATGGGAGCATTCCGGCGTATGAGCGGACAGAGAGCCGGCCCGATATCGGGCTCGGCTGCTCCCCACGCACGCGGGGATGGTCCGTACGTACGCGGCGGCCCGTCGGTCATCACGCCCTGCGCAGGCGGGGATGGCCCTCGGCACTTGAACCATCATTAGGCTAGTTATCGTCCAACGATCAGGCGTTGGGGGAGCTCCAGGCGACCGGCACCTTGAGAGGGCGACGGATCGGCGTCGCCCGGTTCCACTCCACGTCCCCGGCGTCGACGGTCAGGCGTAGTGCGGGCAGCCGGGCCGTAAGCTGTTCGAGCGCGACGTTGAGCTCTAGGCGGGCGAGGTTGGCGCCGAGGCAGTAGTGCGCGCCGTGCCCGAACGACAGATGCGGATTGTCGGCCCGGGCAAGGTCGAGCCGGTCGGGGTCGGCGAACACCCGCGGGTCGCGGTTGGCGATGTCGTGTGCCACGAGGATCACGTCGCCGGCCTTGATCTGGACGCCGGCCAGCTCGGTGTCCACGGCGGCGCGTCGCGGCTGCCCGGTGTCGAACCACGAGTTGGGGATCACCCGCAACAGTTCCTCGACCGCCGTGGGGATCAGCTCGGGGCGCGCGCACAGCTGGTGATACAGGCTGACGCCTGCGGGATCGTGCGTGGTGAGGAGCTTGTGCACGCTCGCGGCGATCGCGGCGGCGGTGGTCTCCCAGCCGGCGACGGCGAGGCTGGCGACCAGCATCGCCGACTCGGCCGGGTCGATGCCGAGGTCGGTTCCCTTGGCGACGGCGTACGCGAGCATGCCGCCGTCGGGCTTTCCGGCCTGGGCCGCCATGAGCCGGCCGGCGTAGGCGGTCATCTCGGTCATCGCCTGCGCGTTCTCGGCCGCGCGGTTGGGGCCGGTGGACAGCAGCATGTCGCCCCAGGTGTGGAATTGGTCGCGGCCCTCGGCGGGGACGCCGAGGACTTCGGCGACGGCGTTGAGAGACAGCGGCCAGGCGAGATGAGCGACCAGGTCGGCGGGTTCTCCTGCTGCGGTCAGGTTGTCCAGGCAGCTGTCGGCGAGGGACTCGACGCTGGGCCGGAAGCGCCGCATGTTGGGGGCGTTGAACGCTTTGATGACCAGGCTGCGCAGGTCGCGGAGGTGTTGGCCGTCCTGGGTGGCGATGAGCGGCGCGAGGTTGAGGAACGGCAGGATCCCGTCGGCGGTGGCCCGGAGGAAGAGGTCGTCGCGGAGGTAGACCTCCCTGGCGGCGGCGTGGTCGCTCAACCACCAGGCTTCTGTATCGGGCTGCCCCGGCGGCAGGGCCACCTTGAAGATCGTGCGGCCCTGGACATCGGCGGGTACGGGAGCCGGCTCGGTCGGCTCGATGGTGAGGGGCACGGCGGGGTCGATCGAGACGAACGGGAAGGGGCAGCCGTGCTGGGCGCCGGTGGAGGGGAGGTCAGGCAGAGCCACATCAATCCTTGTGGGTCGGTGGGCTGCTGCTCTGCTGCGGATCTCAGATCAGCAGACCGGATCACGGTTGTCAACGCTGGTGTGGGGATGTCACCAGACGGTGAGGATCTTGCGGTTTTCGGCTGTCAGGCGGGGATGGTCGCGGTGAGGCTGTAATGCGCCCATTCCCGGTGCCCGGGATTGGGATCGGCCAGGAAGGCGTGAGTGTCGGCGACGCCCTGCGGTCCCAGCACCATCCCCGCCGGGACGATCTGGGCGAGCTCGGCGGCCAGGCGGGGCACCAGCACGTAGGACGAGCCCTGCGTCGCCTCCTGGATGCTGGCCGCGGCCGCGGCGGTCGACGGCACTCCGACGTTGGTCAGCGCGAGCATGCTGCCGGGGGCCGCGCCGTCCAGCAGCGCGGTGTAGACCTCGCGGGGGTTGTAGGCGTCGGGGGTGTTGTTCAGGTCGTGGCCGTCCCTGACGAGCACCGTTTCCCGTTCCTCAGGAGGCCGGTCGAGCTGCAGGAGATCCCGGACGGCCTCCTCTTGGAGCAACTGGTCGGGGGCGCGGAGCGACCCGGCGACCACCTGGACCCCCGGCTCCTTGGCGAACCGCGTGCGGAGTTGCTCGCACAGGTGGACGTCGCTGGCGACGTAGACCACCTGGTAGCCGCCCGGGCAGTGAATCTGGGCGAAACGGTGCAGGCTGAAGGGCGACGGCGGAGGGGCGCCCAGTTCGAGGATGCGATGGTTGCCGACCGTGCGGGCGGCCTCACGAACGCACAGGCCTCCGAACTGCTGCACTTCCCTGGCCATGATGGGGACCTCGGGCAGAAACGCGGTGACGCGCGCGGCGGCGGCCCGATCCACGGCAGTGCTGTAGGCGTCGGGACTGTGTGGGTCGTCGACGATCATGGAAGCCGCCATCCGCACCGTGTAGGGCTGGACGCGATGGGGTGCGCCCGAGTCGATCACGGCTTGATCCGCGGGCGGCAGCGGGGGGATGGCCACCTCGTACAGGTCCGGGTCGCCGGCAAGGATCCGATCGTGCACCAGGCGGAGGGCCGGGCCGGGTTGCCGGCTGCGTTCGGCCAGCCATGTGCGGTGCGCCTGATAGAGGCCAAGGGCGTCGTCGGAGCGGCCGCATCGGTACAGCGCGGTCATCACCGCCCCGCGCAGCAGTTCTCGTCTCGGATGGTCTTCGACCAGCGTCGTCATCGTCTCGACGAGACGGTGATGCTCGCCGAACATCAGCCGCAGCTCGGCGAGCTGCTCGGCGGCGTCCAGGTAGGCGTCGATGACCCGTTGCCGCAGCCGTTGCATCTCCTGGGTGGCCGGGAGGGTGTCCAGGGTGGCGGGCGACCATCCGGCCAGCACGTCCTCCCAGAGCAGGACCGCGGCATGCGGGTCGCGGGTGTGCAGGCCGGCGGCCGTCCGCATCAGCTGCGTGGTCTCGTACCAGTCGACAGAGACATGCCCGTCGGCGGAGACGGGAAGGTGCGGGGCGCCGGCCGCGGTGATCTGGTAGCTGTCGGGGCCCGTGTGGTGGGTGACGCGGTCGCCCAGGACTCCGCGCAGCCTGCTCACGGCAGTGTGCAGGGGCGCCCGGGTCCTGGGCTGCTGCTCCCACGCCAGTTTGAGCAAGCGCTCGACTGGAACGGGACCGCCGTCGGAGTCGACCAGCAGCGCGAACAGCAGACCGCGCAGGTTGTGTCGCAGGGGAGCCGGCGGGCCCTCGCCGTGGAGCACCTGGATGCTGTTCAGCAGCCGGACGCGCACGGGAATCCCTTGGGCTTGGACCTGCGGCTGGCTGATGGCGCACCCCCACGGGCTTGTGACGTGTCATGTCCGGGGGTGAACCGTACCGAATGGCCACGTTTTGCGCTGATATGCAGGCGTGGCGGCGTGTTCGGAATCGCGGTCAAGAGGACCTGCTCATTGTCGTTGGCCGGATCCGGCCGTGCGGGCGGTCAGGGGGCAGCGCTACAACCAGCGCGAATTCTCGGACAGGACGTGTCAGAAAGCACGTGGAAAGAAGCCGGCTAGAGGCCGGTGAGTGCATGGTTAGAGCGCGGAAAGCACGCGGAAAGAGGGATGAGCAGCAGGGGTTACGGTGTATTGCGCCCAGCGTTCGAGATGGGGGCGGGTAGAGAGCTCAATGGGTTGTTTCTCTGCTGCGGCCTGTCCCTATCTCACCGATGCGCGGCGGCACGAGGAAATGGTCACGGCCTCGGGGCCATGCGTCCGGCAGTGTGAGACGGGAGGTACGCCACCCGCTACCCGGTGGACACAGCGTTCTGGGACCTGTCGCACCCTGGACCCAGGCCACCATGCACGCCGTCGAACGCTGGGCACTGCACCGTCACGAGCAGACGTAAGGGCCCAGGATTGCCTCGGCTCGTCCCGGCAGCGGCCAGGAGCAGCAGGCCGGCGACAGCCTCAGGCGCCAGCGCCCATCACAGATGAGACAGTCTCAACCGCGACGAATGCGGCACTCCTGATTACAAGCTGAGCGTGGCCTTGACGCGGGTCGGCAGGATCGACGTAGGTGATGTCGCCGCGTGCGTCGGCGTGCGACTTCGGCTGAGGGCCTCACCATCGTTGCCATCGTCGGCCTTCTCGGCGGCCGCCCGTGCGGCGAGGCTGTGGCATTCGCCTTGGCCTGCGACGGCTGAAACCGCGTCCCGTCGGCCTCTGGGAGGAGAAGCCCTGCCATGCCCTCTTGGCCTGGAGGTCGCCCCCGCCTGGCCGTGGCCGAGCGGGGGCGTCCGGGCCGGGTGGTCAGCCTTTGCCGAAGAGCGCCGCGGGGAAGGCGCCCGCCGTCCTGAGGGCCGCGGTGAAGCCGCCGGCCAGTTCGGTGAGGCGGGCGGTGGCGGCCGGGCCGAGGTGGTCGTACGGGGCGGCGTCGAGGTGGTCGGTGAATGCCTCGGCTTCGCCGCGCAGGGCCGCGCCCGACTCGGTGAGGTCTCCCGCCTCGTCCAGGAGGCCGCGCTCGCGCAACCGGTCGCGGGCGGCGGCCCACTGTGCCGCGGACCAGCCGCGGGTCTGCATGAACACCGCCGAGGTCGGTGCCCTGCCGGTGGCGTTGTGCAGGACCAGCGCCTGGAGTCCGGACAGGCCGGCGATCGCCAGGGCGGCGAGGTGGCCGTCCCCGCGGTGCTCGCGCAGCAGCGTCGCGGCGTGCCACAGGGCCAGGTGCGGTTCGCCGGGTACGGGGAGGTCGGCGTTCGCGGAGTACAGCGGCCGCGCCTCACGGTGGCCCGCCTCGGCGGCGCGCAGCGCCAGTTCGGCCGCTTCGGCCATTTCCTTGGAGGCGACGGCTTCGGTGCCGAGCAGCCGCCGCAGCGTTCGGTCCGCGCCGCGCAGCCGGGCCGCCAGCACCGCCTCCGGTGCGGCGATGCGCCACGCGGCCGGAATGTAGCGCCGCACATGCCGGTGGTCGAAGTTGTAGAAGGTCGCCGTGACGGTTCCCGCGTCGACCGCCCCGAGCGGGGCCGCGCGGCCCGCATAGTAGGCCATGGGTCCGCGCTCCAGTCCGAGCGCGGCGAGTTCGTCCTGCTGCTCCGGGGCGAAGTACACGCACGAGTGCAGGGGCGCGACGGCGTCGTGGCAGCGGCGGCCCGCGGTCGCCTCGAGCGCGTGGCCGGACGCTCCGGTGCCGGGGGACACGGGCACCGGCCGGGCCGATTCAGTGAAGAGCATCAGGCTTCCTTCCCAGGTTCGTGGTCGGGGCAGCCGGTCAGTCCGGCCGCGGTGAGGGTGAGGTGCAGCGTCAGGACCTCGGCGGCGGTGTCGGCGTCGCGGGCCAGCGCCGCCTCCTCCAGCCGGCGGTGCTCGGCGACGGCGTCGCGGTCGGGCACGCGGAGCGCCGACAGGCGGCGGGCCAGCTCGCTCGCGGTCCACAGCCGGTCGAACGTCTCCAGCAGGACGGGGTTGCCGCACCCGTCCAGCAGGGTGCGGTGGAAGACCCGGTGGGCCTCGGCCCATGCGTCGCTGTAGTACTCGCCTTCCTGCGGCATGTGCGTCGGGGTGCGGGCCAGACGGTGCTGGGCGGCTCGTACGCGGGCCTCCCAGTCGAGGTCCCCGCGCTCGATGGACATGCGCAGCATGGCGGGCTCGATGGTCCGGCGGGCCTCGGCGATCTCCTGCCAGCGGCGGTCGGAGAAGGCGGGGACGGCGAAGCCGCGGTTGGGCATCCGCTCGGCGAGGCCCTCGCCGACCAGCCGCACCAGCGCCTCGCGCACGACCGCCAGGCTCACACCCTGCCGTTTGGCCAGGTCCTGCGGCTTGAGGGCGGTACCGGGGGCGTGCTCGCCGTGCATGATCGCGTCCCGCAGGCTGGCGTGGACCTGCTCGGAGAGCATCTGCTTCCCCGATGAGGCCGAGGAGTGGATCGTCTGACTCATGGCACCATCATAGACGATCTGCTTAATAATCGATTATTAGTGTTATGGTCGATCTGTGGCGGACGGGAGACGACGACGGCGTCCCGCGCGCGCCGGGCCCCGGTGATCGCCGTTCCCCGTCGACCCGCCGCCCTCACGCACGACTCGAAAGGAACACCCTGATATGACTGCCAACGACCCCTTCGCCCGCCTCCCCGAGGCGGCGTCCTTCACCGTGACCAGCGGCACCGTCGCCGACGGTGCCGCCTGGCCGCCCGAGCAGTACTCCTCCGGCGTCCCCGGCGGCAAGGACACCTCCCCGCACCTGTCCTGGAGCGGTGCCCCGGAAGGCACCAAGAGCTACGCCGTCACCGTCTACGACCCCGACGCCCCCACCGGGTCGGGTTTCTGGCACTGGGCGGTCGCCGACATCCCCGCCACCGTCACCGAGCTGCCCGAGGGCGCCGGCGACGACGCCGGGTCGGGCCTGCCCGAAGGCGCCTTCCAACTGCCCAACGACGCCCGGCAGGCCCGCTTCATCGGCGCCGCCCCACCGGCCGGGCACGGGCCGCACCGCTACTTCGTCGTGGTGCACGCCCTCGATGTCGCCTCCATCGGCGTCCCGGCCGACGCCACCCCGGCCCTCCACGGCTTCGCGATGGCCGGCCACATCCTCGGCCGCGCGGTCCTGACCGCCACCGCCGAGACCCCCGCCTGACCGATCGGGACGGGCCCCGCCGCGACCGCGACCGGGGCCCGTCCTCCTTGCGCCGATGAGGGTCACCGGCGGACGAAGACCACCGTCCGCGCGCACGGCGACGGCGCCGTCCGGCCCCGCCCGCGGCATCTCCATCGATCGCCGGCTTGAACGGATCCGGCCACGACCGCCGCGGCGGCATCCGCTTGCGCGGCTTAGGCCACGCCGAGGCCGGCGCCTCTCACACCGTCCGCCGACGCACTCCATATTCGTGCGCCAACCCGCGGACGCCCATGCCCGCCGGCCGCACGTCCCGCCGGATCACGGCGAGCAGCGGAATTTGCATGGGTGCGGTTCCGTCTGAAGGCCGCGGCGCTAGCGCCGGCCGGGCCGGAGGGCGCGGTCAAACAGGGCTGTGAGCTGCTGTAGTTCGCGGGGGGTGAGCGTCGCCAGCGGATTGCCCTCCAGGGCGGTTCGGACCACCTCGTCGCGCACCCGCCGGCCCTTGTCGGTCAGGACCAGGACGCGGGAACGGCGGTCGGCCGGGTCCACGGCGCGTTCCACCAGGCCCCGGTCGACGAGTTGGTCGGTCACGAAGGTCAGGTTCGGGGCGTTGCAGTGCATGCGCTCGGCCATGGCCTTCATCGAGGGGGGCCGCTCGGACGGGTCGATCACCCACAGCGCCTGGAAGGTGGCCGGGGTCAGGCGGTGCTCGGTCAGTGCCGGCCCGACCAGGTCGACGGTCCGCATCCAGATGTCATAGGTCGCGGCGAGGGCCGTGTGAAGGTCGGGCGTGGTCATGCCGCCATCGTAGCGATGTTTCGAGCGTCGAAGGATCGTGCTAGCGTCGGTATTTCGAGACTCGAACTATTAGGAGGCTTCCGTGCGGGATGGCTATCGCGGCGTCACGGCGCTCGTCACCGGTGCGTCCAAGGGGCTGGGGCGTGCATACGCCCTGGAACTGGCCCGCCGGGGAGCGCGGGTGATCTTGCTGGCCCGTTCGGTCGGCGACCTGCGGGAGCTGGCAGCGCACATCCAGGAACTGCACGGCGGCCCGGAGGTCGAGGTGATCGCCGGTGACCTCGCCGCCGCCGACGGCCCCGAGCGTGTCCTGCGGGAGTTGCGCGACCGCGGCCTGAGCGTCGACCTGCTGCTCAACAATGCCGGTATGGGCAGTGCGGGCCCGTTCCTGACCCGTCCGCTCGAGCCGCAGCTGCGTTCGGTCGCGCTCAACGTCGGTGGCCTGCTCGCGCTGACCCACGCGATCGGGACCGAAATGGTCGCCCGCGGTTCCGGCGGCATCATCAACGTGTCCTCCACCGCGGCCTTCCAGCCCATGCCCTACCAGGCCGGCTACGCCGCGACCAAGGCGTTCGTGCTCTCCTTCACCGAGGCACTGGCCGAGGAACTGCGCGGTACCGGCGTCCACGTCATGGCGGCGCACCCCGGTGCGATCGCGACCGGCTTCTTCGACGGCACCTCGGCCACGATCCCCCCGGTCGCCGACACGCCGGCCACCGTCGCGGCCGACACCCTCGACGACTACGCCCGGCGGCGTGCGGTGTCCTACCCGGGCCGGCGCGCGAACCGGGCCATGACCTGGCCCGCGCGCCTGCTGCCGCGCACCGTCGCCGCACGGGTGGCCGGCGCGTTCAACCGTCGGCTGGGCCTGCACGAGGTCGTCGATATCCCTGGAGGCGCCTCCTCGTGAAGGACCTGGCCGAGCAGGCGTCTTGAGCGTTCGGGCGCTGCGGATGGGGTCGTCTTCCGCCGTTCGTGGCGGACGCGACCACGATGGGCTCATCGTTTGAGGAGCCGGCGCGGCGGGAGGCCATGGTCTGGGACGGCGCCCTGGTCCGGAACATTTGTACAAGACCGATGGCCGACCGCCGGTGCATAGTCGCCTGCATGAGAGTCGACGATGTCGAGCACTCGCGGCGATTGCACGTGGTCCACGACGGAGAACGCCAGGCGCCGCCTCTGCTGCTCATCCACGGATCGGGGGCCTCGGGCAGCACTTGGAACCCGGTGGTTCCGGCCCTCGCGGCCCGGCATCACCTCATCCGGGTGGACCTGCCGGGCTGCGGCCAGTCCCCGCCCGTGCCGTCGTACGACGTGCCCGAGCAGGCGGGGCAGGTGGCTGCGATCCTCGACGACCTCGGGCTTGATCACATCACCGCGGTCGGGCACTCCAGCGGCGGCTACGTCGCCACGTCGCTTGCGGAACAGCGCCCTGACCTGGTGAGTTCACTCGCACTGATCAGCAGTGGCCCGAGTCCCGACGCGCTCCTTGCGCAGCCCCTCCCGCTCCGGGTCCTGATGGCCCCGCCGCTCGGGCCGCTGCTGTGGTCGAGGCGATCGGACGCGATGATCCGCAAGGGGATGAGCGCGGTGTGCAACCTCCCGGTGGACATCCCGGACGAGGTCGTCGCCGATGCTCGGGGCATCACGTATCGCACGTTCAGGGCGGTGCTGCGCCGCAACGGCGCGTACATCGCCGAGCGGAGCGTGCCCGAGCGCCTCGCCGCACTGGACATCCCGGTGCTGGTGCTCTTCGGTGCCGCCGACCGCCGGTGGGAGCCGTCGTCGGCGCATCAGTACGACGCTGTGCCGAACGCCCGCGTCGAGCAGGTGCCCGACGTCGGGCACCTGCCGATGTTCGAAGCGCCCGAGACGACCAGCCGGCTGCTGCTGGACTTCGCGGAGACGACCGCCGACACCCTGGCCAGGGATCGCCGGGCATAGTCTGATCACATGCCGTCGCCCGGTGCACCGTTCGACTGGACATGGGTGGACGTCGCGGTCCCGCGCCGGCCGGGTCGGCTGCCCGGGGTCAGTATGGCCGGGTTCCGCCACCGCGTTCCCGCACCCGTGGACATCGCGATGGTGGCGCACCCATCGGTCACCCTGGTCCTCGACCTGAGCGATGAGGGGGCCATCGCCTGCGACGCCGCCGGGCTGCGGCTGCGCGGCAGTTTCGTCGCCGGGCTCCTCCCGGGCCGCCTTCGGGTAGGGGGTCAGAACGGCGAGTGCCTGCAGATCCGGCTGTCACCGGTCGCGGCAGCGGCCGTTCTGGGGGCATCGACCGAGCTCACCGGCACAGTGGCGGCCCTGGAAGATGTCTGGGGCCGCGATGCCGGGCGGATCGAGGACGAACTGCGCGCCGCGGCGTCGTGGGACGAACGGTTCACCATCGCGGTCGATATCCTCGGCCGGCGGCTAGGTGCCTGTTCGCCGGTCGATCCCGAGGTCGCCCACACCTGGCGACGGACGCTCACCAGCCGGGGACGGTTGCGGGTGGACGGCCTGGCCGACGAGGTCGGCTGGAGCCGCAAGCGCCTGTGGTCGCGCTACCGGTCCCAACTCGGCCTCACCCCCAAACGCGTCGCCCGGCTAGTGCGCTTCGACCATGCCGCTCACCTTCTCGCCGCGGGCCATACCGCCAGCCGCGTCGCCACTGAGACCGGCTACGTCGACCAGTCCCACCTCCACCGCGAGATCAATGCCTTCGCCGGGCTCACCCCCACGGCCGTGGCCGCCGCGCCATGGCTCGCGATCGACGACGCCGCGTGGCCGACTTCATCGTCCGCACGGAACTCGGAAGAGCATGGCGTTCGATGTCCGTCCTCGAATCACCACCAGTAGGACGGATAGCCGCGGCGTGTGGCGATGACGCCGACGGCGACGATGACGGACGTGGCCAATGCCAGAAGGAGCAGGAACGTCACGGGTTCCGGCCCGGTCAGCACGACGATGACCGCGGTGGCGGCGGCAGGGGAATGGGGGGCGCGGGCCAGGGCCATGGCGCCGATGGCGAGGGCGCCGGCGATGGCCGCCGTCCAGAGCGTCCACCCGCCGACGGCGATGGCGCAGAAACCGACCAGCGCGGAGATGAGCTGGCCGCCGATGACGTTGCGGGGCTGCGCCAGCGGCAGGGTGGGCGCGGCGAACACCAGGGCGGCGCTTGCGGCCAAGGGCGGCACCAGGACCGGGCGGTGCAGAACGTGACCGATCGCGACCAGGAGGGTGAGCGCGACGGCACCGGCCGCGGTCGCGGACACGATGACGGACGCGGCCGGACGCGCCGGTGCCCTGCCGATCAGCGCCTGGGCGACGTCGTTGCGGGCGGTGGGGATCACGGCGCTTCCCCGGCAGGGCGAACGGGCGGATTGAAGCGGGACAAGACCGGCTCGCTCCACCGCAGCGGGACGGCGTCCGGAATCTCGATGACCTCGGTGATGGTGAACTCGACCAGCCGTTCGGCGCCGGGCACGGCGGCGGCGCGTGCGGGTTCCCAGTCGGTGTGCGCGGTACCGGTCAGCTGCAGGACGGCGCCGGTGCGCCAGTCGAGGAACAGCAGCCCGGCCCGGGGCTGGACCTCCAGGTTGCCCAGGGTGTTGAACATGGCGTTGCCGACGTAGTCGGGCCAGCGCAGCGCGGTCGGCGACACCGCCTCCACGAAGCCCGGGGCACCGCCGCGGTGGGAGGCGTCGGCGTTGCCCTCGCGATCAGAGGTGGCGATGAAGAAGGTGTCGGCACCGGTGATCCACTCTCGCTGCTCGCCGCTCAGGGAACGAGACCGCCGCGGCCGGCCGGGAGAGGTCGGCTCCCAGCGCGATTCGCGCTTCTGGATGTACTTGGGGCAATTGGAGTACACCTGGTCGAGGGCGATGCGCAGGCCGTCGGCGGTCGGGACGGCGCGGCCGTTCATCCGCATCCGCCTGTGCCGGGACGGTTCGATCGCGAGCATGCCCACCGGTGCCGGCTCGGTGAGGCGGTCGCGCAGCGGGTCGTGCGGTCCCGTGCGGGCGTCGATCGTGATGGTGCGGGCGTCGTCGGCGCGCAGGAATCCGGGCGGTCCGGTGAGCGGCGCCGCCCACATCCGTCCATCGCCGTCGGCGGCGCCGAGCACCACCATCGGCTGCTGGGCGAGGAATCTACGCGCCACCTCGGGGATCTCCGCGCGGATGGCGCGGCCGGAGAACTCGCCCTGGTCCAGCAGGCCGGCGCGCCGCTGGGCGGCCCGTTCGCCTTCGTGGTAGACGTCGGCCGCCACAGCGGCCTCCTCTCGTCGAGAGATTGCCGAGGACTAGAAGAACCCGCAGGTGGGGGCGGATCCGCTCGGGGCGGGAGCGGTGTCGGCTCCGGCGGGCGCGTAGATCTCCAGCCGGATCCCGTCGGGGTCGGTGAAGAAGATCCCGCCGGAGGAGGCGCCTTCGCCGTGCGGGACGACCCCGTCATGGACGAACCCGGCGCCCAGTTCGCGTAGCACCCGCTCGGCGGCCTTGACCTCTTCGACCGTCTCGACCTGGAACGACAGGTGGTGCAGGCCCGCCGTCCGGGTCTGGAAGGCGGCGTCGCTCTGCTGCCACAGGGTCAGCATCAGCCGTCCGTCCCGTCCCAGGAAGGCCCAGCGGCGTCCGTCCTCCTTGCCCTCGGCCTGCACCTCGAGCCCGAAGACACGCTCGTAGAAGGGCAGGGACCGATCGACATCGGTCACGTTCACGCCCACGTGCCCCGTCTGCAGGGCCTTGATGGCGACCGTCTCCATGACACACCTCGTGATCCCGGGCGATCTCGCCCGACTCGACCTAACCGGCTAATGAAACATAGAGGGTTAGATCGTGATCGTCAACCGGCTAAGTTGCGATAGCCGGATAGAATCAGGGGCGTGCAGGCGAAGGATCGATCCCAGCGGCTGGTCGCGGCGGACCCGCGTCCGCTCATCGGCGAGCCGCTGTGCCTCGATGTGATCAACACGCGATGGGTGGACGGCGGCGTCCATCGCGATCTGCTCGACTCCACCGGCGGACTGGCCGTCTGGCTGCACTCGGCCGGGCTGGACGACCGCGCGACCGCCGACCAGGCGACGCTCGACGCCACCGTCGAGACTCGCGGCATCCTTCTCGAACTCGTGGAGCGGCGCTCAACCCCCGAAACGGCGGAGGCGCTCAATCGGATCCTCGCGCACGGGGCGCTGCACCCCAGGCTCGGTCCCGACGGCCCGGAGAACCATCCGCGGACCGACGATCCCGCATGGCTGCCGTCCTGGCTCGCCGCCGCCGACTACCTGCGGCTTCTGGCCGACAGCCCCGGCCGCATCAAACCCTGCGCGCACCCCGACTGCGTCCTGCACTTTCACGACACCACCAAGAACGGCACCCGCCGCTGGTGCTCCATGGCCATCTGCGGCAACCGCGCCAAGGCCGCCCGCCACTACGAACGCAGCAAGACCGGACCGTGACCCCCGGCCGTGGCTCCTGGGAAAGGTTTGATCGCGAATGGGTTCTGGGCCCGCCGACTCGGTGCGAGTCCCGCCCTGCCCACCTGCGCCGCCGGGCGGGCGCCTTGCTCAAGGACTGTCACTCAAGGCTTTCGCTGAGGACGGCGGCGAGATCATAGGGGTCCTCGGGACCCAGGTGAGGCGCGTGTACTGAACGGACGGTGAAGCGGTTGCGCGGGGTGGCCGCGTCCGCTTCGGCGATCATCCGGTCCTGGAGGGCCGGCGGGATGGCCCGGTCTCGGGTGTAGCGGATGTATGTACGCGGAATCCGGCCCCAGGTCGCCGGGTTGCCGCGGGCGTCGCCGGTGGAGACGGCGACCGCTTCGTCGGGTTCGAAGGCGTTGAGGGCAGCGAGGAACGCCGCGTCGCTGTAGTCGGCCAGCTCGGTGTCAGCCGTACCAACTGGCGCTCGGCGGACCCCGAGTTCATCGCCGCCGCCAAGGCCGCCCTGGCGAGGAGTAGGCGTTGCCGTTGGCGCCGTGCACGATCACGATGGTCGGCCGCTTGCCGAGACCGGCCGGAGCGGCTGCGGCCGACGTACCGGCGGCCGAGGGCAGGGCACTCGCACCGCCCGTACCGGCCAGGACCGTCGCCGCCCGCAGCAACTGCCGGCGCTGGAGCCGTCCTGGCCGTTCCCCGGCGGGCGAAAAGGCGTTTCCCGGCTCAGGCACGGGCCCGCTCCCGCCTGCGCGTGGCGTGCCAGACCAGCGCCCAGGCGAGCAGCACGGCACCGGCGGCGCCGAGCAGCAGGTCCGTCCACTGCGGCAGCCCGGCTGCGCGCGCCAGGCCGGCCACACCGAAGCTGGAGTCCCACAGCGACTGGGTGACGGCCGATCCGAATCCCTGGACGAACAGGAGCGCGCCCAGGATCCAGCGGGCGCTCTGGCCGTTCGAGCCCGGTCGTCGTGACGTCATGCGAACACCCCTTCTCGACACCATCGGTCGTTCCGATGCGCTTGCATCGGAACCTAGCATCGTTCCGATGCAATCGCATCACTTAGACTTCGGAGGTGCCTAGACAGGTGGACCACGACAGCCGACGCCGCCAGATCGCGCAGGCGGTCTTCGACCTCATCAGCGAGCGCGGCATGGAAGGCGCCACCCTGCGCGACGCCGCGGAACGGGCCGGGGTGTCCATGGGAGCGGTGCAGCGCTGCTTCTCGACCAAGGAGCAGATGGTCGCCTTCGTGATGGAGTACATGAACCGGCGGATCACCGAACGCGTCCAGGCCCAGGTCCCCGACACCGCCGATCCCGCGACGGCGATGACGACGCTGGAACACACCCTCGCCGCGACCTTGGCGCTCGACCCGCCGAGCCGGGCCGAGACCCGCGTCTGGCTGGCCTTCACCGCCCAGGCCGCCCTGGACCCGGCGCTGGCCGCCGCCCAGCGCGAGCAGTACACCGGCCTGGCCGAACTCATCGCGCTGCTCATCGGCGCCGCACAGACCCACGGCCACGCCCGCCCCGACCTCGACGCCCACCAGGAAGCAGGCGCCCTGATCACCCTCGCCGACGGGCTGAACATCCAGCTACTGCTGGGCCGGCACACCCCTGACTCCGCACGCAGCGCTCTGCACCACCGGCTCGTCCCTCTTCGGGTCGGCTAAGTCGTCCGGCTGCACCGACCCCGCTGACCAGCGACGGATACGGCGCGTCCAGGCCGCTCCCCCAAAGCGCCCTGCCGATTAAACCGTTGCTGATAGAAATGTCGTTGTGGTGACAGAGCAGGCAGTTCGCGAACGAATCGATCGTCTTCGTGCCGTTCTACCCCAGGAGATGGGCCACAGGTGGTACCTGCCGCCCGGACGGACGACCGACCTTCCAGTCGGACTGCGCCAGCTCTATGAGATCACTCATGCTCCGCGGATCGGAAATGTGAGATTCCACGAGCCCGACGATATCGACACCGCTGCCGACGACTTCCGCGAATGGCGTCTGCGCGTGGAAGACCCACGGAAGTGGCTGTGTTTCGCGAAGTGCTTCGAAGCGTTGATCTACGTCCATGCGGACACGGGCACGGTCGCCACGGTCAGCGCCTGGGACCTCAAGGCCGGACGGCTGCGGCTGCGTCCGCTGGCCGGCAGCGTCCTCGACTTCTTCGCCGAGTACGCCATCGGGCCCAAGCATCCCATCATCCTTGAGGACCCGGCCGCGCAACCGCTCCTGCCGACCGCGGACGACGAATGGATACAGTTCCTGCTGACGCACGGCTTCGTCACTCAGGCCGAGCTGACCGAGTTGGGGGAGCAGTGGGCGGCTCAGTACGTCCCGCCTCTCACCCCACAGATCCCGGACGCGTGGAGGCGGGGCCCGGCAAGCGACCTGGAACGGTCGCTCCGCCGCAAGGTCGCGTTGCTGGAGAAGGTCGACCAGCGGGCTCTCCAATCCACCGGAGCCATCGACGACTGGAACCTGAACCATCTCGGGTTCGGCGTCGACCCCGGTATCGAACTGGTCCGCATTCCCGAACCGACCGAATCGCTGTATCGCGTGGTCAAAATGCTCGGCCCGGCGACCCTGGGCCCGATCCAGCTGCACACCGAAGATCGGATCATCGACCAGACCGGAACGCTGCCCCGCCGGTTGGCCAAGCTGGGACTTGATCCCGACGACGCGCACCACTGGTTCGATATCGGCACGTACCACCTCAAGGCCGCACTCCTCCTCCACCGCGTGACCGGTCAGATCGCGGGCCTGGAACCCTCCCCCTCGAACCGGCTCCGGCCGTTGCACGACGATGTCTTCGGGTTCATCGACGAGTACGGCCTCGGCCTACGGCATCCCGAGCTGTGCTACAACCCTCGTAGCCGCCCCCAAGCCACGGCCGCCCGGCAGTGGCTCGACTTCCTGCGCCTCTTCCACGTGCTCGAAACCACCGATCCGGACCAGCCGTCCACAGAGTGACGGGCACGTTGGCCGGCTCTGAGTCCCGCTGCTCCCCGCGCCTGGTGTTCATGCCCTTGGCGGCGCATGATGGAGGTAGTGCTATCACGCGTACGGACGCTGGAAAAGTGACAGACTTTCGGCTCCCACGCTCGCCCGAGGTAGGGGCGCCGTCGATGCCGAGTCGGGCATTCCAGTACGCCAGAAACTGAAATGTACGCATCATGAAACGGGGGAATCATGGCTGCGCACAAGCTTTCACTTTTCTCTAACAACCTTCCCGATTTCTTCATCATCGACCACGGCGGACTCGTCGACATCGCCGAGATCAAGACCGAAGAGGATCGCCGCAATGCCACGTTCCAGTGGACCGGCCGCAACCTGAACTTCGGCGAGCAGGGAATGCTGGTGCGAGCAGTCGCGCCGCCGGGATTCTGCCTGCACATCGCGACATTCGACAACTTCCGCATACATAGCAAATTCTTCACCGGGATCACGGATCCTCAGGTCAAAGCCCAGGTAATCGAGGAATCGACGTACGTCCTCGAGCCGGCGGAAATCGACCCGAACCAGGCCTCGTTCCGTTCCGTCAAGTTCCCGGATCGATTCATACGGCACAGGAACTTCGAACTCTTTGCCGAGCGAGTGGCGTCCCCTGGCGAGCTTCAGGATGCATGCTTCAGGATCGCCCAGCCACTACACCCGGAGGATTTTTAGGCATGCCGGTGAGCGACTAGCTCGCCGGGTGGGACGGCGCGGAGGTGAGCGTGTCCCAGGCGGCCATCGCGCATGTGATGACCGCTTCCAACTCGGCACGGGTGGCGCCGTCGCGGGCTTGTATGGAGTGGCCTTGCACCACGGTGGTGTAGTAGCGGGCGATGGCGTCGAGGCCGGCGGGTGACACGGTGAGGTGTTCGTGCAGCGCGCGCCGGGGCGGCTCGCCTGAGGTCGTGCCGTAGAGCCCCATGACCCTGCGGAACAGCTCTTCCTTGCTGCCGAAGCAGGCGTAGATGCTGGCCGAGGCGATCCCCATGGCCTGCGCGAGGTCGTTGAGCGAGGTCCCCTCGTAACCCCGCTCCCAGAACAGGTCCAGCGCCTGGCGCAGGGCACGGATCACCGGCCGGGTCGTCGTCTATGGCGTGGCAGGCGGCGAAGCCGCGATCACCAACTGGGAACTGGTCTACAAGCACCAGCTCCACCTCATCGGCCTGAACACCGGCACCCTGATCCTGGCGGCACCGCAGATCTTCGGCGAGGTCATGGGCCAGCTGTTCTCGCTTCTCGCGGCCGGGGTGCTCGGTCCCGGCCGACCCACCGTGTACGAGCCGGCCGAGGGGCCGAAAGCCCTCGCGGAACTGGAAGCGCGGGCCACCATGGGCAAGCTGGCACTGCTGCCCTGAGCAGACCACGACGCCCGCGGGCGGCCCCGGCTTGGCGGCGATGTCAGGCCGCAGCGTGCTTGGTGTCGCCAACCGATGCGAGCGCCGCGGCGGCGGACCTCGATGGGCCAGAGGTGAGATCAGGCCTTGGCGCGCTGCTTGAGGCGGAGTTCCTCTTCGCGGACTCTGGCTTGGACGGCTCGCTCGCGTCCCAGCCAGTCGGGGTTCTCGGCCTTCAGGTCCTCGATCTCGGCTGTGGTGAGGGGGCCCGTGATGCCGCCGCGGGCCAGACCCGAGATGGACACGCGGAGCTTGGCGGCGACGACCTGGCGGGGGTGGGGGCCCTCGCGGCGCAGGTCGGTGAGCCAAGAGGGCGGGTCAGCCTGGAGCGCGTTCAATTCGTCCCGGGAGACAGGTCCTTCCTGGAACTCGGCCGGCGCTGCCGACAGCAGGATCCCCAGCTTCTTGGCCGCGGTCGCGGACTTCATGGTCTGCGGGGTTTTTGCTTTGGACGTGCTCATGGCCTCAAGCGTAGCCACGGAAAGGAACTGCCTGGACGTGACTAGGCTGAGGAAGTGACCAATGGTGAGTTCCGGCTGGCCTACGTACCGGGGGTAACGCCCGGCAAGTGGGCCGGGGTTTGGGCCGAGCGGGTGCGGGATGTGCCGCTTCGGCTGATGCAGACACCCGCCGCCGACATTGTCCCTCTGCTGCGGGAGGGTGGTGTGGACGCGGCGTTCGTACGTCTGCCCGTCGACCGCGAGGCCCTCCATGTCATCCCGCTGTACCTGGAGACGACCGTGGTGGTGGTGCCAAAGGATCACGCGGTCGCCGCGGTGGAGGAGGTCGAACTCGCCGATCTCGCCGACGAGGACGTGTTCGAACCGCTCGACGAGGTCCTGCCCTGGGACGGCTCCCGTCCCGGGCAGCCCGCCTTCACCCGGCCTGAGAGCACCGCCGACGCGATCGGGCTGGTGGCGTCGGGGGCCGGCGTCCTGCTGCTCCCGCAGTCTCTGGCCCGCCTCCACCACCGCAAAGACCTCACCTACCGCACCGTGACGGACGCCCCTCAGTCCCAGATCGGCCTGGCCTGGCTCGAAGCCGTGACGACCGACCTCATGGAGGAACTGATCGGCATCGTCCGCGGCCGCACCCCCAATAGTTCGCGCGGCCGCAATCCGCAGCAACAGCCCGCCGCCCGTAAGAAGCCACCGCGCCAGCGCTCCACCCCCAAGCGCCGCCACCAAAAGCGCCGCCGGACGTAGAGAGAGTCGTTGGAGGCGCCGGAATTCGAGGCCTCGCTACGGGACTACGACGGGCGGTCGGTCCGCGACCCGTAGCCACGTTCCGTCCGGCTGACGACGGGCGATCTCGGCGGTCACCTCGCCGTTGGCCAGCGTGGTCGCCGTCAGTGCCAGTTCGCCGTTCACCAGCGCCGGCTGCTGCCTGCCCGGCGAGATCACCGTCCCCGCCGCGACCATCTGCTCGAACACCTTGCGGATCTCCGCGTGTCCGGTCGCGAGGCTGCCCGGCGGAAACGCCAGCACGGCGTTCGGCTCGTACAACGCCACCATCCCGTCGACATCGCCCGCATTAGCGCGCTCGACGAAGTACTTGCCCAGGTCGTTCGGCTCATTGGCCACCGCCTTGCGTGTCATGTTGATCAGCCTCCCAATGAACCACGACATCCTGTGTCGCGTATTCCGGGAACCTTCGTAGAGCAGCTCCACGGCCTCACGTACGGGTGTTCTCCGGCAGGAGGTGATGTGCGCACCCTGCGGCTGGTGCGGTCGTACAGCCGGGCGCTGATGCGGCGCTCCTGTCTTCTGGTCGCCTGGCTGGCGTGGGCCTGGGAGATGTGCGGCCGCTCGGCGGTACGGCTGAAGTGCGATTCCTCCGTCCAGGGAGGAAGATCTCGTTGTCTCGCGGCTCCACTCGTTCTCATCGACGCGTGGGTTCGATCGGTACGAAATCATGTTGATCACGAGAGGCGCCCGGATGGAGGGTGGGACCGTTCCAGGACCAAGGTCGCCGACCTGGTCACCGAGCACGCCCGCACCATCATGGCCGGAACCCCGGCCGACATCGAAACTATCGCCGTCCGGCACCGTCGCGAGGGAGACCGTTGATCATCCAGGAGTACGACGTGGCCGATCGCGGTGGCGGCCCGTACGCGATCACCACGGGAGCGGACGGTGCGTTGTGGTTCACGCTCGTCCACAGTGGCCATATCGGCCGGCTCGTCCCCGGGGAGGGGCCCACGACCTACCGGCTCGATCCGGCGTGCGGGCCGACGATCATCGCGCACGGGCCGGACGGAGCGCTGTGGTTCACCGAGTACCAGGCGCACCGGATCGGACGGATCACCACAGGCGGCACGGTCTCGGAGTTTCCGCTGCCCACCCCGGACCGCGGCCCGTTCGGCATCGCCGCCGGGCCGGACGGGGCGCTGTGGTTCACCGAGACCGCCGCCGGCCGGATCGGACGGATCACCGCCGAGGGCCGGGTCAGCGAGTTCCCGCTCCCCGTACCCGGCGCGTTCCCCTCCGCGATCACCGCGGGCGCGGACGGCGGGATGTGGTTCACCCTGAACCAGGCCAACGCGATCGGGCGGATCGGCATGGACGGGACGATCACCGTTCATCCCCTGCCGACCGAGTCCGCCGCACCGGTGGGCATCGCCGCAGGGCCGGACGGCGCCCTGTGGTTCGTCGAGATCGCCGCCGGGCAGATCGGCCGCATGACAACTGATGGACGGGTGACCGAGTTCGCGCTGCCCGACCGGGCCGCCCGGCCGCACGCCATCACGCCCGGCCCTGACGGCGAGCTGTGGTTCACCGAGTGGGGCGGCAACCGCGTCGGCTCCATCAGCGTCGATGGCGTGATCCAGGTGTACGACCTGCCCACGCCCGGCTCGGAACCCCACGGCATCACCCTCGGGCCGGACGGCGCCCTGTGGACGGCGCTGGAAACCGGCGCCCTCGCCCGTATCACCCACTGACCCCTCAAAGGGGTGAAACGCCCCGGCCGGTACCGACGGATCGCACGAAAGGGAATCATGACGCCACAGACGACCATCGACGCGGGCACGGAATTCGACCGGCAGGTCCACAATCTGGTCGAGCGCGAATACCCGGCAATGGCCGGCATGACCCCAGAGCAGTTCCACGCCCTGGTCGCGCCCTTGCGGCCGGTCGCCGTGAACGCCGTGAACGCGGGGGATCTCGGCCACGAGCCCGACGCCGGCCGGTTGTCCTTCCTCCTCGTGGTCAAGCGTCAGGTCGTCCCGATCGAGCAGATGATGCCGCGCACCACCCTGTACGGAAAGGCCAAGCCCGGTTTCGTCGACCGTTCCTTCGAGCCGGGATCCCTGGAACGTTTCGTCGCCATCGAGGAGGTCGACCTCCCCGATCAGCCGGTCTACCTGCTGTTCGGCATCGAACGCGGCGAGGAGTTCTGCGGCGCCGTCCCCAACGACGCCATGGCCGCCATCGGCACCAGGGGACGGACCCTTCTCACCATCGAGGAGGGCATCGCCGTGATCACCCAGTTCCCGGAGGTCCTGGTCAAGAACAAATGCTTCTCCCTGGGCGGCTCGCGCTCCGGTGACCGCCGCGTCCCGGCGATATGGATCAGCCAGAACGCCCCCAAGCTCGGCTGGTGCTGGGCGGGCAACCCCCACACCTGGCTCGGCATGGCCTCCGCCGCCCATCGCGGCATCGAACGAGAGGGATAGGCCTCACGAGCGCTGATCGGCGCCCGGCTCTTCGCGGCGAGCTGCGGACCAGGCCGCGAGGATGTTCGGCGGCGACGCCGACCTGGCCGGCTCATTTAGGCGTCCCGGCGAGAAGAGGGGCGGGCCGCCCGTCACCCGCAACGGTAATGCGCATGCTCCGCGAAACCGACCTTCTAGCTATCGGCCAGTGTGCCTCACAGGAGACGCGGCGCTACTTGCCCTCCGCCGTGGCTTCGGGGATTCGGGGCTCGGGTGGAACGCGGGTGGTCCGTTCGGCGTCAGCGAGCGAACTTCGCGACGGCGGCCGGGGTCACCGGGGTGAAGAAGTTGACGAGGTTGCCGTCGGGGTCGCGGAACAGCAGCGACCGGTTGCCCCAGGGCATCGTGGTGGGCTCGGTGACGAAGTCGGTGATGAAGTCCGTCAGGTTCCAGTACGTGCGGTCCACGTCGTCGACCAGGAACTCGATGATCACGCTGTGGTTGTCGGCCGGGCGGGCGGAGCCTGGAGCGAACAGCGGGACGGTACGGGTGCCGGCGATCGCCAGGGTGGCGCCGGGGGTCGTGAGCTCGGCGAAGTCTTCAGTGGACCAGACCGCCTTCACCTCGGTGGCCTTCTCGTAGAACTCGACGAGGCGTGCGACGTCATCGGTGATGATGCGGATCGAAACGAAATCCATGGCGTTCCTCCTAGGTTCGTGGGGTCTGCGCTTGGGCACGTTAGGCGCAATAGTGGACAGAATCGGTCCACTATCGGTCGTAGGCTGAGAAATATGTCCCGACCCACCGGCCGCATGCTCGTCCTGCTGGAGCTGCTGCAGTCGGGCGGCACCCGGACGATCGCCGAACTCGCCGACCGGCTCGGCGTCGAGGGCCGTACCGTGCGGCGGTACGTCGACCAGTTGATCGACCTCGACATCCCCGTCGAGGCGGTGCGCGGCCGCTACGGCGGCTACCGCCTCGCCCGCGGCTACCGCCTGCCGCCGCTCATGCTCAACGACGACGAGGCGCTCGCGGTGCTGCTCGGCCTCATCGCCGGCCGGCGTACGGGGCTGGCGACGGCGGCGGACACCGCAAGCGAGACGGCGGCGGCCAAGATCCGGCGGGTGCTTCCCGAACGTCTCGCCCACAGGCTCGACGCGCTCCAGCGGTCCCTCGCCTTCACCAAGCCGCCCCACGAGTTCGCCGCTCCGGACGCCGGGACCCTGCTGACCATCGCCGATGCGGTACGCCACCACCGGCCCGTCTCGTTCAGGTACACCGATCGCCATGGCCGGCGCAGCGACCGCACCCTGCATCCGTACGGGATCGTCAGCCATTCGAGCCGCTGGTACGTCACCGGCGCAGACCCCGCGATCGGCGAGAACCGGACCTTCCGCCTCGACCGCGTCACCGAGGCCAGAACCCAGCCCGGCACCTTCGAGGCCCCCGCCGGGCCGGACCCGGCACAGCGCGTCCTGTCGGGATTCGCCGCAGCGCCGTACCGGCACGAGGTGACCTTGCGGATCCACGGGACGGTCGAGCAGCTCCGCGCTCGCTTTCCCGTCTCCATCGCGACCGTGGAAGAGCTCGTACCCACCACAGAACAAGATCCAGCAACCGAGTGTTGGCACCGGGTCGAGCTGCGGGCCGAACGGCTCGACTGGTTGCCTGCGCTACTCGCCTCACTCGACCGGCCGTTCGTCATCGAACGCCCCGATGAGCTGCGCGACCTCGTCATCGGGCTCGCCGACCGCCTCGCGTCCCACGCCCGCCGCACCTGACAGCCTCACTCAACGCGGAGGCAGCACGCTCTGTGCTCACAGGCGGCGGCACAGTCGGCAGCGGCCCACGTCCCGGTTCGATCGCGGGGCGCACCGTCCTCCAACGGCGCAGGCGAAAGCGGCGTCACCCGAGCCATGGATAAACGAGTTGTCCCGGGAAGTGGAGGTCGGCACCCTGGCGGAGGGGAGGTGGTGCGGGTGATGAGCGTCGTCGTGGAGTTTTCGGTACGTGACTTGGTCCATGAGGACCTGCCGTCGTGCACGTGGGCCGGTTCCGGCACGCACCTCGCGCATGTCGCCGACGCGCTGGAGCGCAGGCACCGTGGCGAGGTGGACTACCTGGCGATTTGCCCTCCGTCCAACCTCCCGGTGGCCATCGGCGGAGTCGACTACGCACCCTCCCCGGAAGCGGGATCGCTGTGGCAGTTTTCGGTTCATCCGGCCTTGCGGTCGTGCGGGATCGGCACTGCTCTGGTCCGCGCCGCGGAGAAGCGGATTCTTGAGAGGGGTCTTTACTGGGCCGAACTGGGAGTGGAAGAGTCCAATCCCAGGGCCCGCGCCCTCTATGAACGACTCGGATATGTGGCCTATGACCGCAGGCCGGAAGCTTGGGACGCAGAAGCGCCGGACGGTTCGGTGATCCGCTACGAGACGATCTGCACCCTGATGCGAAGGCGGCTGGAGTAACTGTCGGGCTCTGCGCCCACCCCACCAGCACGCCACGCACCAGCCGGAAGGTACGGCCTTGGCGGCAAGTCCGGCGGGCACCGGGAGGACCGACCTCTGGCCACGAGGGAACTGGAACTCGCCGCGCACACCAGGCACAGTGGCGGGAGCCTCTCCATTGGAGAACACGCGTGGGCGCTCTCCAGCATCATCCATCGCAGACCTTGACGGCACCGGACGGCGAGCGCGTCGAGATCGACACGCTGATGGTGCCCGTCGTCGCCACTCTGTGGCAGCTCGGCTACGAGACGCTCCTGAGCTGCCAAGACGGCGGCGAGGCTACTCTCGCTGGAACCACGGGGGCCGAAGCCGACGAGATCCCACGTCTCGCCAGGATCAATGCCGGGCGCGCATGGGTCACCGTACGAACGGACGCGGCGCCGGCGCTGATGACCATCTTGGCCGGCGTCGAAGCAGTCCGGTCGGTCCCGGCACGGGCCGACGGCTGGACGTCGATCAGCTGGCCCACCTCGGCGATCGATCAAGTGGCCGAGTGCCTGCGCAGCCGGTGACCTCCTGCAGCTGAGTGCCGAGTTTCGAAGCGACGCGCGACCGACCCCTGGCGGGCGGCGAGTCGGGCCGTCGGCGTCGCCTCGCGCGTGAATTGGCTTGCCGTCGCCTCGGATGCGGCAGGCGCGTTCGTTGCTTCGGCGGGCGATCCGGGGTCGCGGTGGTCTCCTTCGCGGGAGTGCCAAACCGGCGCCCGGGACGGTGGGGAGTGAGGCGGATCGCGGCGTCGGCGTGGCCCCTGCCTGCGGGCAGGGCGTTCTGGGTTGAATACGGGAAGCCCGCGCCGTGCGGCGCGGGCCTCCGGGTTTCATCGTGCCGGGTCAGACCCGCTTGGACGGATCGCCGCCGCCTCCGCCGGAGGGCGGGTCGGCGTCGAGCTTGTTGAGCTTGCCGTGCCCGGGGTCGGGCGCGGGACCGGCGCCGCTGGGCGGCCCGCCGCTGCCGGGCGCGGCGTTGCCGGACGGGGCACCGCCTCCGCTGGGCGTCGGCGCCGGAGGCGCGCCACCGCTCGGCGCGCCGCCGGACGAGCCGTCGCCCGAGGAGCCGCCGTCGTTGTGCGAGTCGTAGCTGCCGTTGTCGCTGTTGCGTTGCCGCTTCCTGGCCTGCGACTCGCGGCCGCTGTTGCCGTAGTCCGGATCGACCGTGTTGGAACTGGCGCCCTGCCGCCCGTAGGTCTTGGGCTCGTCGTCGTCGAGGTGGCTGCCCACCTTGCCCTTGGTGACCTTGCCCGACTTGATCCGCGACCGCGGCTCGTCCTCGTCGCGATCCCGCTTCGGGCCGGTCCTGGGAGCCGGTTCCGCCGTCCGGTCGCGAAGCAGCAGGTCCAGGTTCCTGCCCTCCTGGCCGGCGCGGTACTGGTAGAGCGCGTACCGGTCGTTGGGGTTCATCCCGATCTCCGGCTCGGGCCAGTGGAGGTCCATGAGGTATTTCCTCAACTCGGGGTTGAAGTAGTCGTTGAGGAACTCCTTGTCGTCAAGGCCGAGGAAGTCCCTGAGGTCCCGGCTGAGCCGCCCTGACCAGTTCATGCCCTCGAACTCCTCGTACTCGGCGAGGTACCGGCCGGCGGCTGTCTTGTCGTGCGTCAGCCGGTCGACCAGCCAGGCCATGTTCTTGGCGAGCATCCGCCGGTAGACGATCTCCAGGCCCTGGACGGCGACTTCCGTGGTGATGTTGCCCTTGCTGAGGGGGCCGCGGCGAGTCGTGCCGGGCACGTTGCCGGGCGTGAACCTGGGCTGCTCGGGGACGACCGAGGGCCGCCTCGTCGACCAGGTTCCATCCGGCGGTGCAGTGGGCGGGCTCCCGGGCCCGAAACCGGGGGCAGGGAGCGGCGCACGTCCTGGGCTGTTCGGGGCGACCGGCGGACGGCCGGGCCCCTGCTGTCCTGCGGGCGGACGCTCCGCCGCCCCACCGGACGGCCCCGGCCGCACGGGCGGAGGGCCGCTCGGCCTGGTCGGCCCTGGCGCCGCCCCGCCCGTCCCCCGGCCGTCGGAGCCGTTGGCCTGCCCGCCCCATCCTCCGTTCGTGCCCCGCCCGCTGGGCGCGAGCCCGGCGCGGCCGGGAGCGCTGCGCGCGTCGCCCCGGTACCCGGGTCGGCTGTCCGGCACGGCACCGGCGCGGTCGGGGACGCTGCCCGCACTGCCGCGCCAGCCGTCCGAGGTCTTCGATGTGTGTTGGCGTGTTGAGGCCCGTGGTCGCGGTGAACATGAGGGCCTGAGGGGAGGCGCTGGACGGGGGCGTCCAGATGAGTGGGGTTGGGGTCAGTGGAGGGAGATTGGGAGGTGTTTTAGGCCGTTCTGGAAATTGGAGGCCAGGCGGGTTTCGGGGGCGGTGCGGTGGATTTTCAGGGGGAGGAGTTGGCGGAAGAGGGCGCGCATCTGGACGCGGGCCAGGTGGGCGCCGAGGCAGAAGTGGGGGCCGAAGCCGAAGCTGACGTGGTCGTTCGGTGTGCGGGTGATGTCGAAGACGTCGGGGGACGGGAAGACGGACTCGTCGCGGTTGGCGGAGGCGTGGTAGACGACCACTTTCTCGCCGCGCTTCACGTGCTGGGAGCCGAGGGTCAGGTCGCGGGTCGCGGTGCGGCGGAAGTCCATGACCGGCGGCCAGTAGCGGAGCATCTCCTCGATCGCGCCGGGGAGGAGGCCGGGGTCCTCCTGGAGTTTTCGGAGTTGGTCCGGGTTTTCCAGGAGGGTCAGGAGGCCGCCGGGGATGCCGTTGCGGAGTGTTTCGTTTCCTGCCACGGCGAAGAGGAAGAACATGTTCTCGAATTCGTCGGGGGTCAGGCCGCCCGCGAGCATTCGGGACATGATGTCGTCCCCTTGGCGTTTGCTGGAGGCGAGGGCGTGCGCGTACGCGAACATGTCGCGTAGGGCGGCGCGGGAGCGGGGGTTCATCGGGCGGCCGTCGGGGCGATGTGGGGAGTGCGGGCGGGAGCGGACGGCGGTGCGGCCCATGGGGGTCAGCGAGTCCAGGTCGGCGGTGGAGAGGCCGGCGTACTCGGCGTCCTGGTAGCCGATCACCCGGGAGGCCCAGTCGTACAGGAGCCGGCGGTCCTCGTCGGGGACGCCCATGAGCCGTGCGAGCGTCCAGACGGGCAGGTCGGCGGCCAGTTCGACGAAGTCGAGTTCGGTGCCGCGGGCGGCGGTGACGAGGGTGCGGGCGCGGTCCTCGATGGTGGATTCGAGGGCGCGGACGGCGCGCGGCGTGAACGCGGCGGCGACGATGCGGCGGAGGCGGGAGTGGCCGGGCGGGTCCTGGTTGAGCATCATCGCGCGGACGAACTCGAGGTCCTCGGGCGTGTCGGGGTCGCGGATCTGGGTGGCGCCGAGGTGGGAGGAGAAGAGGTCCGGGGAACGCAGGACGTGCTTGACGTCGGCGTGCCGGAACACGGCCCAGTAGCCGGGGCCGGCGGGCCAGGGGCCGACGGCGGGTTCGGGGATCCGGCAGACGGGCGCCTCGGCGCGGAGGCGCCGGAACGCCTCGTACGGGACGCCCGCGGCGTAGGTGGCGGGCAGGAAGATCTCCTCACGCATGCCTTCAGCGTGCATCATGGCGGGGTGACGGTGAAGCCCGCGGACGGCGATGACATCCTGCGCGAGAATTTCGCGCCCTGGGTCCGGGACCTGGGACTGAAGGTCGAGGACGTGGGGGAGCGGCGCGCGGTGCTGCGGCTGCCCTGGTCGGAGCGGCTGGCCCGGGAGGGCGGTGGGCTGTCCGGGCAGGCGCTGATGGCGGCGGCCGACACGGCGACGGTGATCGCGGTGTCGGCGGCGCGGGGCGGGTTCGTGCCGATGACCACGGTGCAGCAGAACACGACGTTCCAGCGGCCGGTGGCCGGCAAGGACGTGCTGGTCGAGGTGGTGATCACGAAGCTGGGGCGGACGCTGGCGTTCGCCGATGTGACGATGACCGCCGATGGGGAGGACGAGCCGGCGGCCCGAGCCTCGACCGTGTACGCGATCCTGGGCTGACCGTCAGCCCAGGAAGTACGGCAGGGGTTCGCACGCCTCCAGCCAGGAGGCGGGGAGGCCGGTATGGGCGGCGACGATCCCCCCGACGATCGCGCATGTCGTGTCGATGTCGCCGCCGGCGGCCGCGGTGGTCCAGAAGGCCCGTTCGTAGTCGTCCAGGTGGTGGGCGGCGGCCCAGATCGTGAACGGGACGGTGTCGCGGGCGGCGACCTGGCGGCCGTTGCCGAGGACGGAGGCGGCCAGGGCGGGATCCCGTACGGTCAGGAGCCGCCGCGCTTCCTGGATGCCGTCGTGGACGTTCCCGTGGGGCACGTGCCGGAGGATCGTGTCGATGAAGGCGCCGGGGGAGGGCCGTTCGCATGCGATGGCGGCGGCTACTGCGACCGCTATCGCGCCTGCTACCGCCTCGGGGTGCGGGTGCGTAACGGCGGCGGACAGTTCCGCTTCGCGGGCGGCCTTCTCGACGTTGTCGGCGTACCAGGCCCCGAGGGGCGCGACCCGCATCGCGGCGCCGTTCCCCCAGGAGCCCTGCCCGTCGAACGGTTCGTGTGCCAGGACGCGCCAGTCGCCGCCCTCTCTTATCAGGCGCAGCAGCCGGTTGGTGGACGGCCCGTAGCCGCGGTCGAAGTCGTGGTGTTCGGCGAAGGCCGCTGCAAGGGCGTTCTGGTCGATGCGCCCATGCTGAGACAGGACGAGCAGTACCGAGGCGGCCATCTCGGTGTCGTCCGTCCATTCCCAGGGAGGGGGCGGGAGGGTCTGCTCTTCATAGGCGGGACGGTTGGCGGGGATGAAGAACTGCGACCCGAGGGCGTCTCCGAGTGCCAGCCCCAGCAGGGAGGCGTGGGCGCGGTCATAGGCGGTCATCGCCGACCATTCTGGCTCAGCCGGCCACCGGTTCCAGGAGTTCGCGCAGGCGGGTGAGTTCCTTGCGGGAGGAGACGCCGAGCTTCGGATATGCCTTGTACAGGTGGTATTCGACCGTCCGCGGGCTGAGGAAGAGCTGGGCGGCGATCTCGCGGCTGCTGTTGCCGTCGGCGGCGAGCCGGACGACCTGCCGTTCCTGCGGGGTGAGGCGGTCGAGCAGGGCGGGCGCCGCCGGTTGGGCGTGGTCGCCGTCGCCCGTCGCGCGCAGCTCGGCGCGCGCCCGTTCCGCCCAGGGTTCGGCCCGCAGCCGTTCGAACGCCTCCAGCGCCGAACGCAGCGGTACGCGTGCGTCGGAGCGCCGCCGCGCCCGCCGCAGCCACTCCCCGTAGAGGAGTTCCGTCCGCGCCTTCTCGAACGGGCGTCCGGCGTGCAGTGCGAGCGCGTCCGTGAACGGCTTCTCGCTGTCGGTCAGCAGCGCCTGCGAACGTGACGCGACGGCCAGGGCCCATGGCTGCCGGCCGGCTTCGGCCCAGGCGGCGAACGTCTCGTGCGCCTCCTGCGCGCGTTCACCGGAACCGGCCCGGACGGCGGCCTCGACCAGGTCGGCCGCGGAGATCATGACGTCGGCGGTGTGCCGGTGCGGGCCGCGCACGACCTGCTCCAGGCGGCGGACGGCGTCCTCGTACCGGCCGAGTCCCAGGTCGAGCAGCCCGAGCGAGCCGCCGTCGGCGCCCGCGACCGAGCGCTCGTCGCCCTCGATGGCCGCGACCCGCGAGAGGACGTCCGCGAGGCGTTCGGCGCGCCGCTCGAAGCCGGTGTCGCGGGCGAGGCCGGTCGCCTCGGCGACGGTCGCCCGCGCGTCCTGGTGCAGCCCGGCGGCGATCTGCGCCTGCGCGAGCAGCTGGAGGACGTTCGGCAGCGCGCCGATGAGGCCCTGCCGGCGGCAGAGCGCGGCCTCGGCGGCGGCGCGGTCGAGCGCGCCGGCGTCGTTGCCGACGATGAGGGCGGCGAGGATGGCCTGGACGGCCTCGATCCGGTCGTCCACCCCGCCGGCGTCCAGGCCCGCCAGCAGCGGCAGGCCGCGCCCGTAGTCGCCCTCGATGAGCCGCGCCATGCCCTGGACGGCCCGGTCGGTGGCGGGCAGCAGCGCGGCGGCCCGGCACAGCACGGGCGACTCGCCGGCCATCCAGGCGTACGCCGCGGCGGTCCGCAGCAGCGCGTCGCGGTCGCCGCCGTCCATGCGTCCGGCCTGGTCGGCGAGCATCCGCGCGGCGGCGCGCGGGTCGCCGCGCTCGAACTCGACCGTCGCGCGCAGCCGCGCCAGGACGGCGTGCCCGGCCGGGTCGTCGGTGATCCGCTCGGCGGCCGCGGCGAGGTCCTCGGCGCCGCGGGTCTCGCCCGCCTGGAGCATCGCGGCGGCCGCGGTGGCCAGCCGGCGGGCCCGGTCGACGCGCTCGGGCGTCAGCTCGGCGGCCTGCTGGTAGAGGCGGGCGGCGACGTTGTACCCGGTGCGGTCGCACGCCCGTTCCGCCGCGGCCTCCAGGTCGGCCGCGACGCTCTCGTCGGGCGCGACCGCCGCGGACGCCCGGTGCCGCACGACGCAGTCGACGTCGGTGGCGGTGTCCGCCAGGGCGCGGTGCACCTCCAGGCGCCGGGCGGCGGTGGCGCCCTGGTAGGCGGCGGCGCTGATCAGCGGGTGCCGGAACCGGTACGCGGGCGGCGCCACCTCCATCAGCCCGGCGCGTTCCGCGGCCTCCAGGTCGCCGAGGCCGGCACCGAGCGCCCCGGCGGCGACGAGCGTGCTGGGCAGGTGGCCACGCCCCTCGGCCGCGGCGATCAGCATCATCAGCCGGGTGCGTTCCGGCAGCCGCGCGATCTGCTCGCGGAACGCGGCGGTCACCCGGTCGGCGAGCGGCAGCGGCGCGGTCGCGGTGCCCGGCGCGCCGCCGCGCCCGTTCCAGGCCGATCCCAGCTCGATCAGCGCCAGCGGGTTGCCCGCCGACTCCTTGACGATCTGCTCGCGCAGTAGCGCCGGTACGCCGTCGTGCTCGCGCAGCAGCCGTACGGCGTCCTGGCGGCCGAGCCGGCGCGGCCGCAGCTCCTCCAAGCCGCCGCCGTCGAACCCCTCGTCCCGGGCGGCGAACAGCATCAGCACGCCCTCGGCCGCCAGCCGCCGCGCCGCGAACAGCAGCGCCTCCGCGGTCGCGGCATCGAGCCACTGCGCGTCGTCGACCACGCACAGCAGCGGGCCGGCCTCGGCGAGGTCGGCGAGCAGGGTGAGGACGGCGAGCCCGGCGAGGAAGCGGTCGGCGCCGCCGGCCGGGGCGTCGAGGCCGAGCGCGCCGCGCAGCACGGCGGCCTGCGGGCCGGGCAGGGCGTCCAGCCGGTCCCGGACGGGCCACAGCAGCTGGTTGAGGCCGGCGAACGCGATCGTCGCCTCGGCCTCGAAGCCGGTCGCCCGGAGCAGCCGGCCCTCGCCCGGGGCGGCCTGCGTGACGGCCCACTCCAGCAGCGTGGACTTCCCGATGCCGGGCTCGCCGCGGATCACCGCGGCATGGCTGCGCCCGTGGTCGCGCACGTCCGCGATCAGCCGCGCGATCCGCGCCTGTTCCTCTTCCCGCCCGTAGAGCACCCCTCAAAACTACGGTGCCCGGTACCGAAACCATACGGATTCGCCCCGTACCCGCCCGCTCCTAACGTCGTCAGCAGCAGGAACGCGATGACGACATCTTGGGAGAACGCGATGGACGAGCTGTTCGAGCCGGTGACCGTGGGCAAGCTGGAGCTGCCGAACCGGCTGCTGATGGCGCCGATGACCCGCAGCCGCGCGTACGAGGCGGGCAAGGTGACCGCGCTGACCGCGGAGTACTACGCGCAGCGCGCCGCCGCCGGACTGATCATCACTGAGGGCACGCAGCCGAGCGAGCGGGGGCAGGGCTACATGTGGACGCCCGGCCTGCACACGGCCGCGCAGGTGGCGGCGTGGCGGGAGGTGACGGGCGCGGTGCACGCGGCGGGCGGCCGGATCTTCGCGCAGCTGATGCACGCGGGACGCGTCGGGCACCCGTCCCTCTACCCGGACGGCGGGCTGCCGCTGGGGCCGTCCGCGATCGCGAGCGGCGAGCGGATGTACAGCCCGGACGGCATGCTCGACCACCCGGTGCCGAGGGAGATGACCCTGGACGACATCGCGGCGGCGGTCCAGGACTTCGCGGACGCGGCCCGCAACGCGATCGACGCGGGCTTCGACGGCGTGGAGATCCACGGTGCGAACGGCTACCTGGTCACCCAGTTCCTGGCGGACGGCAGCAACACGCGCACCGACGAGTACGGCGGCTCGATCCCCAACCGGATCCGGTTCGCGGTCGAGGTCGCCCGCGCGGTCGGCGAGGCCGTCGGCCCCGAGCGCGTCGGTTTCCGGATCTCGCCCGGGACGACCGCGAACGGCGTCTCCGAGAGCGACACCGCCGACCTGTACCCGGCGCTGGTCCGGGCGCTCGCGCCGCTGGGGCTCGCGTACCTGCACGTGATGGAGCTGGGCGACCGGGAGCTCACCCGGCGGCTGCGGGCCGAGTGGCCGTCGGCGCTGGTCCTGAACCCGCACCCGGCGCCGGACGCGTTCCCGTCCCGTCCCGAGTACGGCGCCGAGGCGCTGCGCGAGGGGGTCGCGGACGCGGTGGCGTTCGCCGAGATGTGGCTGGCCAACCCCGACCTGCCGGCGCGGATCCGGGCGGGCGGACCGTACAACGAGGCGGACGCGAGCACCTTCTACGGCGGCGACCACCGCGGCTACACCGACTACCCCGCCCTGGACGGCTGACCGCACGGGCGCGGGCCCGCTCCCCGGGGGGAGGAGCGGGCCCGCGGTCTGGCGGATCAGTAGCCGGGGCGCACGGCCCCGCTGAAGTTCCGCTTGTAGTACTTGGTGAGCTTGATCTTCTTGACCTTCTTGCCCGAGCTCGGCGCGTGGATCATGTAGCCGTTGCCGACGTAGATCCCCATGTGGCTCTTGCCGGAGTAGAAGAACAGCAGGTCGCCCTTGACGGCGCCCTTCCAGGACACCCTGTGCTTCTTGAGCTTCTTGTAGATCTGCGTGGTCGTGCGCGGGAGCTTCACGCCCGCCTTGCGCCACGCCCCGCCGGCCAGGCCCGAGCAGTCCCACGAGCCGGGCCCGGTGCCGCCGTAGCGGTACGGGTCGCCGATCTGCTTGTAGGCGTACGACACGGCCTTGGCCGCGCGCTTCTTCTGCTTGGACTTCTGCGCCGAGGTGACCTTGGCCTTCGCGCTCACCAGCGTCGCCTGCTGGGGAGCGGCAGCCGCCTGCGGCGCGGTGGCCGCGTGCACCGGGCCGGCGGCCAGGAGCGACGCTCCGAGCGCGGCCGTGGCGCTGAGCACGACGCCACCGGTGAACGGCTTGAAGGGGACGGCGGTCTTCCGGGGGTTACGGGACGTACTCAGGATGGCTCCTGACCTCGCGGTTGGGTGCCTACCGGGCAGCCCGCACCGCGAGCGGGGACTCCGCTTGGGGTGTGTGGGGCTGCGGCGCGTACCGGCACGGCGATGCCCAGGGGTCGGGTGTCATCGGATGTGCCGCCGGCGCTCTCCGGCTCCGTGCTTCGTGTCTGCACGGACGCGGCGGCCGATCGCGCGGGATCCTCGGGCGGCGGAAGGTCAGGGGGCCGCACCGCACGTCGGCGTGAGTGTTCTGTTGTCTGGGCGGCGCCTGTGCCGCACGGAACGGTGAGAACGTAGCCACGGATCTCCGCCGCAGGCAAATCCCAGGTAGATCGAATGGCCCTGGACGCCCGTCTGGAACGGTGGCCACAGGAGCCCGCAAGCTGCGTTTTCTCGGGCTTCCCGTACCGCGAAAGTGATGTGAGTCACTATTGGGAACTCGGCACATTTACGGGCCCCTTACGCCCTTCCGGGACCCTCTCGCGACGAAAGATCGGCCTCGCATTCCCTGGCTGTCCGTCAGTGCCCTGTCACGGATTCTCGATTTGATCATTTACTGCCCTGTGATGAACGCCACACTTTTCAGAATTGGATATTCCGCCCCCGAAACGATTCCCATGACCGCCACGGAACGGAGCCCGCCCCTCACTCTCCGGCGCCCAGGGGGTTGACAAGAGGCGCCGCGGGGCCTGATATCCGAAGAAGTTTCATATCGCTCCGGAGGGAGACACCGTGTTCGGCAGAGCCGGTCGCCCGCGCCGCATCCCCCACACCCTGTCCGCTTTGCTCCTGTCCGCCGCGGTGGCCGCCGCCGCGTTCCAGCCCCCCGCCCAGGCCGCCGAGACCGCGCCCGGGGTGGCCAAGTTCCCCGCGGACTTCCTGTGGGGCGTGTCCACGAGCGGCTTCCAGTCCGAAGGGTCGGCCCCCGACAGCAACTGGAGCCGGTACGTCGAGAAGAAGGCGTCCGGCATCAAGGACCCGTACAAGAACGCGGTCGACTTCCGGCACCGCTACCCCGAGGACGTCCAGCGCGCCCGCGACCTCGGCGTGAACGTCTTCCGCACCTCACTGGAGTGGGCGCGGATCGAACCGCGCCGCGGCGTGCGGGACGAGCGCGAGCTGGCGTACTACGACGACCTGGTCCGCCGGATCAAGGCGGCCGGGATGCGCCCCATGCTGACCCTCGACCACTGGGTCCACCCCGGCTGGGTGGTCGACCAGGGCTCGTGGGACGACCCTCGCACGTCCGCGGACTGGCTGCGGCACGCCCGCTTCATGGTCGAGCGCTACCGCGGCCAGGGCGTCATCTGGATCACCTTCAACGAGGCGAGCCAGTACATCTACCACGAGACGATGATGCGGCCGATGCACCCCGGCCAGCTGCTCGCGATGCGGGACGCGCTGATCAGGACGCACCGCGCCGCGTACGACATGATCCACGAGGTCGATCCCGGGGCGCCGGTGTCGACCAACGTCGCGTACGGCTCGGTCTTCAACGGGGTCTTCGACGCCGCGCTGTTCAACGAGGTCACCGACAAGCTCGACTTCATCGGCATCGACTACTACTACGGCGCGAGCCTGCAGAACTGGTCGGCGATCAACGCCGCCACGGGCGAGTACTGGAAGGTCGACCCCGAGCCCGAGGGCCTCTACTACGTCCTGAGGAACTACCAGCGCCGGCTGCCGCACCTGCCCCTCTACATCGTCGAGAACGGCATGCCGACCGACGACGGCAAGCCCCGTCCCGACGGCTACCGCCGCACCGACCACCTGCGCGACCACCTCTACTGGGTGCAGCGCGCCATCGCCGACGGCGTGAAGGTCATCGGCTACAACCACTGGAGCCTGACCGACAACTACGAGTGGGGCGGCTACCGTCCCCGCTTCGGCCTCTACACGGTGGACGTCCTGAACGACCCCGCCCTGACCCGCCGGCCGACCGACGGCGTCGCCGCGTACCGCTCGATCATCGCGAACCGCGGCGTCCCCGGCGGGTACGTGCCGGTGCGCAAGCCCGCGTGGTGCTCGATCGAGGACCCGATCGCGACCTGCTTCGGCACGACGCCCACACCGCCCGCCCCGTACCGGGTCCCCTGACCGATTGGAGAGGAAACTCCCACCTCGCCACGCTGGAATGAATATCGTTTTCATGCAAGCCTGTTCTCCGGCCCGGATCACCCCGGGCCGATGGCGAGAGGGGAGAACGGCCATGTCCTTGACTGTCGACGACCGGCTGCTGGAGCAGGCCCGCCAGGGCGAGGTGGACGACGCCGCGTTCGTCGCCTGCGTACGCGACTCGCTGCCGTACGCCTGGCAGGTCATCGGCGACGTAGTCGGCCGGATGCGCGCGTCCGACGACGGCTTCGCCGACAACCAGGTGCCGCCGCCGGACGAGAAGGCCCGCGGCGAACTCCTGCGAGCCCTGGCGAGCGACGCGATGCGCGGCGCGCTGGAACGCCACTTCGGCGTACGCCTGGCGTTCCAGAACTGTCACCGCGTCGCGGCGTTCGAGCCGGGCGCCGCCGGCACCGCCGACCGCCACGCCACGTTCGTCTCGCCCCGGGCCCAGCTCCTCAACCAGTCCCCTGATCTAGTCGACTGCTAGCCCAGCCCAGCGTCCCAACAGGCCCGGCCACGGAGACCCCGTGACCGGGCCTGCGCACATACCCATTCCACCCCAGCCCGCGCCGGGGGCGAGGGGCGAGGGGCAAAGCCCCAAAAGGGGGTCGAGGGGGCGAAGCCCCTCGCAGGGGGTGCGGGGGACGGAGTCCCCTGCCCCGGGGCGGGTGCCCGAAGCGAGGAACGAGCGCAGGGCACTCACCCCGGGCCCGGGTGGTGTGGAGGGTCGCCCCTCCACAGTGACAGGACTAGACCTTGGTTGTGTGGGTACCGGCTTCGCGACGCCAACAATCCAGGGGAACGTGTGGAGGAAGTGCACGCTGGGGCCAGAGCGTTCGATCCGCCCGCCGGCTCCGGCGCCGGATCCGGATCCGGATCCGGCGCGGGGTCGGGGTCGGTCGAGGACGGGCTGCTGACGAGTTTGAAGCGGGCGGCGGCCGTGATGGAGCAGGCGGGGATCGAGTTCGCGCTTGCGGGCGGGTTCGCCGCGTACGTGCACGGTGCCGCGGTCTCGACGCACGATGTGGATTTCGTGTTGCGCGAGCGTGATGTGGAGGCGGCGCTGGCGGCGCTCGGCGAGGCGGGGATGCGGCGGTACGAGGCGCCGGAGAACTGGCTGGCGAAGGCCTATGACGGCGATCAGCTGATCGATCTGATCTACGCGCCGTCGGGCCGTCCGGTGGACGACGCGCTGCTGGGCCGGGCGGAGAAGATGTCGGTGGCGGCGGTGCTGATGCCGGTGCTGCGCGCGACCGATCTGGTGATCATGCGGATTCTCGCGTTCAGCGAGACTTCGTGTGACTTCGGTGGTTTTCTGCATGTCTGCCGTGCGCTGCGGGAGCAGGTCGACTGGCCGCATGTCGCCGCGGAGACGGCGGACTCCCCGTACGCGTACGCGTTCCTCGTCCTGCTGGCCCGGCTCGGAGTGATCGAGGGGGATTTCCTGTGAGCGAAGGATCCGGCCATGGCGGCCAGGCCGAGTACGTGGCCGCGCACATCCAGGAGAAGCTCGCCGAGCGGGTGCACGAGCTGGGCGTCCATGTGGACGTCCGCGGGGACGTGGTGTACCTGCGCGGCCAGGTGATGACGGAGGGGCAGCGCCGCGAGATCGAGGACGCCGCGCACGGCGCGGCGGAGGGGCGGCGGATCAGGAACGAGGTGTCGGTGGTCTCGGTGCGGGAGCCGGACGGGGAGGAGACGCTGTCATGATCCGTGTGGCCGCGGTGGGCGATCTGCATGTGGGGCCGGAGGTCGCCGGCTCGTACCGGGAGCGGCTGGGCCGGCTGGCCGGCAACGCCGACGTGTTCCTGGTCGCCGGTGACCTGACCCGGCACGGGACGGTCGAGGAGGGCCGGGTCGCGGCGGGCGAGCTGCGCGACCTCGGCGTCCCGGTGATCACCGTGCTGGGGAACCACGACTACCACTCCGACGCCCAGGACGAGATCACCGCCGTTCTCCGGGAGGCCGGGATCACGGTGCTGGAGGGCGACGGGACGGTGGTCGACTGCCACGGCATCCGGCTCGGGGTGGCGGGCGGCAAGGGCTTCGGGGGCGGTTTCCAGGGCAGGTGCGCGAGCGATTTCGGCGAGCCGGAGATGAAGGCGTTCGTCGGGCACACGAAGGATTTCGCGGGGCGGCTCGGGTGCGCGCTGCTGGAGCTGGACGCGGACGTGCGGATCGCGCTGACGCACTACTCGCCGGTCGAGGACACGCTGGCGGGGGAGCCGCCGGAGATCTACCCGTTCCTCGGCAGCTACCTGATGGCCGAGGCGATCGACGCGGCGGACACGACGCTCGCGATCCACGGCCATGCCCACAAGGGGACGGAGAAGGGCGAGACGCCGGGCGGGGTACGGGTCCGCAACGTGGCGCTGCCGGTGATCCGCCAGGCGTACGCGATGTACTGCGTCGACGGTTTCGACGGGGCCCGCCCGTCGGTGGTGGCCTCGGGGGCGGCGCGCCAGGGCGCGCCGGGGTGACCGGCCACGGGATCGCGGTTGGCAGGAGGGGCGTGATCCCGTGGCCGTTCAGCCGTGCTCGCGCAGGAGTTCCAGGACGGCCCGTTCCGCCGGGCCCTGGGTGGCCAGCTCGCCGGTCTCGGTGTCGACGCCCAGTTCGGTGAGGGCGGGCGCGATCGTCTCGCCGCGCTCGTACAGCTCGATGACGCGCGGGTCGATGTACGAGGCGCGCGCGACGGCCGGGGTGTTCCCGAGGTAGCCGGCGACCTCCTGGACGACCCGGGTGACGGCCTGGGCGCGGCGGCGTTCGCCGTCCGCCGCGCGCGGTACCGAGACGGCGAGGCCGACGGCGGCGAGCACGGTGGCGTGCCAGGTCCGGAAGTCCTTGGCGGTGAAGTCGCCGCCGGTCACCTCGCGGATGTAGTCGTTGATGTCGGACGTGAGGACGTCGTGCCAGCCGCCGGGCGTCCGGTACGCGAGCAGTTCCGGGCCGCCGTCGCGGCGTCGCTTGAGGCCGTTGACGACGCGGCGGACGTCCTCCTCGGCGACGGCCTGGTGGCGTTCCTTGGCGCCTTTGGCCGGATACTCGAAGATCACCTCGTCGCGGCGGCAGCGGACGTGCTCGCGCAGCACGGTGGCCAGGCCGAACGTGCCGTTCCCGGCGGCGTACTCCTCGCCGCCGACGCGGAAGAAGCCGAGGTCGATGAGCCGTACGGCGGCGGCGAGGACGCGTTCGCGGGTGAAGCCGCGGCCGGCCATGGCGGCGGTCAGCCGTTCCCGGACCTCAGGCAGGCGTTCGGCCAGTTCGAGGACGCGCTCGTGCTTCTCGCGGTCCCGCTGCTCGCGCCATTCCTCGTGGTAGAGGTACTGGCGGCGGCCGGCGGCGTCGGTGCCCATGGCCTGGATGTGGCCGTCGCCGTCCGGGCAGATCCACACGTCCTTCCAGGCGGGCGGGATCACCAGCGCCCTGATCCTGGTCAGCTGCTCGGGCTCCGGCGTGCGGCCGCCCGGATCGAGGTAGCGGAAGCCGCGCCCGCATCGCCGCCGGGTGATCCCCGGCTCCTCGGGGTCGCTGCGCCGCAGTTCCATGGCCGCTCGGTTCGCCGTCAGCCCGGGTGGATCTCCCCGCCGGCGGGGACGAGCGTCTGGCCGCTGTAGTACGAGGACGTCCGGCCGGAGGCGAAGAAGACGTACGACGGCGCGATCTCGTCGGGCTGCCCGGCGCGTCCCATGGGGGACTGCTGGCCGAAGCCCTCGACCTTCTCCTCGCCGAGCGTCGCGGGGATCAGCGGCGTCCAGACGGGTCCGGGGGCGACGCAGTTGACGCGGATGCCGTCGTCCATGAGGTTCTGCGCGAGCGACTGGGCGAGCACCATCGCGGCGCCCTTGCTGGCCGAGTAGTCGATCAGCGTCTTGTTGCCGCGCAGCCCGTTGATCGAGCCGGTGATCACGATGGCGGAGCCGTCGCGGAGGTGGTCCAGGGCCTCTTGGACGATCCAGAACAGCGACAGCACGTTCACGTCGAACGTCCGGCGCAGCTGGTGCCCGTCGATCTCGCGGAGGTCCTTGACCGGCTCCTGGGTGCCGTGGTGCAGGACCAGCACGTCCAGGCCGCCGAGGTCGCGGGCGGCGTGGTGGACGACCTCGCGCGCGTGCCGCTCCTCGGCGAGGTCGCCGCCGAACGTGAAGCAGCGGCGCCCCTCCCGCTCGACGAGCCCGGCGGTGTGCCGCGCGTCGTCGTCCTCGCTGAGGTAGGTAAGCGCGACGTCGGCGCCCTCCTTGGCGAACGCCACGGACACGGCGCGGCCGATCCCGGAGTCCCCGCCGGTGATCAGGGCGCGCTTGCCCGCGAGCAGGCCGCTGCCCTGGTACCCGCGCATCTCGTCGTGCGGCTCGGGTGCCATATCGGCGGTACGGCCTGGGTAGGGCTGGCTCTGTGCAGGTGGTTCGGTCATCCTCGTCCCCCTGGTCGGCGCGTTCTGGGGACGCGCATGCCCGGAAGGCGAGGGGGCAAACGCGCCCCGTATCGTGACCTCTGGGTAACATCGCCCCGAACCACATTCGGTCCCTCACGTAAGGTGCTGCTTATGGACCTGAACGGAGTTTCCGCCGTCGTATCCGGGGGTGCGAGCGGTCTCGGCGAGGCCACCGTCCGCGCGCTGGCCGCCAACGGCGCCAAGGTAGTGATCGCCGACCTGAACGAGGACAAGGGCAAGGCCCTGGCCGACGAGGTCGGCGGCGTCTTCGTCCAGACCAACGTCGCCGACGAGGGCCAGGTGCAGGCGGCCGTCCAGGCCGCCGTCGACACCGGCGCGCCGCTGCGCGTCATCGTCAACAGCGCCGGCATCGGCTGGGCGTCCCGTACCGTCGGCCGCGACGGGAGCCCGCACGACCTGACCGCGTTCGAGAACGTGATCAAGGTCAACCTGATCGGCACCTTCAACCTCATGCGCATCGGCGCCTCGGCCATCTCCAAGACCGAGCCCGCCGACGCCGACGGCCTGCGCGGCGTGGTGATCAACACCGCGTCCGTCGCCGCGCTGGAGGGCCAGACCGGCCAGGTCGCCTACTCCGCCTCCAAGGGCGGCATCGTCGGCATGACGCTGCCCGCCGCCCGCGACCTCGCCGCGATCGGCGTCCGGGTCAACACCATCTGCCCCGGCATCATCGACACCCCGATCTACGGCGAGGGCGAGGCGGCCGACGCGTTCAAGGCCAAGCTGGCCGCGCCCGTCCCGTTCCCCAAGCGGATGGGCACCGCCGCGGAGTTCGCCCACCTGGTGAAGTCCCTGATCGAGAACGACTACATGAACGGCGAGACCATCCGTTTCGACGGTGGCATCCGTTTCCAGCCGAAGTGAGGCGCTGAATGTCCGACGCTGTTCTCACCGAAGAAGATGGCGCCGTCCTCGTCATCACGATCAACCGTCCCGAGGCCAGGAACGCCGTCAACGGCGCCGTGGCGCAGGGCATCGCGGCCGCGGTCGAGGAGCTCGACTCCCGTAAGGACCTGTCGATCGGCATCCTGACCGGCGCCGGCGGCACGTTCTGCGCGGGCATGGACCTCAAGGGCTTCCTCACCGGCGACAACCCGATCGTGGAGGGCCGCGGGTTCGCCGGCATCACCGAGCGTCCCGCCGAGAAGCCGCTGATCGCCGCCGTCGAGGGGTACGCCCTCGCGGGCGGCTGCGAGGTCGCGCTGAGCTGCGACATGGTGGTGGCGTCCCGGGAGGCCCAGTTCGGGCTGCCCGAGCCGAAGCGGGGCCTGGTCGCCGGTGCCGGCGGCCTGTTCCGGCTGCCGCAGCGGATCCCGTTCCACATCGCCATGGAGATGGCCCTCACCGGCGACAAGTACCCCGCCGAGCGGATGGCCGAGCTGGGCTTCGTCAACCGCCTCACCGAGCCCGGCGGGTCCCTCGCCGCGGCCAAGGAGCTGGCCCTCAAGGTCGCCGAGAACGCCCCGCTGGCGCTCGCGGCCACCAAGAAGGTCATCGTCGAGGCGCCCGACTGGAGCTACGCCGAGCGCTGGCAGAAGCAGGGCGAGATCATCAACCCGGTCTTCGTCTCCAAGGACGCCCAGGAGGGCCCGGCCGCCTTCGCCGAGAAGCGCAAGCCGGTCTGGAAGGGCGAGTAGCCGCACCCGTGAACGGGCCCGGGGGCGCCTCCCCGGGCCCGTTCCGTGTCCTCATCCGGCCGCCCCCTTAAGCCCCGGTAAGTGCTCCCGTACTCTCAAGGCACATTCGTGATCTTGGGAGCGCCCTTGAAGAGGACAGCCGCCATCGCGACGGCCACCACCCTTGCCGCCGCCCTAGCCCTGGCCCCTCCCGCACACGCCGCGTCCTGGACGAACGTCGCCGGCCCCGCCCTCTCGTTCAACGGCAGCCTCGACCGCGTCGACTTCGCCGCCCCGGACACCGGCTGGGCCGTGGGCACCTCCGGCTCCTTCTTCGGCCCCAAGACCCACCTCCTGCGCTGGACGCCGTCCGGCTGGGCCGCGCAGCCCAGCCCCGCGAACTTCACCGCCACCGACATCGCCGTCGGCAACCCGAACCGCGCCTGGGTCATCGGCTACACCCTCACCGGCATGGCCGGCCTCTACTGGAACGGCACCACCTGGACCAACGTCGGCTACCCGCTCGTCGGCATCCCGTCCCAGGTCTCCGCCGCCCCCGACGGCACCGCGTACTCCGTCGCCGGCGTCGACGCCGCCGCCGGCGGCCTCAGCGCCATCATGCGCTGGGACGGCACCGCCTGGGTCGACACGACCGTCCCCCTGCCGCCGAGCTCCGCCATCACCTCGGTCGACGTCCGCTCCGCCGACGACGTCTGGCTCGCCGGCACCACGTCCGACGGCAGTGCGGTCACCGGCCTTGTCATGCACTGGAACGGCACCACCTGGACGCGCCACGACCTCCCCGGCGCCATGGGCACCCCCGGCTTCCAGGCCACCCTGCACCGCATCGTCGCCCTCTCGCCCACCGACGTCTACGCCCTCCGCGTCCGCCAGAACGCCCAGACCACCAATGCCCTCGTCCACTGGAACGGCACGTCCTGGCGCGAAATCACCACCCCGCTGAACGTCTCGGGCATCGGCCTCTCACCGGACGGCGCCGGCGGCGTCATCATGCTCCCGATCACCAACGGCCCCAACACCCAGTACATGCACTACGACGGCTCGACCTGGACGACGGTGAACGGCCCCGCCCGTACCGGAAAGGCCCAGGCCACCGACGCCGACCCGCGCCCCGGAACCGGCGAGGTCATCAGCGTCGGCACCGCCACCGAACCGTCGAAGAAGACCCCGTTCACCGAAAAGTTCGACTGACCGGCCGACCTCGATCGCCTGAGGCGCCGGGCGCGGTGCTCGCTTGGCCTCACGCGCGCCGGGGCAAGCGCCGGCGCCCGAGCAGGACGTCCAGCGGGCTTCGCCTCGACCTGCGCGGAGGCTGCGGGCCGCGACCGTACGCGGTGGTCCCCATCGGCCTGCGGGACGGTCGTGAGACCTGTCGTGCCGCATGCGCGGCCTCGGGGGCCGTGCGCGTGAAGCGGGGACGCCTCGGAGCGCCTCCAGCATCCGGCCGAGCTCGGCGGCCGTCGGCGCCTCGATCAGCAGGTAGCGCCCGTACCGATCCCTGGTCACGGCCCACCACGCCCCCGTGAACTCCCCCCACCACGCGCACGCCCACGGAAACCGCCACCGCAGTTCGGCCACCACACGTTGGGGATCCAGTTCGGCGGCCGTCCACGGTGATGCCACGGTCATCGCCTGGTGCTCGCGGGCGTCAGGTGGGGGGCCACCCATGACACGACATCGCCGTCGGCCGTGCGACGTGCCCGGGCCACTTCTCCTAGGACGACGTAAATGGGGTGGCCCGACCCTGGAAGCGTCACGCGCCGCACGTGTCCATCGGCGCCGGTGGGGGCGTCCAGGAGGGTGGACAGTACATGCTGGAGGGCTTCGCCGGGATCGTCGGTCACGCCGCCCGTTCGGCATGCGTGGACGTCCCACGAGTACAGCGAGATGAAGGGCATGGCCCTCACGGTGCCCTTACCCTCGGCGATCGCTCGATTCCCCAGCGGGTATCTCACCCTGAGATGTACGCTCGCCGCGAGATGGACGGCAGCGCGTACGGCCCAGTGAAGCTTCCCGCCATGGCATGGCAGCGGGAGGAGACCCGCAGCGCCCTGATCGGCCGGGACGTGGCCGCTCTCCTCCGGATCGCTCAGCGGTACGCCGGAGCCAGCCAGGCCCGGCTCGCCCATGCCACCGGCATCGGCCAGGGGAGAATGAACGAGATCATCAACGGTAAGCGGATGATCACCCGGCTGGACGTGTACGAACGCATCGCCGACGGCTTGGCCATGCCGGACGCCTCGCGCGCGCTGCTCGGCCTCGCCCCGAGTCGTGCGGCGGACGGCCCTCTGACCGGGCAAGCCGAGATCTCCCGTACCTTCGCCAGCCAGGAGCGCGTCAGCAGGGAACTGCGCGAGCATGCGCGTTCAGCGGGCTCGGTCGACATCCTCGCCGTACGTGCCCTCGGCCTGGTCGCCCTGAACGATTCGTTGCTGCGGGGGCCGCTCACCACGCGAGATACCCCCGTACGCGTCCGGATGCTGCTCCTGGACCCGGACGCGCCGGCGGCCGCGCAGCGGGCGCGGGAGATCGCGGAGTCGGTGGAGTCCTTCGCGGCGGGCATCCGGCTGTCGCTCGCCCGCCTGGCGGAGCTGGACCGGCATCCCCGCCTGCATCTCGAACTTCGGCTCTATGGCGATCTGCCGACCTGGCGTATGGCCTCGTTCGACGAGACGCTGTACCTCTCGGCGTTCGGCGCCGCCCACGAAGGACACCGGTCCGGGGTCTACAAGCTCACCGCGGCGGCGGACGGCATGCTGCACGCGGGATTCAGGCGGTACTACGACGACATGTGGCGCCGGTCGTGGCGTCCGGAGAGGGGCGGCCGGTGATCGAGGCGGAACTGAAAGCGCGTGTGCGTGATCCCGACGGATTGCGGGAGCGACTGCGAAGGCTCGCGGAGGAGCAGCGGAGCGTCTATCGCGATACCTATTACGACCGGGCGGACGGCTCTTTCCTCAGAGAGGGGCGGGAACTCCGGGTCCGGGTCGTAGACCGCGGCGGCGCCCGCCGTACGGTTCTGACCTACAAGGAGCCGGCCGTGGACCGGGCCTCCGGCTCCAAGCCCGAGCACGAGACGCGGATCGATGACCCGGAGGTGATCGACACCGCGCTTCGTGCCCTGGGAGCCGTCGAGTACGTGCGGCTCACCAAGCATTGCGCCAATTACCGCTTCACCGCTCATGGGCGCGACATGCTCGCGACCGTGGTGACCGTGCCCGAACTCGACGGGGCCTTCATCGAGTTGGAGACCCTTGCGTCCGAGGACGAATTGCAGGACGCGCTCGGTGCGGTCCGCGCCGTTCTGAAGGAGCTGGACGTCACGGACAGGGATCTGACGACCGAGCAGTACACGGACGCCGTGATCCGTGCCCGCGCCGCTGAGTGGTGAGGAAGCCCGACCCGGCCTGGATCTGTCAGCGTTGGGGGGTGAGGCCGAAGCGGTCGGCGAAGGTGGCCATTTCATCTAGCTGTTCGTGTGGTTCGGTGGTGGTGGGATTGACGACGACGCGCGTCACGCCTTGTGCGGCCAGTCGCTCGGCACGGTCGAGGGACATTCCCATCGATCCCCATCGCGTGTATTCGAAGGCCGCGGGGTCGTGTCCGGCTTCGGCGGCGGTGGAGCGGGCGGCTTCCAGTTGCGCGGACCGCTCCTCCTCGGTGAGCATGCCTCCCGCGAAGTAGCCGGCGCCGAGGCGTCCGGCCCGGCGGGCGGCCGCCATGCTGGAGCCGCCGACATGGATCGGCAGCCCGCCCGTGGAGGGCTTCGGGAAACTGCAGACGTCCTTGAACGAGTAGAACTCGCCATCGAAATCGACGCCGTTCTCGTCTCCGGCCCACAGCAGCCGCAGCACTTCGAGCGCCTCATCGGTGCGGCGGCCCCGGGTACGGAAGTCGACGCCGACGGCCTGGGCCTCGTCCGGGAGCGAGCCGACCCCGATGGTCAGCAGCCGCATCCGCCCCTTGGACAGCAGGTCGACGGTCGCCAGGCGCTTCGCGAGCGTCACCGGATGGTGGTACGGCAGCAGCAGGACGCCCGTCCCGAGCAGGATCCGGTCGGTGGCCGCGGCGACGAAGCTCAGGCAGTCCAGCGGGTCGCCGTACGGCAGCGTCGGATCGAGCGGCATCTCCCCCAGCTTCGCGCCGGGGTAGAGCGCGACGTGCTCGGGCATGTAGAACGCCTCGAAGCCGCACTCCTCGGCTTTCCTGGCATAGGCCGCGATCCGGTCCGGATCCATGCCGAGGAGGGGCGTGCTGTAGCTGATGGCGAATCGCATGGCGGCCTCTGGTCCACTCGTTCTGATCACGTCGTCCGGAAGCTAGAGCCTGACATCGGTGTCAAGGTCAACCCCGTGCGGTGCGGCGGCGGTGGTACGCGACGGTGGCGGCGGCGTGGAGAGAGCTCCGGGTGAGCGGGGCCGCCCGGGGCCGGGACTGTCCTCCGAGGTGGGGATGCCGTTTCTTGAACGGGCGTTTGGTGTGGCGGTTCCGGGTGAGTGTTCACGTTCACGGCGTGTCGCACGCGAGTGTGGGGGATCGTGCTGGTCGCCGGTTCGCCGACCACCCGGGAGGTCAGATGAGGTTCCAGGACCGCGGCACGTTCGGCTGGGGCGCGTCCGGAGGCGGGTACGCCGACCCGCGCTCGGGGCTCGTCATCCACTACGACGGCGCGAACCAGGGGCTGGCCGGCAAGTCCCATTCCGCGTGCGTCTCGTACTGGAAGGCCACCCGCCAGTTCCACATGAACACCCGCGGCTGGTCGGACATCGGGTACTGCGTGGACGAGGAGACCGAGATCCTCACCGAGGACGGCTGGAAGACGTTCCGCGACGTGCGCCAGGGCGACGCCGTCCTCACCCTGGACCACGAGAGCGGCCTTTCGGAATGGCAGCCGGTGCGGGAGGTCCTCGTCTTCCCCGCCGGGCCGCGCGAGATGATCCGGATGGAGGGGCGGCGGCACTCGTCGCTGACCACTCCGAACCACCGCTGGCCCGTCGAGCGGAACTCCGGGCGCGCGCCGCGGGGCGGCGAGCGCGGGTGGGCCACCACCGGGACGCTGACCGGCCAGGACCGGATCCCCGTCGCGGCCGAGTGCGCGGACCTGCCGATCGAGGCTCGATGGCCGGACGCCCTCGTCGAGGCGGTCGCGTGGTTCTGGACCGGAGGGCGCGCCGAGCCGGGCACCGGCGTGGTCATCCGCCAGAGCGAAGGCGAGCACGCCGAGCGGATCCGCACCTCCCTGGAGAAACTGTTCGGGGCGCCGGCGGAGGACCGTCCCCTGTGGCGGGAGGCAGCCGACGGCGGGTTCGTCGACTTCCATCTCACCGCCGACGCGGGGGCCGTCCTCCTGGAACGGGCGCCCGACCGGGTCGTGCGGTTCGGGTTCCTCCGGTCGCTGACCCGTTCCCAGCTGGCGCTCTTCCTGGAGGTCTCGCTGCTGGCGGGCGGGGGCACGGCGGGGAGCCGGGCACGTGCGGAGGCGCTCCAGTACGCCGCGACGCTGGCGGGTAAGGCGACGACGCTGCGGCGGACGCCGGCGGGGATGTGGGACGTCCACCTCGACCGGCCGGCCGCGTTCTCACCGCACGCGGAGGCGGCCAGGGGACCGGCGTTCCGGATCACTCGGGAGCGGTACGAGGGGCATGTCTGGTGCGTCCGGACCCCCAACGCGACCTGGCTGGCCAGGAGGGCGGGCACCGTCTACTTCACGGGCAACTCCTTCTCCGCGTGCCCGCACGGATACGTGATGGAGGGGCGGGGGCTCAACCGGCAGCAGGCGGCGCAGCCGGGCGGGAATTCGACGTGGTACTCGTGCACGCTGATGAGCGGGCCCGACGAGTCGCCCACCGACGCGCAGGTCCAGGCCGTACGGGAGCTGCGGGCCTGGCTGATGGGCAAGGGCGTCGCCGGGGCCGTGCGAGGCCATCGGGACTTCATCTCCACCAGTTGCCCGGGGGACCGGCTCTACCGGCTCGTCAAGAACGGAACCTTCGGCAAGGCGCCGAGCGAGGAGGACGACATGCCCGACTACGTCAGCGTCGGAATGGCCGAGGCCCAGGAGTTCCCGCCGGACGTGTGGGTCACGGTCGACTGGGGCAAGGAGTACGCCGACTCCGACCACCACCACTGGGACCGCGGCGGCCCGTCCATCATCGAGGGGCCCGCGCGGTACGCGCTGACCGCGAACGTGCAGGTCGAGGGCCTGGCACCGGGGACCGAGCTGCAGGCGCGGGTGGTCGAGCGGGACGACGAGAGCGGCAACGAGGAGGTCGGCCCGATGGACGAGTACGTCGCCAGCGGCGGGGCGACGTTCGTCCACTACGTCGTCTCGGCCGACACGGTGTCGCGGGGCGCGCGGGTGCGGTTCCAGGTGATCCACTACGGGACGGAGACCGGGCGGATCGCCTCCGGTTCGGCGAAGGGGCTCGCCTGGCGGACCTGACGTCTACCCTGCGTCGGGTGATCGTCTACAGGGACCCGCGCGGAGGGAGCCGGAATCGTGCCGCCTGAAGAGGAGCCCGGCGCCGAACGGCGCGTGCCGGAACTGGTCGCGAGCCTCACCGGAGGGGAGCGCGGCCAGGCCCTGGACGCGCTCGTCTCGCTGGTGCGGGAAACTCCAGAGGCGGCGGAGGCGGTACGGGCGGAGGCGCCGCGCCTCCTGAAGCTGCTGGAGGACCCGGACCCCGCGGTGCGGCGCGCGGTCCCGTACCTGCTGGCCTGCGGCGGCCCCGAGCTGGTCCCGCCGCTGCGGGAGCAGTTCGAGGCCGAGGACGATCCGGGCGCCGCGGCGAGCCTCGTCCTGGCCGTGGGGCGGCTCGGCGCGGGATCGGAGGCGCCGCCGTACGGGTGGCTCGGGGAGGTGCTGGCGTCCTCGCCCGCCGGCGAGGTGCGGGCGGCCGCCGTCGTCGCGCTGATCGAGTGCGATGTGGAGGAGGTCTCGGGCCTCCACTTCAACACCCTGAACGAGCAGGTGAAGGCCGAGGAGTCGGCGCTCGACGGGCTGCCGTGGACGCGCGGGGGCCGGGCCGAGCTGCTGACCGCCGGATGGAACGAGAGCCTGGCCGCGCATGTCTACATGGCCGGCATCATGATGCGCATCTCGGACGACGCCGCGGAGTTCGTCCGGGAGGCGGGCGAGCTGATGCGGCGGTGGCGGCACGTTCCGCCGCGGCTGCTGCCGCCGATGGTCGAGCAGCTCGCCGCCGAGGACGCCGCGCTGCGGGCCGCCGCCGTACGGGAGCTGGCGACGATGGGGCCGTTCCTGGCGCCGGTGACCGACCTGCTCGTTCCGCTGCTGGACGACCCGGATCCGCGCCTCGCGGGCGGTGCCCTGGACGCGCTGGCGCGGGCGGGCGACGCGCGCTGCGTCCCCGCCCTGGCCCGCGACCTCCCGTACGACACCGAACGCGCCGTCGCCGGTCTCGCCGAGCATGCCGAGGCGCTCGTCCCGCTGCTGCGTTCACGGCTCACCGGGGACGTGCTCGCCGGGCTGCGCGCCTGGGGGCCGGGGGCGGCGCCGCTCGTGCCGGAGCTGATCGGGCTGGCCGGGACCGAGCCGTCCGCCGCGGCCGTCCTGGCGGCGATCGGGCCCGCGGCGGCGCCCGCCCTCCCGGCGCTGCGCGAACGGATGGCCGGCCGGCCGGGACCGGAGCGGACCGAGTGCGCCTGGGCGTACTGGGCGATCTCCGGCGAGGCGGGCGCGGCGCTCGACGTCCTCAAGCCCGCGCTCGCGGACGCGCTGACCGAGGAGTCGGCAGGGCGGCTGCTCGACCTGGGCGATGCGGCACGGCCCGCACTCCCGCTACTGCCGGGCGGACCGGTGGCGGCCTGCGTCACCTACCGGCTCACCGGGGAGTCGCTCCCCGAGGTGCTAGACGCCCTGCACGGCTCGCCGACCCTGGCCGTACGAGCCCTGGCCGAACGGCCACCGGCCGGTCCCGTACCGGACAAGGCACGGGACCGGCTGAAGGAGATCGCGTACGGCCGGAAGGTAGTGGCGGAAGCCTCCGATCCGGACGTCATAGCGGCCGACCTCCACCTGCGCGAGCAGACCCGCCGCGTCCTGGACCGGCTGAACACCTCTCCCTGACCAACTCCACCCCCGGGCCCCCGGAGCGTGGCCGCGCCGCGCGGGGTGGTCAGTCCTGGCCGATGGGGCGTAGGTGTCGTAGCAGCGCGAGGGTCAGTGCGGCGAGGCCGAGGGCGAGCAGCGCGCAGGCGCCGCCGGCGACGGTCAGGCTGGTCATGAACGCCTCGCGGGACTCGTCCAGCAGCCGGGCGGCCAGGTCCGGCGGGAGGCCCTCGGCGGCGGAGACGGCGCCGTCGAGGGAGTCGGCCGCGGCGGGCGGTGCGCCTTCCGGGGCGGTCAGCGCGTGCCGGTAGACGGCCGTGCCGAGGCTGCCGAGGAGGGCGATGCCCAGCGCGACGCCGAGCTCGCCGGACGACTCGGCCACCGCCGAGGCCGCGCCGGCCCGTTCCGGCGGAGCGGCGCCGACGATCAGGCCGAGGCCGAGCGCGCCGATGGGCGCGGTGCCGACGAAGCCGACGGACAGGCCGGTGACCAGGGTGCCGGGGTCGTCGGCGCGGGCCATCACCAGGAAGCCGATCGCGGCGACGGTCAGCCCGGCGGTCACGATGGTGCCGGGACGGACCCGGCGGGCGAGGACCGGGGCGGCGATCGAGCCGGCGGCCAGCGCCAGCGCCGGGACCGCCAGCCAGAGCCCGGCGCGCAGCGGCGGCAGGCCCCGGACCGTCTGCAGGTACTGGCTGGCGAACAGGTAGACGCCGCTCTGGATGATCATGACGAGCGGCAGCAGCGCCATGGCCGCGCCGAACGACCGGTTCCGGAAGAGGGAGAGGTCCAGGAACGGGTCGGCCAGCACGCGCTGCCGCCGTACGAAGACGGTCCCGGCCGCGACGCCGGCGCCGATGGCGAGGTAGGGCAGCGGGTGGGCGGGGTCCGCGGCGATCTCCTTGAGGCCGTGGACGACCGGGAGGATCGCCGCGAGGGAGAGCAGCACGCTGGGCACGTCGATCCGGCCGCCCGCGCCGCCGCGGTTCTCGGGCAGCAGGACGGGCGCGGTGGCCAGGAGCAGGACCATGACGGGCGCGCCGAGCAGGAAGACCGACCCCCACCAGAACGATTCGAGCATCACCCCGCCGACCACGGGGCCGAGCGCGGCGCCGCCCATGAAGCAGGCGGTGAAGACGCCGATGGCGAGCGCGCGCTGCCGGGCGTCCCGGAACATGGCGCTGATCAGGGCCAGGGACGAGGGCGCCATGACGGAGCCGGAGACGCCCAGCAGGACGCGCGCGGCGATGAGCTGCGCGGGGGACGAGGCGTACGCGGCCAGCACGGACGCGGCGCCGAACGCGGCGGCCCCGATGAGCAGCAGCCGGCGGCGGCCGATCCGGTCGCCGATGTTGCCCATCGTGATGAGGAAACCGGCCATCATGAACCCGTACACGTCCATGATCCACAACATCTCGGCGGGGCCCGGCCGCAGGTCGGCGGTCAGGTGCGGGAGCGCGAGGAACAGCACGCTGTTGTCGAGGGACAGCAGCAGCATGGGCAGGGCGAGCACGGCCAGTCCCGCCCATTCGCGCGTGCCCGCCCGTGCCTCCGCGGCGGGTGCGACGGTCACTGACATGGGAGAACGCCTTTCTCAAGGGAAGTAGTGATCTCCACCCTCGGCGGCGGGCGTTATGACGGTGTTCGGGTGCGCTTATGGCCCGGTTACCGTGGTCGCATGCGCTTTGGGGTGCTCGGTCCGCTGGAGGTCACGACGGACGCCGGCCGTCCGGTCCGGATCCCGGAGCTGAAGGTGCGCGGGCTGCTCGCGGACCTGCTGGTGCATGGCGGGGCGCCGGTGTCGTCCGGGCGGCTGATCGACGACCTGTGGGGTCCGGACCGGCCGGGCGATCCGGCCGGGGCCCTGCGGGTCAAGGTGTCCCAGCTGCGGCGGGCGCTGGAGGACGCCGAGCCGGGCGGCCGGGAGCTGGTGGAGTCGGGCCGGGCGGGCTACCGGCTGCGGGCCGACCTCGACGCGGACCGCTTCCGGGAACGCGTCGCCCGGGCCCGCGCGGCGGCCGAGCCGGCGGTCCGGGCCGGGCTGCTGACGGGCGCGCTGGCGCTGTGGCGCGGTCCCGCGCTCGCCGACTTCGCGGACGAGGAGTTCGCCCGGGGCGCCGCCGCCCGGCTGGAGGAGGAGCGGCTGACCGCTCTCGACGACCTGGCGGAGGCGCGGCTCGCGCTGGGCGAGCACCACGCGCTGGTCGCCGAGCTGGGCGATCTGGCGGTACGGCACCCGCTGCGCGAGCGGCTCCAGGCGAACCTGATCCGCGCCCTCTACCGGTCCGGGCGGCAGCACGAGGCGCTGGAGGGGTACCGGCGGCTGCGCGACCGGCTGCGCGAGGAGCTGGGCCTGGACCCGAGCCCGGAGCTGGCGGCGCTGCACCAGGCGATCCTGGAGCAGGACCCGTCCCTCCAGGCGCCGGCCCGTGCCGTTCCCCGGACGAACCTGCCCGTTCCGCTGACCGAGCTGATCGGCAGGGACGCCGAGGTGGACGCCGTCCGCGGGCATCTCGCCCGGTCCCGGCTGGTGACGCTGACCGGGCCCGGCGGCGTGGGGAAGACCCGGCTGGCGCTGGAGGCCGCGGCGCGTTCGGCGGGGGCGTACCCGGACGGCGTGTTCCTGGTCGAGCTGGCGGCCCTCCCGCCGGACCCGGACGCGATCGACGAGGCGGTCACCGCGGTCGCCGGACCGGAGCCCAGCGGCGGCGCGCTGCTCGTCCTCGACAACTGCGAGCACGCGGTGGACGCCGTGGCGAAGACCGCCGGCCGGCTGCTCGCGGCGGGCGCGCGCGTCCTCGCCACCGGCCAGGAGCCGCTCGGCATCTCCGGCGAGCTGCTGCACGTCGTGCCGCCGCTGGCGCAGGCCGACGCCGAACGGCTGTTCGCCGCCCGCGCCGCCGCGGCCGCGCCCGGCTTCGCCGCCGATGCCGACACGGCCGCCGTCGCCGCCGTCTGCCGCCGCCTGGACGGCATCCCGCTCGCCCTCGAACTCGCCGCCGCCCGCGTCCGCGCGCTGGGCGTCCGGGAGCTGGCCGAACGCCTGGACGACCGGTTCGCGGTGCTGAACTCGGGCCGCCGCGGCTCCCCGGCCCGCCAGCGGACGCTGCGCGCGATGATGGACTGGAGCTGGGAGCCGCTCGGCGAGGCGGAACGCGCCGTCCTGCGCCGCCTCGCCGTGCACGCGGGCGGCTGCACGCTGCTCGCCGCCGAGCTGACCTGCGCGGGCGGCGAGGTGGCCCGGCCCGAGATCGCCGATGTGATCGCCCGGCTGGTGGACCGCTCGCTGGTGACCATGGCCGGCGGACGCTACCGCCTGCTGGAGTCGGTCGCGGCGTACTCCCTCGAACGGCTCCGCGAGGCGGGCGAGGACGGCCGCGTCCAGGAGCTGCACGACGACTACTACACCCGCCTCGCCGAATGCGCCGAGGAGTACCGGGCCGGGCACGCCCGCCTCCGCTGGCTCGCCCGGCTGGACGACGAGACGGCCAACCTGCGCGCCGCCCTGGAGAGCACGGTCCGCCGCGGCGACACCCGCCGCGCGCTCCGGCTGACCGCCGCGCTCGCCTGGTTCTGGATCGACCGGGGCCGGACGGGCGAGGGCCACCGCGCCCTCCGCACGGCCCTCGCCGAGGCGGCCGGGGACCCGCGCCTGCGCGCCGCGGCCGCCGGCGACGGCGAGGCCGCCCGCCTCCTCGCCGCGGCCGACCTGGCCCGGCGGGCGGCGAACGGCACCGCGGCGGTCACGGCGACCGCGGACGCCGCCGCGGCCGCGGAGATCGCCTGCGATCCGCTCTCCGCCGGCGCTGACCGGGCGGGGGCCGCGGCCGCCGGGTGAGCCGCGCCGTGTTTCGAGGGAAGGCGCAGGTCGCGGCGCGTGGGCGAAACCGGCCACGCCGACCTCCGTACGTTCGGCCGGTCGCGGATGTAACCTGATCACGTCGGCGAGTGGGGAAGCTCGTTCGGCACGAACGGCCCGTCCTCCTCGAGAGGGCGGGCCGTTCCCGTTTCCGGGTTCGGGAGGCAAGGCTCAGGGAAGGTTCAGCGGGCTTTCAGGAACGGATGGAAGCCTCGGCAGGATGGGAGGGGAACTGACCTTGGGTGAACGGGAACGGGACCGGGCCGGGAAGGCGCCGGAGGGGCTGCTGCTCGTCGTCGAGGACGAGCCGAACATCCTGGAACTGCTCGCCGGGAGCCTGCGCTTCACCGGCTTCGAGGTGATCACGGCGACGAACGGGGCGGACGCGGTGCAGGCCGCCCGGCGCCGCCGCCCCGACCTGATCGTGCTGGACGTCATGCTGCCCGACATCGACGGGTTCGATGTGGCGCGGCGGCTGCGGTCCGGGGGCGACCACACGCCGGTGCTGTTCCTCACGGCGCGCGACGCCGTCCAGGACCGGATCAAGGGCCTGACGATCGGCGGCGACGACTACGTCACCAAGCCGTTCAGCCTGGAAGAGGTGATCGCGCGGATCCGCGCCGTGCTGCGGCGGTTCCGGGGCGGGGCGCAGGAGCCGACGCCGCGGATGGTGTTCGCCGACATCGAGCTGGACGAGGACAGCCACGAGGTGTGGCGCGGCGGGAGGCCGATCCAGCTGTCGCCGACCGAGTTCAAGCTGCTCAGGTATCTGATGGCGAACGCCGGCCGGGTGCTGTCCAAGCCGCAGATCCTCGACCACGTGTGGAACTACGACTTCGGCGGCGACGTCGGGATCGTCGAGTCGTACGTGTCGGCGCTGCGCCGCAAGGTCGACAACGCCGAGCCGCGGCTGATCCACACGCTGCGCGGCGTCGGGTACGTCCTGCGGCTGCCGCCGGATCCGGGCTGATGGCGTTCCAGGCGCTGCGCTCGCTGTCCGGACGCACCCCGCTCCGGATCAAGCTGATCGCGGGCATGCTGGTGCTGGTCGCGCTGGGCATGACCGTGATGAGCTTCGCCGGGGTGTCGGTGCTGAGCCAGTACCTGGTGGGACGGTCGGACGACCAGCTGCAGGGCACCATCGACCGGGTGGTGACGCAGGTCGTCCCGCAGATGCGGCGCGGCGACATCCAGGTGCGGTTGCCGAGCGAGATGTACGTCCTCATCCAGGACGAGCAGGGCCGCCGGCGGCAGAGCATCCCGGCGTTCGGCGACGCGGGGAGCCCGAAGGTCCCGGCCGATCTGGAGGACCGGCTGGGCGAGCCGTTCACGGTGCCCGGCCAGGGCGGCTCCGGGGCGCCGTGGCGGATCTTCGCCGAGCCGCTGCCGGGCGGCGGGATCCTGGTGCTCGGGCTCAGCCTGGACGAGGTCAGCCGCACGGTGAACCGGCTCGTGGTGATCGACCTGATCGTGGGCCTGATGGTGGTGACCGTGCTGGCGGCGGTCGGGGTGTGGGTCGTGCGGGCCAGCCTGCGGCCGCTGGCGGCGATCGAGGAGACGGCCGGGGCGATCGCGACGGGCGACCTGTCGCGGCGGGTGCCCGAGGCCGATCCCCGTACCGAGGTCGGCCGGCTCGGGCGGTCGCTCAACAGCATGCTCGCGCAGATCGAGGCGGCGTTCGGGGCGCGGGCGCGGTCGGAGGCGCAGGCCCGGCGGTCGGAGGAGACGGCGCTGCGCTCGGAGGAGCGGATGCGGCGGTTCGTCGCCGACGCCAGCCACGAGCTGCGGACGCCGCTGACCGCGATCCGCGGGTTCGCGGAGTTCTACCGGCAGGGCGCCGCCCGCACGCCCGAGGAGCTGGACCGGCTGATCGGCCGCATCGAGGACACCGCGCAGCGGATGGGCCTCCTCGTCGAGGACCTGCTGCTGCTCGCGCGGCTGGACCGGCAGCGCCCGATCGAGCTGCGCCCGGTCGACCTGCTCGCGGTCGCCGCCGACACCGTCCAGGAGACGCGGATCGTGGCGGCGGACCGGTCGGTCGAGCTGTCGGTCGAGGGCGGCGTCGCGTACCAGGTGCTGGGGGACGAGCCGCGGCTGCGGCAGGTGCTGGGGAACCTGCTGACCAACGCCGTCACGCACACCCCGGCCGGAACGTCGGTGACCGTACGGCTCAGGCCCGGGACGCTGAACGGGGAGCCCGCCGCGGTGTGCGAGGTCGCCGACGAGGGGCCGGGGCTCTCGCCCGAGCAGGCCGAGCGCGTCTTCGAGCGCTTCTACCGGGCGAACCCGGCGCGCGGCCGCGAGGACGGCAGCACCGGGCTCGGCCTGGCGATCGTGGCGGCCCTGGTGGCCGCGCACGACGGCTCGGTCGAGGTGGACTCGGCCGAGGGCGAGGGCGCGGTGTTCCGGGTCCTGCTGCCGCTCGCCGGCTGAGCGCCGGATTTTTCAGGGGACGTTCAGGTTCCTCTCAGGCTGGGTGAAGTCCCGCCGGTGACTCTGAAAGAGGCACACAGGATCAGGGGGATCTCATGAACGCCGAACAGACGAACCAGTGGCAGCCACCGTACGGGGGCTGGCAGGGCGGACCGTACGGACCGCCGCAGGGACCACAGGGACCGCAGGGGCCCCAGGGACCGCAGGGGCCGCAGACGCCGCCGCAGGGGCAGCCGATGCCGCCGGAGGCGCCGCAGCCGCCGCGGGGCGCGCGGTGGTCGGTCCGACGCAAGATCGCCGCCGGGGGTGCCGTGCTGGCGCTGGCGCTCGGGGCGGGCGGCGCGGGCGCGATCGCCGCCGTGGAACTGGTGGGCTCGGGGAGCGGCATCGCGGCGAGCCCGACCCCGGTGGCCGGGGTCGGGAACAACGCGACGGTCGCGCAGGTCGCGGCGGCCGTGCAGCCGAGCGTGGTGTCGATCCAGGCGCAGACCGCGCAGGGCGGCTCGGGCGGCTCCGGTGTGATCATGAACGCGGACGGCCTCATCATGACCAACGCCCATGTCGTGGACGGCTCGCGGCAGGTCACGGTGAAGTTCAGCAACGGCAAGACGGCACGCGCGACCGTGCTCGGCGCGAACACCGCGCAGGACATCGCCGTCCTCCAGGCGTCCGGTGTGTCCGGGCTCAAGCCCGCCACGCTCGGCAACAGCGATGCGCTCGCGGTCGGCGACACGGTGCTCGCGATGGGCAGCCCGCTGGGCCTGGACGGCTCGGTGACCTCCGGCATCGTCAGCGCGCTGGGCCGCGAGATCCAGGAGAGCGGGCAGCAGCCGGACTCGCAGCAGCTGCCGCCGTACCTGCGCGAGCAGCTCTCCGAGCAGCAGACCACGACGATCGAGAACGCGATCCAGACCGACGCGGCGATCAACCCCGGCAACTCGGGCGGCGCGCTGGTGAACTCGGCGGGCCAGGTCATCGGGATCAACACCGCGATCGCCACCTCGGGCAGCGGGACCGGCAACATCGGGGTGGGCTTCGCGATCCCGATCAACGACGCCAGGAAGGCCGCCGAGGCGATCGTCACCAACGGCCAGCGATAGCCGGCCGGCGGCCGGCCGGCGACAGGCGTCCGGCGTTCCGCGCGGAAAACGGAGCGACATGATCGCCCAGCGGCGGGGATAATGGGCCCTATGCCCGGCGACATCCATGTCCGCGGCTCGGTCTCGATCCCGGAGACCGAGCTCAGCTGGCGTTTCTCGCGTTCCTCGGGGCCGGGCGGCCAGCACGTCAACACCAGCGCGACGGCCGCCGAGCTGTCGTTCGACGTCGCGAACTCGCCCTCGCTGCCCGAGCCGTACCGGCGGCGCGCCCTCGAACGGCTCGCCGGGCGCCTCTCGGGCGGCGTGCTGAGCATCCGGGCCGAGGAGTACCGGTCGCAGGCCCGCAACCGGGACGCGGCCCGCGCGCGCCTGGCCGCGACGCTCGCCGAGGCCATCGCGCCGCCGCCCAAGAAGCGCATCCCGAAGAAGGTGCCGCGCGGCATCAACGAGCGGCGCCTGGAGAACAAGAAGCGCCGCTCCGACATCAAGCGCCAGCGCTCGCGGCGCTGGCACTGAACCCTCGCTACAGGTTCGCGGCCCTGATGGCGCGCATCGCCTCGCGGCGCGCGTCCCCTGACAGGACGTCGATGTAGACGCCGCCGTCCAGGTGCCCGCACTCATGCTGGAGGCAGCGGGCGAAGTAGCCGGTGCCCTCGATCCGTACCGGCCTGCCCTTCACGTCCACGCCCTCGACCACCGCGTGCGCGTGCCGCGGCGTGCTGAAGTTGAGGCCCGGAACGGACAGGCAGCCCTCGTTCTCGTCGAGGATCTCGCCGTCCGCCGCGACCAGCGTGGGATTGACGACATGGCCGACATGGCGGCGGCCGCGGTCGTCGTCGCAGTCGTAGACGAACAGGCGCAGCGAGACGCCGACCTGGTTGGCGGCCAGGCCCGCGCCGTGCGCCTCGTACATCGAGGCGAACATGTCGTCCACGAGCCGTTCCAGCGAGGCGTCGAACGCGCGGACCGGATCGCACGCGGTGCGCAGTACGGGATCGCCCAGCCGCCGGATCGGTCGTACGGTGCCGCGTCCCCGGGTGCCCTGGCTCATGTACAAGATCTTATAAAGCGCCGAAGGGTGCCCGGGAGGATCCGGGCACCCTTCGCGGTGCTGTGGGCGTACGCGTTCAGAACGTGTCGGTGGGGCCCCGGCCGGACGGCGGCAGCGGGCCGTCGGACGGGCCGTCCGGGTCGGCGGGCGGGGCCGTCTTGCCGTGGGACGGGACGTGCGGGGCGGCCTTGTCGATCCGGGTGGCCTCGTGGTCCTGCTTCTTCATCACCGGGTGCGGCTCCGGCGAGTTCGCGCCCGGCGCGGAAGCCGGTGCGGGGCTCGGGGAAGGCGCCGACGACGGGGAAGACGGAGACGACGGGGAAGACGGGGAAGACGGGGAAGACGGGGAAGACGGGGAAGACGGGGAAGACGATGCGGACGACACCGACGACGAGGAGGACGCGGAGGACGGCGACGACGCGGCCGGCTTGGGCGCCGGGGCGGCGTGCTTGGCCGTGGACGCGCCCGCGGACGACGGTGACGACGCGGCCGGGGACGCGGACGGCGCGGGGGCGGGCGACGGGGAGGGCGCGGCCTTGACCGGGGCGGGGGCCGGCGCCGGAGCGGCGGCCGGCTTGGCCGCGGCGGGGGCCGGCGACGCGGCCGGGGCGGGCGGCTGCTTGCGCTGCGCGGGGGCCGGGGAGGTGTGCTGCTTGACCGCGTCCTCGACCATCTTCTCCAGCGGGCCGGCCTCGTTCTCGGCCGTCAGCAGCCGGTGCAGGGTCTCGCTGATCTCGGTGAGCCGCTGCAGCGCCTGGGTGTGGTTCTTGGTGAGCTGGGTGAGCCGCTGGGTCGCGCCCTCGTTGATGACGCTGGCCCGCCGTTCCGACGCGGTGAGGGTGCGCTCGGCCTCCAGCCGGGCGCTGGTCACCGTCTGCTCGGCCTCCTGCGTGGCGGCCGACAGCACGCTGTCGGACTCCTTCTTCGCCGCCGCGTAGACCTGCTCGGCCTTCTGCTCCGCCTGGGCGAGGTCCTTGTCGGCGCGCGCGCGGGCGTCGTCGATGATCCGCTTGGACTCGTTCTCGGCGTCCTTGCGGATCTGCGCCCCCTTGGCCTCGGCCTCGGCGAGCTTGTCCTTGGCCTCGTCCTCGGCCAGGTTGATGATCTGCTTGAGCCGGTCGCTGAGGTCGTCCCCGGTGGGCTTGCGCGCCTCGCGGACCTCGGCCATCTCGCGCCGGGTGCGCTCGACGTCGTCGAGCGCGCGGGCCAGCCGGGTCTCCAGCTCGCGGATCTGGTTCTGGCAGCGGGCGATGTACTCGTCGACGTGGCGGCGGTTGTAGCCGCGCATGACGATCTCGAAGTTTTCCTCGCGGAGGAGGTTCGGCAGGATCTCGGCTTCGTTGCTCATGGTGCCTTGGGGGGTCGTGGCGGGGGCTGATCACCCCGTCGGGGTCGGAGACGGCTACGGACCCGGCGGCACAGAACGGGATCTGCGCCCACACGTGTCACGGGCCCACGTGTCACGGTGGGCTCTGCATCATCGGAAACGTCCAGAGTCGACTCTTGTCCGGTCCACCCCATTCGCGCAAGCGGAACGCGCCTTCTCGCTGCAGTTTCTTCGCCCGCAGCGTCCTGCCAAGTTACCGAATGTCGTGACATTTCGCGTCCGAGCCCCTGCGCTGGGCGACCGGCGGACGGGGCACCCGCCGCACGGTCCCGCGCCCGCCGCGTCCTACCATCGGCGCCATGAGCTATGTCGGATCATTGGGCGAGATCGAACCGCGGATCCACCCCGAGGCGTGGATCGCGCCCGGCGCCGTGGTCGTCGGCCGGGTGACGCTGGGCCGCGCCTCCAGTGTCTGGTACGGCTCGGTGCTGCGCGGCGAGGACGAGGAGATCGTCGTCGGCGAGGAGTGCAACATCCAGGACCTGAGCTGCCTGCACGCCGACCCCGGCCTGCCCGCGATCCTGGAGGACCGCGTCAGCCTCGGCCACAAGGCCATGGTGCACGGCGCCCACGTGGAGACCGGCTCGCTGATCGGCATCGGCGCGATCGTCCTGAACGGGGCGCGCGTCGGCGCCGGGACGCTGATCGCGGCCGGCGCGCTCGTCCCGCCCGGCAAGAAGATCCCGTCCGGGGTGCTGGTCGCCGGGACCCCCGGCAAGATCGTGCGGGAGCTGACCGACGACGACCGCGCCGGACTGGAGTACACGGCCGACGTCTACCAGCAGAAGACGGAGCTGCACCGCGCCGCCACCTGGGCCTGAGCCCGTTCTGAACGCGGTGATTGGCGGCCGATGGCCTGCGATGATGTGAATTGCCGTACATCGTGGGGAGTCCGGCGGCGGCCGGTCTGACTACGATGACCACGTGGTGTGGGGACCGGGCTATGGCAGTGCTCCGCCGCCCCGCCCCTCTCGGGGGGAAGATCCGTTCTCGGCGGCAGAGCGTGACACGAGGGCGACGGTGGCCGCCGGATGGTGGCCGTCGGCGCCGCCTCAGCAGCGCCAGCACGCGATCGGGGGGCGGCTGCTCGTCCTGCCCGACGGCACGTTGTGGCTGTTCGGGGCGTGGGCCCGGTGGTACCGGCTGCATCCGTCCGACGGCCAGTGGTACCTGTGCCCGCCGCCGCACGCGCCCGAGATCCGGATGTCGGCCCGCCCCGTCGCCCAGGCGGGCGTGCAGGTCCCGCCGCTGCCGCCGCACGTCGTCCCGGCCGGGCCCGACTTCTCCTACGACCCGCCGCTCGCGCGGCCGTTCGTCGGGCGGGACTTCGACGGCGACCTGAGCCTGCGGGTACGGGCGACCGTCGACTCCGCGGCGGCGCTGTCCGTCCAGGAGTACCCGCACTGGTCGGGGCAGTTCACGCCGCAGACGCCGTCCACCGTGGCCGCGTCCTGGGGCGTGATGCTGTGGAGCGCGTCGGCGCCGGTCTTCGACTCCCGCCTCGACGCGAAGATGCTCGACCACTGGAAGCAGTACCGCGCCAAGCCGTTGCCCGACGTGGACGGGCCGCGCTGGCTCACCCCGCCGCCCCTGGAGAGCCTGGTCGCGCTGTACGCGGAGCGGCTGCGCGCCGGCCGGGTCGACGCGGCCGTGGTCGTGCTGCGGACCATGTGGGCCGTGGCGAGCGCGCTGCGCGAGGACGCCCGCTTCCAGGTCAGGGCGGACGCGCTGCTGTCCATGCTCAGCGCGACGCTCAGCAACCCGACCGTCGACTACGGCGCGCTGCCCTACGGAGACCAGGCGATCGTCCAGCAGTGGCTCACCCGCTGCCCGCCCAACCTCGTACCGGCGCTGCGCAACGAGAGCTCCCCCGGCGACAACTTCCGGCACGCGTTCTACTCCCTCTCGGAGGAGGTCGCGCGCCATGTGGGCGACCCCGGCGACCCCTCCTACGTGGAGCCCCGCCTGGTCGCCGCCGCGCTGCTGGCGGCGGACCTCGCGGTAGTCCGCAAGGACGTGGCCGCCAACGTCGTCCCCTGGCTGGACCCTGAGATCCGGTACACCGTGCAAGCCGTACTGGACCAGAACGGCCATCCGCTGCGTCGCCTATGGCCGGACGACATGCGCCTCTCCCGGCCGCTGCGTTCGGTGTCGGGGGAGAAGGCCGAGACGCTCCTGGCGACGATGTACGAGCTGGACCTGGCCTGGTGCAAGCTCGCCGGCGGGATGCCCGCGCGTCCCCGCGGGTTCCCCGTACCGAACGCCGTCGTCGCGGGCCTCATCGGGCGCGGCCGCGTCCGGGCCACGGCGGGCGCCCCGACGATGGCGCCGACCGGGCAGACCACGCCGCCGCCGAAGGCCGTGCCGCCGGAGTGGTCCGGGGCGCAGTCCCAGCCCGGCTTCCCGCCGGACGCCCGGGCGTCGTCGCAGCAGCCGAACCAGCCCGACCGCCCCTTCGTGCAGCCGCCCGCGCAGTCGGCGAAGCAGGAGCAGCAGCAGGACGAGGGCGCGGCGCCGCCGTACACGGCACTCGGCTTCCAGAGTCCCGGCGCCGCTCCCGGGCCCTCCCCGTCCCCGTCCCCGTCCCCGTCGCCGCCTCCGCCGCCCGGTCCTGCCGCGCAGCAGGGAGCGGCGTTCGGGATGCCCGGTGCGCCCAACCCGCCCGCGCCGCCGGTGCCGCCCGCGCCCGAGCAGCACCCGTACGCGCAGCCGCAGCAGCAACCACAGCAGCCGCAGCCGCAGCAGCCCGCGGCGGCGGCCTTCCAGGCTCCCGGCTTCTCGCCTCCCGAAGAGGAGAAGCCGGAAGAGGACGTCGTGCCTCCGTACACGATGCTCGGCTACCAGCCTTCGGGCGCTCCCCAGGGGCCGCCGCCGCCCGTGCAGCAGCAGCCCCCCATGCAGCAGTCCCCTGTACAGCAGCCGCCCCAGCCGCAGCAGCAGCCGCCGGCGGACATGTACTCGACGCGCATGGACGACGGCTCGGGCGGTGCCGCGCACCCGCAGGGCCCGCCCGTGCCGCCGGCGCAGCCCGAGGAGCGCCCGCGCACGCGCGTCATGGGTCCGGCCGACCTGGAGGACGCCGGGACCGGGCAGCAGCAGGCGACGCCGCCGGCGCCGCCCAAGCCGTCCGCCCCCGACGGCGGCGGTACGCGGATCATGTCCGAGACCATGGTCGGCAACTTCGACTTCCTCGACGACACCCCGTCGCCCGAGACGCCCGTCGAGAACATCCCGCCCCCGGCGGACCGCTCCGAGCGCCGATCGCTCGAACGCTTCGGGATCGGCTTCATCTCCGGTACGCAGGACGCGGCCGAGCTGCTCGACGCCCTCCGCGCGCAGGCGGAGCGCTGGACGGGCCCGGGCGGCGGAGGCGCGGCGGGCGCCGGCGGCATGGACGAGACCCGGATCGACGGCGGCCCCGCCGCCGGTGCCGGGCCCGCAACCCGCCTCGACGGCGGCCCGGGCACCCGGCTGGACGCCGACTTCAGGAACGCCGCGGGTCCGAGCACGCGCCTGGACGCCGACTACGGCACCCGCCGCGACGACGCCGGCGCCGGCGTCGGCGGGATGACCCGCGTGGACGGCGGCCCGGGCGGGGGCCTGGGTGGAGGCCGTGGCGGCGGTTCCGGCGGGCCGGGCGAGGGCGTGCCGAGCGTGCTGATCGTCGGCCGGCCGCACAGCGGGCAGCGCCGCCTCGCCCGGCTGATCGCGCTGACCCTGGCGGACGCCGGGCTGGGCGACGGCTCGATCCGCGCGCACGACGCCGACGACGTCCGCGACGCGCCCGCCGAGCGGCTGCCGACCCTGCTCACCCGGCCCGGCCCGGCCATCCTGTTCGAGCGGCTCGACTCCGTCGTCACGGGCGCGGGCGACCCGGTGGCGGTGGCGACCGCGGTCCGCCGGGCGCGGCGCAGCCCGGCCGTCTCCGCGCCGCTGATCGCCACCTGCGAGCCGAGCGCGTACAAGCGGCTGCTGCGCGACCACCCGCGGCTCGTCGAGACGTTCCGCGTCTACCACCTGCCCGACTTCGGCGACATCGAGCGCCGGATGACGCTGCTGCACCTGCTCGGCGACGAGCGGCGGGTCACGGTCGGGACGTCCGCGCTGGAGGTCGCCCGCGCCGACCTGGAACGGCTGCGCGGCCCGGGCGACCTGGTGAACGCGCGGCTGGTCGAGGCGTACCTGGACCAGGCCTGCCAGCGGCACCTCGAACGGGCGGGCGGCGCGTCCCGCGACCGCCTGGTGCTCTTCCCCGAGGACCTCACCGGTGTCGCGGAGGGCCTGGAGCCGGCGCTGCGCCCGCCCGGCGACATCGACGGCTACCTCCAGCGCCTCGACCAGCTGACCGGGCTGGAGGACGTCAAGCAGGCGGTGCGGGAGCTGGCCGAGGCGGCGGAGCTGGCCGCCGACCGGGCGCGGCACGGCGTGGGCGGCGGCGAGCCGCTGCACCTGATCTTCAACGGGCCGTCCGGTACGGGCAAGACCACCGTCGCCGGGCTGCTCGGCGGCATCTACGCCGCGCTCGGGCTGCTGGACTCGGGGCACGTCGTCGCGTGCCGCCCCGTCCACCTGGCCGGGCGCGACCAGACCGACACCGTCACCCGGGTGGCGAGCATGGTCGAGCAGGCGCTGGGCGGCGTGCTGCTGATCCAGGAGGCGTACCGGCTGGACCGCACCCCGGCCGTGGTGGCCGAGCTGCTGCGCTGCATGCGGCAGCGCGGCCGCCGGCTGATGGTGGTCTGCTCCGGCCCGGCCGCCGAGATGGAGGGCTTCCTCGCGGGGTCGCCGCACTTCCGCGCGGAGTTCGGGCGCAGCATGGAGTTCGAGGGCATGGGCGACCGCGATCTCGTGGGGCTCTTCCAGGCGTACGCCGAGCGCGACCTCTACATCCTGGACGAGGAGCTGCGGGTGGAGCTGCTCGCCCGGTTCGCCCGGCTTCGGGAGGATCCGCAGTTCGCGTTCGCCCGGACCGTCCGGGCCCTGTTCGAGCAGACGGCGGCGCGGCAGGCGGCCCGGCTGGCGGGCGTGGACGTCAACGCGGCGACCGTCGCCCGGCTCACCGCGCGTGACCTGCCGGAGTCCGAGCTGGAGCAGATGATGGGGGATTTCCGCCAGCGGGGGTGACCACCCGCAGATAGTCCGCATCTCTGGCGCGTGGCCGGGAAGACCGGCTAGGAGAGTGACCCGCGAATGGCCCTCTTGGGTCATGTGCCCGCCGGTACGGGACGCGTAGCCTCGACGGTGGGTGTGGGGAACGAACGGAGGTGGACGCGGTGCGCCAGCAGATGTTCGACCTGCGCGTCCACGACCGTGTCGCACTGGACGAGATCGAGCTCTATGCCGAGATCCTCAGCGCGGTTGCGGCGGCCGAGCGGCCGCTGACCCTCGCGGAGATCGACATCGTGCTCGGGGTGCGTTCCGGCGAGGCCGGTCGTCGCGAGCTGACGCCGCAGGATCAATAGTTCCGCATGAGGCCGGGGACGCCCCGAGGTAGGCGCCCCGGCTCGGCTACGCCCCGCTTTTCTCTGCTTCGAGGCTGTTATCTATATCACGGCCGGTTCGCGGAACCGTTTCTTCGAGATCGTCTCAACGTGCTCGGCACTGCGCGCAGCGTGATCGACAACGCCCGCCGGTGCGGTGCCCCGGCGCGTGTGCATCCGTTCCGCTAGGGCAGTCTTGTAGGTGAGAGGATGGAAGACGCCAGCCGAAGATGGGGCAAAGGTTCTTTTTACGCCTGGTTGCGCCTACGATCCTCTGCGGACCGTTCCGGCACTTCAGGAGTACGACGTGCGCTTGCGTCTCACGCCGCGTGAGGACAGTTTCTACGACATGTTCGCCGACTCGGCGAACAACCTGGTCACCGGCGCCAGGCTGCTCGTGGAGCTCATCAGCGACGGCGCCGACCGGGAAGCGATCGCGGAGAAGATGCGCGCCTGCGAGCACGCAGGCGACGAGTGCACTCACGCGATCATGCGCCGGCTGAACGAAACGTTCATCACCCCGTTCGACCGCGAGGACATCTACCGGCTGGCCTCGACGATCGACGACGTGATGGACGAGATGGAAGAGGCAGCCGACCTCGTCGTCCTCTACAAGATCGAGGAGTTTCCCAAGGGCATCGTGCACATGGTGGAGGTGCTCGAACGGGCCGCCGAGCTGACCGCCGAGGCGATGCCGCGGCTGCGCTCGATGAAGGAGCTCAACGAGTACTGGATCGAGATCAACCGGCTTGAGAACCAGGGCGACCAGGTCTACCGCAAGCTGCTGGCCCACCTGTTCGGCGGCGAGTACGACGCGCTGACGGTGATGAAGCTCAAGGAGGTCATCGACCGGCTGGAAGAGGCCGCAGACGCCTTCGAGCACGTGGCCAACACGGTCGAGACCATCGCGGTCAAGGAATCATGAGTTCGCCGAAAGAGGCACCGGCGAGCGAGAGGCCGGATCCGGGCTCCGGAGCGGGGGCCGGCGGGGGCACGGGCGCGGCGACGGCCCTGGCCGAGCCGCCCGGCGCCGACCCGTCGCTGGCCGAGCAGGCGCGCCGGGGGCCGGTGAAGTTCTGGCCGCTGCTGCTGGTCGCGGTGGTGCTGGTCATGGCGATGGGCGCGCTCGGGCTGCGCTCGGACGCCCAGATGGCCGTGCTCATCCTGGTCATCGTCGTGGCGCTGGTGTTCGACTACACCAACGGGTTCCACGACGCGGCCAACGCGATCGCCACCTCGGTGTCGACGCGGGCGCTGACACCCAGAGCGGCGCTGATCATGGCCGCCGTGATGAACCTGATCGGCGCCCTGCTGGGCGTCGAGGTGGCCAAGACGGTCAGCGAGGTCATCACCCCGCCGACCGGGCTGCACGGCCTCACCGTGGTCGCCGCCGGCGTGCTCGGCGCGATCACCTGGAACATGATCACCTGGTACTTCGGGCTGCCGTCGTCGTCCTCGCACGCCCTCATCGGCGGTGTGGTCGGCGCGGGCCTCGCCTCGGCCTCGCACGTCAGCTGGGACAAGGTCGTCGACAAGGTCGCGGTCCCGATGGTGATCTCCCCGGTCGTCGGGTTCTGCCTGGCGTACCTGGTGATGGTGGCGATCCTGTGGATCTTCCGGCGGGCGCACCCGGGCCGGGTCGGCCGCCGCTTCCGCATCGCGCAGTCGCTGTCGGCGGCGTCGATGGCGCTCGGCCACGGCCTCCAGGACGCGCAGAAGACGATGGGCATCATCGTGCTGGCGCTGGTCACGACCGGGCACGCCAGCGGCGAAACCGTCCCGCTGTGGGTCATCATCGCGTGCGCCGGCGCGCTGTCGCTCGGCACGTACGCGGGCGGCTGGCGGATCATGCGGACGCTGGGCCGGAAGGTCATCGAACTCGACCCGCCGAAGGGCTTCGCCGCCGAAGCGACGGCCTCCATGATCCTGTACGCGGCCGCGTACATCTGGCACGCTCCAATCTCCACCACCCACACGATCACGTCCTGCATCATGGGCGCGGGCGCCACCAAGCGCCTGTCGGCCGTCCGCTGGGGCGTGGCCGGCAACATCGTGATGGCGTGGGTGCTGACGATGCCGATGGCCGCCGCCGTGGCCGCGCTCGTCTACTGGCTCGTCCACCTTTTCGGCGCCTGACGTTCACCCGCGGGCGCTTGCCCGGTTCGATCTCGAACGCGTAGACAGGTCCCCGCGCGCCCCTCCCGGCGCGCGGGGACCTTTCTTATCTCTCGTATCTCTCCGAATTTCTCATGACCTGTTGGGCGGCGATGCGGACCTCGGCGTGAGGCGTACGTTCGCGCTGGCCGCCCTGGCGGTCGCGGCGGCGGTGGCGCTCGTGATCGCCGTACCGGCCGCGCTGGCCGCGCGGAGCCTGGCCGCGGGCCGCGAGCCGGCGGCGGCGCAGCGGGAGATGGCCGCGGTCGGGTTCGTGGTGGCGCGGTCGGCCGACCCGGCCGCCGTCGCGGCGGCGCTGGCCCCGGGCGGCGGGCTGCCGGACGGGCCGGGCGGCGGCCGGATCATCGTGATCATGCCGGACGGGCACCGGGTGGGCACCGGCGCCGCCGTGATGGCCGCGCCGCCCGTCCCGTACGGCGAGCTGGCCAGGGTGCGGGCCCGGACGGCCGCGGTCGAGATCGAGAGCGGCGGCGCGCGGATCGTCCTGCAGCCCGTTCCGGCGGCGCGCGGCGGCACGGCGGTGATCCAGTACTGGACGCCCGCGGGGGAGGCCCCGGCCGGTACGGGCGCGCTCTGGTCCGGCCTGGCGGTGCTCGCGCTCGCGGCGGCCGGCGGCGCGGCGGTCGCCGGCCACCGGTTCGGAGCCCGCGGCGCGCGGCTGGCCGGACGGTTCGGGCGGGCGGCGGGCGCGGTCCGCACCGGCGAGGTGGTGGTACGGATCGAACCGGCCGGTCCGGCGGAGCTGCGCGAGGCGGCGGCCGCGTTCAACGCGATGTCGGAACGGGTGGCTTCGCGGCTCGCGGCCGAGCGCCGGATGGCCGGCGACCTGCCGCACCGGCTCCGCACCCCGCTGACCGCGCTGCGGCTGCGCGTGGACCGGCTGGGCGGCGGCGCCCGCGAGGACGCGGCGCGGGCGGCGCTGGACCGGCTGGAGCAGGAGGTCGATCTGCTGATCCGGACCGCGCGGGTGCCCGGCGGCATCCCGGACGGCCCGGACCCGGCCTGCGACGCGGCGGAGGTGGTCGCGGAACGGGCGGCGTACTGGTCGGCGCTGGCCGAGGACCAGGGGAGGCGGTGGCGGCTCTCGTGCCCGGACCGCCCGGTCCCCGTGCCGCTGGGCCGCGACCGGCTCGCGACGGCGCTGGACGCGCTGCTCGGCAACGTCTTCCACCACACGCCCGAGGGCACGGCGTACGAGGTCGCGCTCGAACCCGGCACGGACGGCGCGGTCATCGTCGTCTCCGACGCCGGTCCGGGGATCGCCGACCCGGAGGCGGCCGCGCGGCGCGGCGGCAGCGGCGCCGGCTCGACCGGGCTGGGCCTGGACATCGCGCGCGGCATCGCCGAGTCGGGCGGCGGCGGGCTGCGCATGGGGCGCTCGCCGGCGGGCGGCGCCCGGATCCTGTTCTGGACCCGGCTGGAACCGGAGGGCGCCGCGTGATCAGCGTGCTGGTGGTGGAGGACGACGCCGACGTGCGTTCCGTCCTGGTCGAGGACCTGGCCGAGCGGGGCTACTCCGTCCGCGCGACGGGGGAGGCGTGGGCGGCGCTGCGCGAGGTCGCCGACAGCCCGCCGCGGGTGGTGGTGCTGGACCTCGGGCTTCCCGACATGGACGGCCGCGAGCTGCTGAAGCTGATCCGGGCGGTGTCGGACGCGGCCATCGTGGTGATCACCGCGCGGGACGCCGAGGAGGAGGTCGTCGCGCTGCTGCGCGGCGGCGCCGACGACTACATGGTCAAGCCGTTCCGCACCGGCGAGCTGGACGCGCGGATCGGCGCGGTGCTGCGCCGGATGGCGGGCGGCGCCCCGGCCGCCGTGATCGAGGCGGGCGGGCTGCGGATGGACCTGCGCCGGCACCAGGCGTGGCTGGACGGCGCGCCGCTGGATCTGGCGCCGCGCGAGTTCGAGCTGCTGGCCTACCTGGCGTCCCGGCCCGGCCAGGTGGTCTCGCGGACCGAGCTGCGCCGCGAGGTGTGGCGGCAGCCGTACGGCAACGACCAGACCGTGGACGTGCACCTGTCGTGGCTGCGCCGCAAGCTCGGCGAGACGGCCGCGGCGCCGCGGCTGCTGCACACGGTGCGGGGCGTCGGGGTCCGCTTCGACGTCCCGTCCTAACGAAGGTTGCGGTGGCCTTCATGGTCCCTTAAGCGAGCCCGGTGTTTGTCTCCTCCTGCGCTTTGGTTCCCCTGTCGAGTGCGCCGGAGGAAAGTCGATGATCAAGGTACGCAGCCGTCCCGCCGCGATCGCCGCGGGCTCGCTGGCCGTGGCGGCGGTGGCCGCCGGGGTGTCGCTGGCGGGCCTGCCGGGCGGCTCCGCCGTGGCCGACGACGTCAGCCCCGAGCTGAAGAAGCGGATCCTGGAGGACTGCAACAACCCGACACCGATCCCGGATCCGGACGCGATGCCGCAGCCGCCGCACATGATCCGGCCGCAGGTCTTCCACGTCTACTGCGAGTTCGAGCCGGTCGAGGATTTGGGTCTGACCTGGGGCGAGGCCAGCAAGAAGTGGGCCGACGGCAAGAACAAGGAGGTGCCGGCCTGCGAGGCGGAGGCGACCGCCAGCAAGAGCGAGGCGCACACCACCGGGACCAACTTCCACATCGGCTTCCAGGTCCAGGTCGACAAGGAGGTGGCGAACAAGATCAAGCCGGGTATCCAGGCGCGGTTCGGCTGGACGTTCGTCAACACCCGCACCAGCACCTACGGGCAGTCGTTCACCATCAAGCCGTTCCACATGGGCTGGTACGAGGTGCGGCCCGCGCTCCGCAAGGTCAAGATGAACGTCGAGGCCCGCTACATGTACCCGGGCAAGCCGGTGCACCACCTCGAAGGCGTGGAGCTGACCTCGCCCGACCCGGAGACGCAGGACGCCTGGGCGGGCCGCACGAGGCCGATGACGCCCGAGGAGCTCAAGACGTTCTGCAACCTCGACGAGCTGCCGGGCGACACCCCCTCGGACGACCCGTCCGACAACCCGTCCGACCCGCCTTCGGACCCGCCCGCGGACGAGGCGCCGCAGGACTCCAAGGCCCTCGTGAACGTCAGCACCGGACGGGCCGCCGACGTGGACGGGGGACGCGCCGAGGTCCGCGCGATGCCCGCCAACCAGGCGGACGGGCAGAAGTGGAACGTCAGGAAGCAGGACGACGGGCGCGTCCACATCGAGCCGGTCATCAAGCCCGGCCACGCCCTCGGCAAGAACGACGACCCGAACCGGATGGACCAGGGCATCGGGCCGTTCGCCCTTATCAGCCCGGACGGGAAGGGCGCGGGGCAGCGCTGGCGGCTGGTCGGCGCGGGCGGCGACACGTACACGATCGTGGACGAGAACGGCCACTGCCTGACCGACCCCGGCAACCAGGGCGGCACCGTGGGCGTCTTCGGCTGCGTGGGCGGTGACCTGCAGCGCTGGCGGCTCACCGGCGGCTGAGGCCGGCCGGTCCCGGTACGCGGCGGGCACGGGCGCACACGATCGTTCCCGTGCCCGCCATTCCCGGTTCAGATGATCATGTAAGGCTCGCGCGGTGACCGACAGGAACCGCGCCTCCCTGGAAGGGAGCCGACCGCCCGTGCGCATCTCGGGCCCGGCCCACCGCCGTCCCGGCACGTCCCCGCTGCGGCGGCGGCACGTGTGGGGCTGGGGCGTCCTCGCGGTGGCGCTGATCGCGGTGACCGGCCAGTGGATCGCCGGCGGCCTCGGCGACCGTCCCGCCGGCGGCACGAACAGATGGGCCGGGCCGCCGCCGGGGCCGTGGCGGCCCGGCGTGCCCGCGGTGACCGTGTCGCCGTCGTCCTCGCCGTCGCCGTCCCCGTCCAGGCCGTCGGCCCGCCCGAAGGCGCCGCGCCGTACGGCCGCGGTCCCGGCACCGGCGGCGCGGCGGCGGCCGGCCGGGCGCCCGGCGCGGTGATCCGCGCGGTGGG
>NZ_JBEZWH010000015.1:0-156769 GCF_040703975.1 Spirillospora sp. NPDC029432
GCCGACATCCCCGGCGACTACACCCGGATCGCCGTGGGCGCCGAGGTCGACGGCTGGCTGCGCTACGCCGACGCCTACGGCTCCGGCGGCCGCGGCGGCGACCCGTACCGTGGTGCGCAGACGGCTTCTTCTCATGAGCCCTCCCGGCTCCGACATCCGATCCACGTGCGTTACGTGGGGGTGGTACGGAGCCTGGAGGGGGAGAGTTCAACCTCCGGCGCGAACGGCCGCGACGAGATCGGCGAGCAGGGACGGCGGCGGCGCCCCGTCCCCGGCCGCGCGCCGGCCGCCCTCGGGCGACAGGCACCAGTCCCACCAGCGGCCGACCTCGGCGGGGTCCAGGTAGGGCGGCTCGTCGCGCTCGCCCGTGGTGATGACCGCGGGCCAGTCCCAGGCGCGCGCCTGCGCGGTGACCTTGGCGCCGCCGCCGACCGGGTCGACGGCAAGCGCGGGCACCCCGTTCCGGAGGGCGAGGACGAGGCCGTGCAGCCGGGTGGTGACGACGAGGTCCAGCCGCCGGATGACGGCCTCCAGTTCCCCGGGCGCGGCCGGGTGCCGCCAGTCGCGCGGGTCGACGCGGGTGTCGAGCGGCACCCGCGCGCAGCCGCGGGCGGCGAGCCCGCCGGTCAGCTCCTCCTCGATCCGGCCGTGCCGGCCGCGCCCGCCGTACTCGCCCTGCCCCGGCGCGAGCACGACGCCCACGACCGGCAGCTCGCCCGCCGGGACGCGGACTGCCGCCGACAGGTCGCGGCGCGGCTCGGCGCCGGGCGCGTCGCGGGGCAGCACCACGTCGAAGCCCGTCACGGCGGCCGAGTCCGGGTCGATCACCGAGACGCCGACCGCGATGCGGCGGCAGCGCGCGTACCGGCGGTGCAGGGACTCCACCTGGTCGCCGTGCGCGGGACCGCACGCGAAGACCAGATGGGTGTAGCGGCCGGGATCGGCGCGGTCGAGGGTGAGCCCGTCCGGGCGCAGCACCGGGCTCCACGCCACGTCGCACTCGGCCCCGGCCCCGGCCAGCGCGCCGCGCACGGCCTCCATCGCCAGGACGTCCCCCGCCGTGGCCTCCCCGTGCACGAAACTCGGCCACCCTGTGACGAGCACCCGCACCGCGACCTCCCCGCCGTGCGCCCGCCCACAGCGGCGGCCGGGCACGTTTGCCCGGCGGGCCTCGGGGCATGCGGCGCCACATGCTGCTACGAAACCGCCCGATCGTCGAGAGTTCGCCTGCCCTGCTGGCCAGGGGTTATGCGTGGCTGCCCGATCTCTGGCGGCGCACCGGCGAGCCGCTCGTCCGCGTCCGCCTGCTGGGACGGCACGCGGTGGCGCTGCGCGGCCCGGACGCGGTGCGGTTCTTCTACGACGAGGACCACATCCGCCGCGGCCCCGCCCTCCCCGAGCCCGTACTGAGCACGCTGTTCGGCCACGGCGCCGTGCACACCCTGGACGGCGACGCGCACCGCGCCCGCAAGCGGCTGTTCGTCGCGCTGCTGATGGACCCCGACGGGATCGACCGGCTCGTCGGGCACTTCCGCACGGCCTGGGACGAGGCGGCCGCCTCCTGGGGGAAGCGGCCCTCGGTCGTGCTGTTCGACGAGGCCGCCGAGGTGATCACCCGGGCGGTGTGCCGGTGGGCCGGCGTGCCGCTGGACGATGCCGGCGGCGGCCCGCTCGCCCGCGACCTGATCGCGATGGTGGACGGTTTCGCGACCGCGGGCCCGCGGCACTGGCGGGCCCGTGCGGCCCGGCGCCGCCGCGAGGACCGGCTGGCGGGCGTCGTCGAGGCCGTCCGCGACGGCGCGCCCGGCGTCTCGCCGGACTCGGCGCTCGCGGCGGTGGCGCGGCACCGGGACGCCGACGGCCGGACCCTCGATCCGCGGGTGGCGGCGGTGGAGGTGCTGAACGTCATCCGCCCGGCCGCGGCCGTCGCGTGGTTCGCCGCGTTCGCCGCGCACGCCCTGCACCTGTGGCCCGAGCACCGCGGCCCGCTCGCGGCGGGCGACGCGGCGTACGCGGAGGCGTTCGCGCAGGAGGTACGCCGCTTCTACCCGTTCGCCCCGTTCACCGGCGGCCAGGCCGTCCGGGACCTGACCTGGCGCGGCGAGCCGATCCCGGCCGGGGCGACGGTCCTCCTCGACCTGTACGGGCAGGACCACGACGGCTCGCTGTGGCCCCGCCCGTACGCGTTCGACCCCGGCCGCTTCCTCGGCCGCGAGATCGACCCCGACCTGCTGGTCCCGCAGGGCGGCGGCGACCCCCGTACCGGCCACCGCTGCCCCGGCGAGCTGATCACCGTCGCGCTCCTCAAGGAGTTCGCGACCGGCCTGGCCCGGCTGCGCTACGAGGTCCCCGACCAGGACCTGTCCATCTCCCTGCGCCGCATCCCGGCCCGTCCGCGCAGCGGCTTCGTGATGGCGGAGGTCGGCTGACACGGGACTGGGCTAACGTCGCGTTCATGCGGCTTCATGTTGGATGCGCCATGTGGCAGCACGCGCCGTGGCGAGGGCGTTACGTGCCCCATCCGCTTCCTCCCGAGGAGCGCCTGCGGGCGTACGCGACCTGGTGCAACGCGGTCGAGGGGAACACGACGTTCTACGCGACCCCGTCCAGGAGCACGGTGGAGACGTGGGCGGCGCAGCTTCCCGGCGACTTCCGCTTCCTGGCCAAGCTCCCCAAGCCGGTCACGCACGGCCACCGGCTGGCGGGCGGCGGCGAGGAGCTGCGGGCGTTCCTGGACGCCATCGAGCCGCTCGGGAAGCGGGCCGGGGTGCTGTGGGTGCAGCTTCCGGGGTCGTTCGGCCCGGCCGACGTCGGCACGCTGGCCGCCTTCCTGCGGCGGCTCCCGGACTCGTACCGGTACGCCGTCGAGGTCCGCCACCGCGCGTTCTTCGAGGACGAGCGGGAGGCGCGGGCGCTCGAACGGGTCCTGGACGCCGCCGCCGCGGAGTGGGTGCCGTTCGACACCGTCACGCTCTTCCAGAGCCCGCCGACGACCGACGCCGAGCGGGAGGCGTGGACGAAGAAGCCGCGCCTCCCCCGCCGCTCGCGCGCCCTCACCGGGCACCCGATCGTCCGCTACCTGGGCCGCGACGACACCGCCCGGACGGTCGAGGGCTGGAGCTTCTGGACGGCCACGGTCGCCGGGTGGCTGCGCGAGGGCCGCTCCCCGACCGTCTTCGTCCACACGCCCGACAACGCCGAGGCCCTCGACCTGGCCCGCCGCTTCCACGCCGAGGTGGGGGCGGAGCTCCCCGCCCTCGCCCCGCTGCCCGAGCCCGCCCCGGCCGAGCCTCCCACTCTCTTCTAGGCCGGTGCCGGGTCGCGGGGGAGGCCGAGGATGCGTTCGGCGATGACGTTGCGCTGGACCTCGCTGGTACCGCCGCCGATGGTGAGCTGGCGGCGCCTGAGGAAGCCCTGGACGGCCGCGGCGGCCGGGCCGGTGGCGGCGGCGCCGGCGGGGCCGTGGAGTTCGAGCGCGTACTCGAAGGCGTCCTGGACGTGCAGGCCGTATGCGAGCTTGCGGAGGCTCGCGCCGGGGCCCGGGTCGGCGCCGGCGAGCCGCCGCAGGGTCGTCCGGAAGCCGAGCAGGACGTTGGCCTGGCCCTCGCAGAGCAGGACGCCGGCGCGCAGCCGGACGAGGGGGTCGGCGGCGCGCTCCGGGGTGAGCAGCTCCATGACGGCCTCGGCGCCGTAGCCGATCGAGGAGCCGGCGCCCATGGCGACGCGCTCGGCCGTCAGGGTCGTGCGGGCCAGCCGCCAGCCGGCGTCGACCTCCCCGACCACGCAGTCGTCGGGGACGTGCACATCGGTGAGGAACACCTCGGTGAAGTGGCCGTCGTCGCCGGTGATGTCGCGCAGCGGGCGCGCCTCGACGCCCGGGTCGCGCATGTCGACGAGGAAGAACGTGATGCCGCGGTGCCGGGACCCGTCCGGGCCGGTGCGGGCGAGGCAGATGCCCCAGTCGGCGGTGGTGGCGAAGGAGTTCCAGACCTTCTGGCCGGTGAGCCGCCAGCCGCCGTCCGCCCGGGTGGCGCGGGTGGTGAGGCCGGCCAGGTCGGAGCCCGCGCCGGGCTCGGAGAACAGCTGGCACCAGCGCAGCTCGCCGTACATGGTCGGCAGGACGAACCGGTCGCGCTGCGCGTCCGTCCCGTGCTCGATGATCGTGGCCAGCGCCCAGTCGCCGACGACCAGGTCGGGCCGCTCGATCCCGGCGGCGCGGAACTCCTCGTCGATGACCAGCTGCTCGGCGGGGCCGGCGGCGCGGCCGTACGGGCGGGGCCAGTGCGGCATCAGCAGGCCGGCGTCCACGATGCTCCGGCGGTCGCTCAGCCCCGCCAGCTCGGCGCGGATCCCGGCGCGGGCCTCCTCGGGGAGGTCGATGTCCAGGCTGCGGCGGGTGCCGGCGACGGCGACGGCGGTGACGCGCGGCGCCCACCGGTCGCGGCCGCCGACCAGCTGGCGGAGGGCGGCGGCCCTCTTGAGGTAGAAGTGCGCGTCGTGCTCCCACGTGTAGCCGATGCCGCCGTGCAGCTGGATGCAGGTCTTCGCGCAGTCCACGGCCGCCTCCAGGGCGACCGAGGCGGCGACGGCGGCGGCCATGGACGCCTGCTCGCCCTGGCCGATCGCGCGGGCGGCGTCCCAGGCGACGGCGCGGGCCTGCTCGGCCTGGACGAGCATGTCGGCGCACGCGTGCTTGACCGCCTGGAACGCGCCGATCGGGCGGCCGAACTGCTCGCGCACCTTGGCGTACGCGGTCGCGGCGTCCAGGCACCAGCCGGCGAGCCCGGCGGCCTCGGCGGCGAAGAGCGCGGCGGCGAGTTCGCGGACGGTCTCCGTGCCGATTCCGCGCAGCGCGGCCCCCGGGGCGGCGCCGTCCAGCCGGACCGCGCCGATGGGGCGGGTCGGGTCGAGGCCGGGTACGGGGGTGATCGTCGCGTCGGCGGCGGCCAGCACGTGCCAGCCGTCCGGGGAGCCGACGACGAGCAGGTCGGCGGCGGGGGCGCCCAGGACGGCGGGGGCCGTGCCGTGCAGCGTCCCGTTCCTGATCTCGAACGGGTCGAGCGCGACGGCGGCGGTGGTGCCGCCGGACGCGAGGCCGGAGAGCGCCGGGTGCCCGCCGGCCCGCGAGATCACCAGGCTCGCGAGCGCGGACGGCAGGAACGGGGACGGGTCGAGGGCGTACCCGAGCTCCTCCAGGGCCACCGCCAGCTCGACGGGCGTCGCGCCCGCCCCGCCCGCCTCCTCGGGGAGGTGGAGACCGGGCAGCCCGAGTTCGGTGATGCCGCGCCAGATGTCCGGGTGGGACCGGGGCGCGTCGGCGGCCTCGCGGGCGGCGGCGCGCAGGTCACGCTTGCGCGCCCAGCCGCGCACGGCGTCGCGCAGCCCGATCTGGTCTTCGGTGACGGCGATCGACATTCCTCTACTCCCCTGCGGTCACGTCGGCGCGGACGACCTTGCCGCTGGCGGTGCGCGGCAGCGGGTCGGTGCGGATGATCCATCGGCTGGGCACCTTGAAGCGGGCGAGGCGGCCGGCGACGTGGGCCGCGAGCTCGCCGGCGTCCACCGGTGATCCGGCGCGCGGCACGACGACGGCGGCGACCTCCTGGCCGAGCTCCTCGTGCGGGACGCCAACGACGACGCATTCGGCGACGCCGGGATGGGCCTCCAGGCAGTTCTCGATCTCGGCGGGGTAGACGTTCTCGCCGCCGCGCAGGATGAGGTCGGTGCGCCGGCTGGCCAGGTAGAGCAGGCCGTCGCGGAACGTGCCGAGGTCGCCCATGCGCAGCCAGCCGTCGCCGTCGAGGGCGCCGGCCGTCGCCTCGTCGTCGTGCCAGTAGCCGAGCATGACCAGCGGGCTCCGCACGTGGATCTCGCCCTCCTCGCCCTCGGGCAGCGGCTTCCCGTCGGGGTCGCGGATCTCGACCTCGACGGTCGGCACCGGCCGGCCGACGGTGGTGGGGTGGTCGGCCAGGTCGCCGGGCGCGGTCGCGATCGTGGCCCAGGCGGTGCACTCGGTCGACCCGTACCCGACGCCGATCACCAGGCCGGCGCCGAAGACGGCGCGCATCCGCTCCTGGAGGGCGGGCGACCAGGCCGAGCCGCCGCCGTTGATCCGCGTGATCGAGGACAGGTCGTACCGCCCGGCGTCCGGGTGGTGGACGACCCGCCAGACGACGGTCGGGACGGCCGACCAGGCGGTGCAGCGCTCGCGCTCGATCGTGCGCATGACGGAGACGGCGTCGAAGCGCCCCTCGTACCCGACGAACACCGCGCCGCTCGCGAGCCGCGCGAGGGCGCCGCCGTGCAGCCCGGAGACGTGGAAGAACGGGCTGGAGGAGAAGATCCGGGCCGGCGGCCCGCCTGGCGGGCTCCCCGCGGCCAGCGACGCCTGCACCTGGAGCTGGGCGAGGATGTTGCGGTGCGTGTGCACGGCGCCCTTGGGGCGGCCGCTGGTTCCGCTGGTGTAGAGGACGACGGCCGGATCGTCCTCGCGCACCGGGCCGAGCGGGACGGCCGGGCCCGGCTCCACCCGGTCGAGCAGGGTCTCGATCGGCAGTACGGGGCAGGCCGGGGCGGTGCGGAGCCGGTCCAGGCGCTCGCGGTCGGCCACCAGCAGCACGGGATCGGCGTCGCCGAGCGCGTACTCGATCTCCTCCCCCGCCCACCAGGCGTTGAGGGCGACGACCACGCCGCCGAGGCCGACGGCGGCCCAGAACGCCACGATCCACTCGGGCGCGTTGGCGGCCAGGATCGCCACCCGGGATCCCGGGCCGACGCCGTACCGGTCGCGCAGCAGCCGGGCGGTGGCGGTCACCGCCGCGTGATGCTCGGCGTAGGTGAGCCTGCGGCGCGGGAAGACCAGGTACTCGCGGTCGCCGTACCGCGCCGACGCCTCCACCAGTTCGCCCAGGTGGCGCCGCCGGTGCCGGAAGACCGCCAGCCGGCGGCCGAGCACCTCCTCCTCGGTGATCTCGTACGGCCGTTCAACCCCGTCCGGTACCGCGATCGTCAACCCGCTGCCCCTTCCCGTCCGCTTGCGCGCGCCACGTCCAGCATAGTAGGACTGAATTCTAGTTCTAGTTTTTGCACGGGTCCAGACCTGGAGGCAGGACGATGCCGGACCGCTACACCGTGATCTCGGTGGACACCCACGCGGGCGGGAGCCACGCCGCGTACCGCGAATACCTCGATCCCCAGTACCGCGAGCGCTTCGACGAGTGGCGCGGCGCCCACACGAACCCCTGGCACGACCTCAAGGAGGAGAACCCGCGCAAGCTCCGCAACTGGGACAACGAGCTGCGCGACTCCGAGCAGGAGGCCGACGGGGTCGTCGGCGAGGTGCTGTTCCCCAACACGATCCCGCCGTTCTTCCCGAGCTTCGTGTTCTTCGCCGGGCCGCCCACGGCGGAGGACTACGAGCTGCGCCGGGCCGGCATCCGGGCGCACAACCGCTGGCTGGCCGACTTCTGCGCCGAGCGCCCGGGACGCCGCGCCGGCATCGGCCAGATGTTCATGAACGACGTCGACGACGCCATCGAGGACGTGCGGTGGATCGCGGAGAACGGGCTGCGCGGCGGCGTGCTGCTCCCGCCGTTCCCGCCGGACGCGCACTGGGTGAAGCCGCTCAACCACCCCGACTACGACCGGCTCTGGGAGGTCTGCCAGGACCTCCAGGTCCCGGTCCACAACCACGGCGGCACCGGCGGCCCGCGGTACGCGAAGCTGCCGTCGTCCGGCGTGATCCAGCTGGCCGAGGGGCCGACGTACGCCCGCAGGCCGCTGCTGTTCCTGCTGCTGTCGGGCGTGTTCGAGCGCTTCCCCGGGCTCCGGTTCGTGATGACCGAGCAGGGGTGCTCGTGGGTGCCGGACGTGCTGGCGCAGCTGGACTCGCTGGTCACCCGGATGCGGGCGAACGGCCGCATCGGCGAGCTGTCGTTCGGCCCCGACCAGGTCCTGCCGCGCACCGCCACCGAGTACTTCCGGCAGAACGTCTGGCTCGGCGTCAGCTTCCCCGACGCCGCCGACACCGCCGCGATGCACGGGATCGGGCTCGACCGCGTCATGTGGGGCAGCGACTACCCGCACAACGAGGGCACGTACCCGTTCACCCGCGAGCACCTGCGGCTGGCGTTCGCCGGCTGGAGCGAGGCCGACCTGCGCAAGGTGCTCGGGGAGAACCCCGCCCGGCTGTTCGGCTTCGACCTGGCCGAGCTGGACGCGCTCGCGGCCCGGGTCGGGCCCCGCGTCGACGAGGTCGCCGTCCCCCTGTCCCCCGCCGACCTGCCCGCGGGCGCCGACGACGCGCTCGCCAAGGTCGCCGACAGCGTCGCGCACGCCGCGGCCCGCGGCTGAACGGAGAGGAAGCGCATGCAGAAGCGGATCCCGTACGCGCGCAGCGTGCACGACGAGTCCGAGATCAACGCCGTCCTGGAGGTGCTGAACGGCGACCACCAGGCGCTGCGCATCGGCAGGAACGTGGCCGAGATGGAGCGCCGGATCGCCGGACTGTCGGGCAAGCGGCTCGGGCTGATGTGCAACTCCGGGTCCTCGGCGCTCTACCTCGCGGTCGAGCTGCTCGGCCTGCCGGCGGGCTCGGAGGTCATCACCTCGCCGCTGACGTTCTCCACCGACGTCGCGCCGCTGGTCCGGGCCGGGCTGGTCCCGGTCTTCGTGGACGTCGAGCCCGGCACGTACAACGTCGACGTCACCAAGATCGAGGAGATGGTCACCGACCGCACCCGGGCGCTGCTGTTCCCGAACCTGGCCGGGAACGCGCCCGACTGGGACGCGATCCGCGCGATCGCCGACCGGCACGGCCTCAAGGTCATCGAGGACAACTGCGACGCGCTGGGCGCCACCCTGCGCGGCACCCCGACCGGCGCCCGCGCCGACATCAGCGTGACCAGCTTCGCGATGGCGCACATCATCACCTGCGCCGGCAACGGCGGCATGGTGTGCCTCGACGACGAGCTGATGCGCGACAAGGGCCTCATGCTGCGCCGCTGGGGCCGCCGCTCCGAGCCCCACCTGTACGGGACGGGCGGCACGGGCCGCGTGTTCCGCGAGGACCTGGACGGCGTCGCCTACGACAACGACTTCATCTTCGACGTGCTGCCGTGGAACTTCGAGCCGTCGGAGCTGGGCGCGGCGTTCGGGCTCAAGCAGCTCGACAAGCTCGACCGCAACTACCGGCGCCGCGCGGAGATCTTCGAGGCGTACTCGGCGGCGTTCGGCGCGTACCCGGACCTGTTCGAGCTGCCGCGCCCGCTCGACGGCCTGCACACGGCATGGCTCTGCTACCCGGTGCTCGTGAAGAAGGACGCCGGTTTCGCGCGGAGCGACCTGCAGGAATCGCTGGAGGCCGCCGGGATCGACACCCGCACGGTGTGGAGCGGCAACGTCACCCGGCACCCGATGATGGCGAACGTGACGTACCGGCAGCCCGCCGGCGGGCTGCCCGTCGCCGACGAGGTCTTCGAACGCGGCATGTCCCTCGGGATGAGCCACGGCCTGGCCGACGACGAGGTACGGCGCATCGAGGACGCGATCCACGCCTTCGCCCGTTCCCGCTCCTGACGACCCTCACGAGGATTGGCCCGCAGATGGAATACGAGCACGTACTGACCGACGATCCCGCCCCGCACGTCCGGCGGGTGACGCTGAACCGCCCGGAGAAGCGCAACGCCATGCACGCCCCGCTGCGCGCCGACATCCTGGCCGCCCTCCGCGAGGCCGACGCCGACCCGGACGTGCGGGTCACGATCGTGCGCGGCGCCGGGAAGTGCTTCTCCGCCGGGTACGACCTCACGCCCGGCATCTCCGCCGAGCACAAGGGCCGCAACGGGCAGGGGCCCGGGGCGTTCCAGCGCGACGTCGTCGACGGGTGGACGGGCATCTGGGACCTGGCCAAGCCGGTCGTCGCCCAGGTGCACGGCCACTGCCTGGCCGGCGGCAGCGAGCTGGCCACCGGCTGCGACCTGGTGTACGTCGCCGAGGACGCCCTCATCGGGTACCCGGCGGTCCGCTTCGGCGTCCCGGACATGCAGTACCACGCCTGGCTGCTCGGCATGCGCAAGGCGATGGAGCTGGTGCTCACCGGCGACAGCATGACCGGGCTGGAGGCCGTGGAGAGCGGCTTCGCCAATCGCGCGTTCCCCGCCGCGAGCCTGGACGAGGACGTGCTGGCGATGGCGGAGCGGGTGGCGCAGATCCCGCCGGACGTCCTGCAGCTCAACAAGCGCACGGTGCACCGGGCGATGGAGCACATGGGGCTGCGGGGGGCGCTGCGCGCGGGCACCGAGGCGTGCGCGCTGGCCACGCACACCGAGGGCTTCCGCGCGTTCATGGCGGCCGCCGGAGAGGGCGGGCTGACCAGGGCGCTCAGCGCGCGCGACGGCGCGTTCGGCGACGGCCGCACGGCCACCGGCTGACGGAAGGGGCCGCGCCCGCCGGGGCGCGGCCCTCAGCCCTCCACCGGCAGCGGCGAGAAGACGAGGTCGACGGCCCGGTCGACGAGCCGGTAGACGTCGCCGATCGGCTTCCAGCCGAGGATGAACGCCATCAGCTCGCGCGCCATCACCGCCGTCAGCACCGCGCTGATGTCGGCGGCCAGGTCGGCCCCCAGCCCGGCCAGCTCGGCCCGGTAGGCGCCCATGTTGCGGTCGTTGAACTCGGCGAACAGCCGCGCCGCGTTGGCGTCGGACGTGCTCTGCATGACCGATTCGAGGGCGTGGAAGTTGGGGTACTTCTCGAACGCGCGGATCGTCAGGTGCAGCCGCCGCCGGATCCGCTCCTGCGGCGGCCGCTCGCCGTCCTCGGGGCGGCCGGCCTCGCGGAACGGCTCGGCCCAGTCGACCATGACCGCCGCGTACAGGTGCTCCTTAGAGGAGAAGTAGCGGTAGAGCGTCCCGAGCGCGACGCCCGCCCGCTCGGCGACCTCGCGGATCTGGATCCGCTCGTACTCCTGCCCCTCCAGCATCGCCGAGGCGGCCTCGACGATGCGCCGCCTGCGGGCCTGCTGGTACGCGGGCAGCTCAGACCGCTCCGAGCCCATGCCGTGCCCTCCCCCGCCGGAAACTGAAACCGGGATCCAGTTTAGCGCCGAACGGCGAGATCGGCGCGGTCAGCGGCCGGGGGCGAGCCGGTCGGCGATCAGCGTGGCCAGGCGGTCCCGTTCGGCGGCGGCCACCTCGTCCGCCGCTTCCGCTCCGAGCAGGCCGAAGACCCGCGGGCCGCGCAGTTCCGGCGGCAGGCCGGCCATGCGGGGGACGATGTGGAAGTGCACGTGGGCGAAGCCCTCGGCCTCGGCGAACTGCGCGACGTAGGTCTTGGCGCAGCCGGTGGCGTCCCGCAGGGCCCGGGACAGCCGCACCTGCCAGGGGCCGAGGGCGGCGGCCTCGGCGTCGGTCAGGTCGGCGACGGCCGTCACGTGCCGCCGGGGCACCAGGACCAGCCAGCCGGGCAGCGACGTGCCAAACGCGTGCGCCACCCGCCAGTGCCCGTCGGCCGCGACGCGCTCGCGCGGGGGCAGCGACTCGATCCGGGCGTTGTGCTCGCAGGTGAGGCATCCCCGGCTCATGGGGGTCGTGGGAGGCATGGGAGTCATGGCGCGACTGTAGGGGCCGTCCGCGCGCGGCGGCGGCGGGAGGGCCATGTCTAGACTTCGTTCTCACCAGCTTGACGATCTTGCGCTCCGAGGTGATGCATGAAAGCGGTTCGGTGCCACCGGTACGGCTCCCCCGGCGAGCTCGCCGACGTCCTCGCGGTGGAGGAGCTGCCCGATCCGGTGCCCGGTGAGGGGCAGGTCGTCGTGGCCGTCGCGGCGGCGGCGGTCAACTTCACCGATGTGCTGTTCGTCGGCGACGGGTACCAGGTGAGCATGCCGCTGCCGTTCACGCCCGGCAGCGAGGTCGCCGGGGTCGTGGCCGAGGTCGGGCCGGGCGTGGCCGGGGTCGGCGCGGGCGACCCGGTCGTCGCGTCGACGTTCGCGGGCGGGTTCGCGGAGAAGGTGCTGGTCCCGGCCGCGGCCGTGCGGCGGCTGCCGGCGGGCGCGGACCTGGCGGTCGCGGCGGCGAGCGGGGTGGCGTCCGCCACCGCGTACTCGGCGCTGCGCACGACCGCCGAGGTGCGGCCGGGCGAGTGGGTCGTGATCACCGGTGCGGCCGGCGGGGTGGGCTCGGCGGCCGTGACGCTGGCGCGGGAGTTCGGGGCCCGCTCGCTGGCGGTCGTCTCCGGCCCGGAGAAGGCCTCGTTCTGCGAGGGCCTGGGGGCCGACGCCGTGCTCGACCTGTCCGGCGCCCCGGACGTCAAGTCCCGGGTGCGCGAGATCACCGGCGGCGGCGCGGACGTCGTCCTGGACGTCGTCGGCGGCGATCTCGCCGAGACGCTGCTGCGGGCGACGCGGCGGCGGGGGCGGTTCGTGACGCTGGGGTACGCGTCCGGCACCATCCCGAGGATCCCGCTGAACCTGGTGCTGCTCAAGGACGTGCGGGTGCTCGGCTTCGACCTGCGCGGTTTCACCGAGCTCGAGCCCGAACTGGCCGCCCGCGACGCCGCCGGGCTGGCCGCCCTCCAGGAGCGCGGGATCGGGGCGACCGTGACGGCGCGCTACCCGCTGGAGCGGGCCGCCGAGGCGCTGGCGGCGATCGCGGACCGCACGGTCACGGGCAAGGTCGTGGTCACGCCCGGCGGCTGATCGTTCCGGGCCGGGATCCGTCCTGGCCCGGCGGGACATATTTCCTATAATGTAGGTAGGAAATTCCTGGAAAGTGAGGTGCCCCCATGACCGAGACCGCGCCGGACCTGGCGCTCGACCCCGCGCGCTTCCGCCGGGCGCTCGCCCTGCACGCCGCCGGGGTCGTCGTCGTCACCGCGGCCGCAGGCGGGGAACCGGCGGGGCTCACCGCGACGTCGTTCTCGTCCGTCAGCCTCGACCCGCCCCTGGTCTCGTTCTACGTGGACCGCTCCTCCACCACCTGGCCCGCGCTGCGCGAGGCCGGCCGGTTCGCCGTCAACATCCTGGCGGGCGACCAGTCCGCGCTCGCCGCCCGGTTCGCCCGGCGGGGCGCCGACCGCTTCGCCCCGCCCACCCGCTGGTATCCGGACGACCACGGCACCCCGCTCCTGGACGGCGTGTGCGCGCACCTCCTCTGCGTCCCGTACGACACCATCGCCATCGGCGACCACATCCTCGCCGTCGGCCGGGTGACCGGCGCCGACGTGCGCGACGACCGGCCCCTCCTCTACCACCGCGGCCGCTTCGGCCGCTTCCACCCCGAGCGGTAGCCGGCGTGTTTCGAGCGGCCCGTGGCGTGCACAACCCCTAGTGGAAGGCACTGTGGCCACACGGAGCCACACCTGAGCCACACAGGAGCCAAACCAGGAGGTGCTGGCAGATGCCCAAGAGCGACCGCAAGGGGCAGGCCAAGAAGGCGGAACTGCCCGACACGCTGAAGCGCTCCGACGCCAAGGCGCAGCGCACCTTCGCCAAGGCGCACGACTCGGCGGCCGAGGAGTACGGGGAGGGCCGGCGCGCGCACCAGGTCGCGTACGCCGCGCTCAAGCACACGCACGAGAAGGTCGGCGACCACTGGGAGCCGAAGGCCGGGGGCGGCAAGGGCCCCTCGGACGCGCAGGCGAAGGGCGGCCGGAACACGTCCCGGAAGACCGCGGGCGGCGTGGACGCCAACGCCTCGAAGCAGCACCTGTACGGCGTCGCCAAGCGGCTGGACATCTCCGGCCGCTCCACCATGAGCAAGAGCGAGCTCGTCAAGGCGATCGAGAAGGCCAACAAGCGGGAGACCGCGCGTTCCCGGTCCCGCTGACGGGCCGCGGGCTCAGCCGAGCAGGAGGCCGCCGGCCGCGCCCATGGCGACCGAGGCGAGGGCGGCCGCGCAGGCGATCGCCGCGGCCCCCGTGCGGACGGGGGCCGGCGGCCCCTCCCCGCGGCCGAACACGGGGACGATCCAGCGCAGGTAGTAGTAGACGCTGGCGACCGAGTTGAGGGCTGCGGCCACCGCCAGCCAGGCGTACGCGCCGTCCACCGCGGCGCCGAACATCAGCAGCTTCCCGACGAAGACGGCGGTCGGCGGCGTGCCGACGAGGCCGAGCAGGCAGACCGCGAGCGCGAGCGCGAGCGCGGGTGAGCGGCGGGCCAGGCCGGCGTAGGCGGGCAGGTCGTCCTCGCCCGCGGCGACGACCACCGCGAACGCGCCCAGGTTGGTGACCGCGTAGGCGCCCAGGTAGAACAGCAGCGCCGGCTCGGCCAGGTCCGTGCGGCCCGCCATCGCGACCGGGATTAGCAGGTAGCCGGCCTGGCTCACGGTCGAGTACGCCAGCAGCCGGCGGACGTTCCGCTGGCCGAAGGCGGCGAGGTTGCCCAGCGTCATGGTCGCGACCGCGATCAGGGCGAGCAGGAGCGTCCGGTCCGGGATCTCCAGCTCGGTGCCCAGCCGGTAGAGGGCGGCGAACGCGCCGATCTTGGGCACGGTGGTGACGAACGCCGCCACCACCGGCGGCGCGCCCTCGCTCACGTCGGGGACCCAGAAGTGGCCCGGTACGGCGCCCGCCTTGAAGAGCAGGCCGGCGAGCACCAGGGCGGCGGCGACCGTGACGGCGGGGGTGTCCGGAAGGGCGATCGCCTCGTACGCGGTGGCGCGTCCCAGGCCGTACAGGAGGGTCACGCCGGTCAGCATGAAGATCCCGAAGAAGGCGCCCAGCAGGTAGTACTTCAGCGCCGCCTCGGTGCCCGGGGCGTCCTTGCCGAAGCCCGCCAGGGCGTACGCGGGGATGCTCGCCAGCAGGTACGCCGCCACCAGCACGAGCAGGTCGGACGAGGCCCCCAGCAGGATGGTGCCGAGGGCGGCGAGCACGGTCAGCACGGAGAACTCGGTCTCGCGCGGGTGCCCGCGTACCGGCCCGGCCGCCAGCCCCAGGACGGCCAGCGTTCCCGCCAGGACGGTGATCCGCGTGACGTGCGTGACCGGGTCCAGGAGGAACGCGTCGAACGTCATCGCGTCCGGGCGGAACGCCGCGAGCACCGCGAACACCAGCCCGGCGGCCAGGGCGGCGCAGCAGCCGAGGACGGCGATCCACTGCCGCGTCCGGGGCAGGAAGAGTCCCGCGACCAGGCCGAGGACGGCACCGAGCAGCGCGCACAGCTCGGGCAGCAGGTCGGCCGGGTTCTCGCTCATCGGCCCACCAGGGCGAGCACGGCGGCGGAGGCCGGCTCGACGAGGTCGAGCAGGAAGCGCGGCGCCAGCCCGATGACCAGGGACAGCGCCAGCAGCGGGACGATCGCGGCCCGTTCGGGCCCGCGCAGTTCGGTGACCTCCGGCTCGCCGGGCCGGCCGAGCAGGACGCGGTGCAGGACGGCCAGGAACAGCGCGGCGGTGATCAGGATGCCGAGCACCGCGAGCGCGCCCGCGACCGGCGCGCCGCCGCCGATCACGCCGGCGAAGATCTGGAACTCGGCGATGAAGCCGGACAGCCCCGGGATGCCGAGCGAGCCGAACGCCGCGACCGCGGTCAGCGCCGCGAACACCGGCGCCGTGCCGGCGATCCCGCCGAGGCGGCCCATGTCGTAGGTGCGGGCGCGGTCGTACAGCACCCCGGCCAGCAGGAACAGCGCGCCGGTGAGCAGGCCGTGGCTGACCATCTGGGTGACCGCGCCGGTGACGGCGAGCCGCCGGGCGGCGGCGTCGCCGGCCAGGCCCGCGGCGCCGGCGGCCAGCACCACGTACCCCATGTGGTTGACCGACGTGTAGGCGATCAGCCGTTTCAGGTTCCGCTGCGCGAGCGCGACCAGCGCCCCGTACAGCACGCCCACGAGGCCGATCAGGATGATCACCCAGGCGTACCGGCGCCAGGCGTCGGGCAGCACCGGCATCGCGATCCGGAGCAGGCCGTACCCGCCCATCTTCAGCAGGACGCCCGCCAGGATCGCCGACCCGGCGGCGGGCGCGTCCGTGTGGGCCGGGGGCAGCCAGGTGTGGAACGGGAACGCGGGCGTCTTGATCGCGAACCCGAGCCCGATCGCCAGCAGCGCGAGGCCCGCCGCCGCGCCCTCCAGCGGCGGCGTGCGGGTCAGGTCGGCGAGGTCGAAGGTGTGCGGTTCGGCGCCCAGGTAGAGGCCGATGAAGCCGAGCAGCAGCACCAGCGACCCGAGGAAGGTGTAGAGGAAGAACTTCAGCGCCGACCGGAGGTGGTCGCCGTGCCCCCAGCCCGCGATCACGAAGTACATGCCGACGATCGACAGGTCGAAGAACACGAAGAACAGCAGCAGGTCCAGCGCGGCGAACACGCCGAGGCAGACGGTCTGCAGGGACAGGAAGAGCGCCGCGAACGCCCGCACCCGATGGGTCCGCCGCAGCGAGTAGACCGCGCAGCACAGGAAGAGCACGCAGGTCAGCGCCAGCAGCGGCAGCGAGAGCCCGTCGGCGCCGACGTGGTAGCCGGCCCCGACCGACGGGATCCAGCGCAGGCGGGTCTCGTACGCCATGCCGCCCTCGTACCGGGCCCAGAGCGCGATCACCAGCGCCAGGTCGGCGGCCGCGGCGGCGATCCAGATCCCGATCACGGTACGGTCCGCGGGCCGCGGCAGGGCGAGCAGGACGAGCGCCGCCGCGAGCGGCCAGAAGATCAGCAGCGAGAGCATGCTCACCCGACCAGGACGGCGACGAGGACCAGCAGGAAGAACGCCACGGCGGCCTGCGCGTAGTAGGTGTGCACCAGCCCGGTCTGCGGCCGCCGCGCGAGCCGCCCGAGCCGCCGCCCCGCCCGGCCGGCGGCCTCCACGAGCCCGTCCACGGCGGGCTCGCCCCGGCGGGCGGCGATCCCGCCGGCCCGGCGCCCGCCCGCGGCCGCCGCCCGCACGGCCCCGTCGACCACCCGGTCGTCGAACCAGGCCAGCCCGGCCGCCAGCCGTACGACGGGACGGGCGACGCCCCGTACGGCCAGACGTTCCAGATGGAGCCACCTGGCGAACACCCCGCCCGCCCCCGCCTCTCCGGACCGGCGGTGCCGCTGGAGGAGAAGCGCCGCGGCCACGGCCGTCACGGCGAGCGAGCCGGAGACGAGGAGTTCGGCGGGGACGGCGCCGCCGCCCGGCGGGGTGCCGAGAAGACGCCGCCACGGGCCGTCCAGGCCGGGCAGGGCCAGTACGCCAAGGAGGGCCGCGCCCGCGGCGAGCACCGGGAGCGGCAGCTTCTCCAGGAAACCGGCATCAGGGCCATCGGCGGCGTCGGGGGCGGGGCGCCACACGGCGAGCAGCGCGCGCAACGCGTACAGGGTGGCGAGAACGGCGGCGGCCAGGCCCACCGCGTACAGCGGCCGGGACTCCTCCGCGACCGCCGTCAGGATCGCGCCCTTCGTGGCCCACAGCGAGAGCGGCGGCAGGCCCGCGAGGGCCAGCGCGCCCGCGGTGAACGCGGCGCCGACCAGCCGATGGCGCCGGGCGGCGCCGCGCAGCCGGGCCAGGTCCCGGGTGCCGAGCGCGGTCAGCCACGCGCCCGCGCACAGGAACAGCAGGCTCTTCACGGCGGCGTGCGCGACGAGGTGGGCCGCGCCGCCCGCGATCGAGGCCGCGCCGGCGGCGAGCACCATGAACCCGACCTGCGCGCAGGTGGAGGCGGCGAGGAGCTGCTTCAGATCGCGCTGGGCGAGGGCCACGGCGCCGAGCAGCAGCGCGGTGAGGGCGCCCGCCCAGGCCACCAGCGGGCCCGCCCAGCCGGTGGCGGCGAGGAGCGGCTGGAGGCGCAGCAGGAGGTACGCGCCGGCGGCGACCATCGTCGCCGAGTGCAGCAGCGCCGAGACGGGGCTGGGGCCGTCCATCGCGCGCGACAGCCAGAACGAGAACGGCAGCTGCGCCGACTTCCCGAGCGCCGCGGCGACGATCCCGGCGGCGATCAGGTCGCGCCACGGCGCCGGGGCGGCCGCGAGCCCGTCCAGGGAGAGCGCGTGCGTGCCCGCGACGGCGCAGCCGGCCGCGGCGTACAGGCCGAGGTCGCCGGCGCGGGTGGTGAGGAACGCGACGCCCGCCGAGCCGGTCCGGCGGGGATCCCGCCAGCGGAAGCCGATCAGCGCGTACGACATGGCGCCCATGACCTCCCAGCCCATGAGCAGCACGGCGAGATCGGTCGCGGTGACCGTGACCAGCATCGCGCCCGCGAACACCAGCATCAGCCCGCAGAAGCGGGCCCGCGCCGCCGTGGCCGGCATGTCCCCGGCGGCGAAGACCAGCACGGCCAGGGTCGCGGCGGCGGCCGTGACCGCGAGCGCGGCCGACAGGCCGTCCACCGCGAGCCCGCCGGGCATGCCCTCGAACAGCGGGAACCGTACGGCCGGGCGCGCGGCCGCCGCGCCGATCGCGGCGGCGAGCGTCGCCAGTGCCGCCGCGACGCCGAGCGCCGGGGCGAGGCGGTCCGCGCGCCGCCCGGCGAGCAGGAGCAGCGCCCCGGCCGCCAGCGGCAGCCCGGGCAGCGCCCAGCCCGGCGCGCTCATCCCCTGAGGTCCCGCGCGTCGTCGGTGGTGTCGACGTCCCGGGCGCGGAACAGCGCGGTGACGACGGCGAACCCCATCGCCATCTCCAGCGCCATCACGGTGACCGCGACCAGCACGAGGACCTGCCCGTCCGCGGTGCCGGGCGCCACGAACCGCCAGAACGCGGCGCCCGCCACCAGCAGGCCGTTGACCATGAGCTCCAGGCCCATCATCACCATCACGACCGACTGCTGGGACAGCGCGCCGAACAGCCCGACCGCGAACAGCGCGGCGGCCACCAGCAGGAGCGCCTCCAGGGTCACCGGTCACCGCCGTACCGGCCGCGGTGGGTCGCCAGCACCACCGAGGCGATCATCGTGGCCAGGATCGCCGCGCCGATCACCATCATCACCAGCATCTTCGGGCCCATGATCGCCTCGCCCAGCGCCCGGGCCGGATCGGGCGGCGGCGCGCCCCGGCGCTCCGGCCAGGGAACGAGCAGGATCCCGGCCGCCAGGACGGCGAACGTCCCGCCCGCGATGGCCGCCGCCCCGCGCCCGTTGTGCACCATCGTCATCGGCATCAGCCCGGCCGGGTTCATCATGTACATGATCATGAAGACCGCCATCACCAGCATCTCCATGATCATCATCAGCACCACCAGCACGCCGAGGTACTGGAGATCGACCAGCAGCAGCACCAGCCCCACGCACAGGAACGAGACCAGCAGCGCGAACGTGGCGCGCGCCATCGAGTCCACCACGAAGACCGCGATCCCGCTCGCGACCGCGACGGCCGCGAGCGCCCAGAACGCGACCGCCTGCGCCTCTTCCACCCCGCCCACCCCCTCAGTCCAGGACGACGATTCCGACGACGAGCATCTGCAGCAGCGCGGCCGGGACGAGCACCGTCCACGCGACCCCCATGAACCGGTCCGCGCGCACCACCGGCAGCCGGTGCCCCGCCCACACCAGCAGCGCCAGCACGGCGGCGGTCTTGACCAGCGACCACGCGGGCGCCGGCAGCAGCGGGCCCGCGCCGCCGCCCAGGAACAGCGGTACGGCCGCCGCCGCGACCGCCGCGAGCAGCGCGTACCGGCCGGCCGTCCACACCAGCCGGTCGGGGCCGGACAGCTCCACGGCCGCCCCTCCCGCGATGTCGTCCCCCACCGGATGATCCAGCGGCCCCCGGAACGCGATCGCCAGCGCCGAGATCAGGTAGACGGCGAACGCGACCGGCATCCAGACCGCGAACCACAGCCCGTGCTGGGCGGCGGCGATCCGCGCCAGGTCCAGCGAGCCCGCGCCCAGCGCCGCGGTGATGAGGGCGAACATGTGCGGCAGCTCGTACGCCAGCCCCTGCGCGAGGAAGCGGTAGCCGCCGACCAGCGCGTACGCCGAGTTGGTGCCCCAGCCGACCAGCCACACCGCGCCCCAGACCGCGACCTCCATCGCGTTGAACCACACGACGCCGGCGGCCATCGGCGCCACCGCGACCGTGCCCATCGGGACCACCACGGCGGCCAGCAGCGCGGCGGCGGGCAGCGCGACCACCCCCGCGCGCGTCAGGAGCCGGTCGGCGGCGAGCGTCGCCCGCCGCTGCTGGACGAGCATGCGGGCGGCGCCGCGCAGCGGCTCGTCCAGGGCGGCCCGCAGGGGGACGCGGAACGCCGCGTCCAGCACGGCCGCCGCGTACGCGAGCAGGCCCAGCGCCACCGGCAGCGCGACCACGGCCCACACCGGCGTCTCACTCATGCGCCGCCCCGATCTGGTCGGGGTCGGGATCGAGATCGGCCACGATCAGCCGCGCCGCGGACAGCTCCGCGCCCGCGAGCAGATCCGGCAGCGCGGCCAGCGTCGCCGCGCTCGGCGCGCTTCCCACCGGCCCGCGCGGGCCCTCGCCGTCCGCGAGCGCCGTACGGTCGCCGAGCAGGGCGAGGGACTCGCCGATCTCGGCCAGGCGGGCGTGCAGCCGCGTCACCGCGTCACCGGGATGCCGTGCGACGAACCCGGCGAGCCCGTACCGCTCCACGGCGGCGCGGTCCACGGCGCCCAGCCCGCGGATCATCCAGCGCAGCGTCCGCGAGCGCCCGGTACGGCGGGCGAAGCGCGCGAAGGACGCCCGCAGCTCCTCGTCCGGCGCCCCGGCCAGCACGCCGTCGCGCAGCCGCCGGGCACGCTCGGCCTGGCCCCGCCACCCCGCGACGGCCAGGAAGCGGGCGAGCCCGTCGAGAAGCGACGCCGCCCGCCGCCGCTCCGCCTCGCCCCTCGCCACCCGCCCCCCCGCCGCGGCCGCGAGCCACGGCGCGTCCCAGAAGCGCCCGCCGCCCGCCCCGCCCATCACCTCGGCCTCGGCCCGCTGGACGACGTCGCCCTGCATCGCGACCCGCACCCGCAGCCCCGCCGGCCAGTCCGCCAGCACCGGCCCGAGCGGGACGTGCAGCACGTCGAGCTTCAGCCCGTCCCGGTCGGGCGCCCGCTCGGCCATCGCCACCCCGCCTGGGGCGCCCATCATGTGCCCCTCATGCCCGCCGTGCCCCGTGTGTCCCGCGTGCTCGTGCCCAGTGTTCTCTGTGTGTTCCGTGTGCTCTGTGTGCTCGCCCGCATGATCCTCGGCGATGTCGTCGAAGCCGATGGGGCGGTCCAGGGCGGCGCGGACGTCCGCCTCCGTGGCGTCCGGCGGCACCGCGACCCTGGCGCGGGGCGCGGGGAGACCGGCCCAGACCGCGTCCACTGCCCCGGCCAGCGCCGGGCCCGGATCGCCGCAGACGACGAGGAGGGCGGACTCCATCGGGCCGGACGCCGGGATCCAGGCGCGGCGGCGCAGCTCGGACTCCACCAGGAGCCGGGCCCGCGTCCCGCCGGGAACGGCGACCGCGAACGGGCGCGGGCGCGCGGCGGCGTAGGCGGCCAGGCGGCCGGTCAGGCCCACCGGAAGGCCCCCTCGCGCCAGGCGTACAGCACGCCCACCATGAGAAGGCCGAGGAACAGGAACATCTCGACGACGGCCTTGGTCCCGATCGACGCCACGACCAGCGCCCACGGGTACATGAAGATCATCTCCATGTCGAAGGCCAGGAAGACCGTCGTCACCGCGTACCAGCGCACGTGGTAGCGCGACACCGCGTGCTCCGCCGGGCGGCCGCCCGACAGGTACGGGGCCGCGCGCACCGGCCCGCCGGCCGCGAGGAGCGCGCCGAGGGCATGGACCGCCGAGATCAGGGCGCCGAGAAGCCCCAGCAGGGCGAGCACCGCCACGTACGACTGCACGCGAGTGGCCTACCCCGTGCGCGGCGGGAGATCACCACGTTCGCTCCGCCGTGCCGGAACCGGCCGCGGCGGAGCGGCAGGCCCGCCGGGCCGCGGTCGCCCCGGCCCGGTCAGCCGGGCGCCGAGTCGCGCATCAGGGAGCGGCGCAGCAGGTACGTGCCCGCCGTGAAGAGGACGAGGGCGTACGCGCCCAGGACGGCCAGTTCCGGCAGCACGTCGGCCAGCCCGCCGCCGTGCCGGGTCAGCTCGGCGAGGGCCTCGTTGCCCCAGGCGTGCGGGGTGAGCCGGGCGACGGCCATCATGGCCGGCGAGAAGAACTCCAGCGGCATCATCGAGCCGCCGAGCGCGGCCAGCCCGAGGCCGAGCAGCACCCCGATCGCCCCGGCCTGCTGCTCGGTCCGCAGCACGGCGCCGGCGACCATCGCGGCACCGCTGCCGACCAGGCAGAACATCAGCACGACCAGCACGGCGGGCAGCGGGGCGCCCCAGTCGACGCCGAAAATCAGCGCCGAGCCGGCCATGATGAACACGCCCTGCAGCAGCGCGATCCCGAACCGCCCGAGCGCCGCGCCGAACAGGATCGTGCGGACCGCGGTCGGGGTGGCGAGCATCCGGCGGATCACGCCCGTCCGGCGGCCCTCGATCAGCACCGCGGTGCCGGTGAGCGAGGTCAGGAAGACGAACAGCAGCAGCTGGCCCGCCGCGCCCTCGGTGAACCGGCCCATCGTCTCGGGGAACGGGTCCTCCCCCGCGGTCACGGTACGGACCTCGACGCCGGGCACCCGGGGCGCGATGAGATCGGTCGCCGCGAGCGCCCGCGGCAGCGGGACGTTCTGCTCGTTCCGCGCGAACCGCGCAGCGCGCAGCCGCTCCCCCTGGCGGGCCACGGCTGCGCGCACGGCGGGGCCCAGCCGCATGCCGTCCTGGTCCGGCCGGGCCAGCAGCTCGACCCCGGTACGGCCGTCCCCGCGCAGGGCCGCGTCGTACCCGGCCGGGACGACCACCCCGGCCTGGAGCCGGCCGCGCTCCACGGCGGTGCGCAGCTCCGCCGCGCCGCCGATCCGCTCGACCCGCACGCCGTCGATCGCGTCCAGCTCGCGGACCAGCGCGCCGGACAGCTCGCCGCGGCCCTGGTCGACCACGCCGAGGCGGGGCTCGTACGACCCGCCGAACGTCGCGCCGAGCACGAGGATGAGGCCCATCGGCAGCAGGAAGAGGAAGAACAGGCTGCTCCGGTCGCGCAGCAGGACGCGCAGCTCCGTCCCGGCGATCGCGAGGGGCTTCATGCGCGCAGCGTCCTTCCCAGGAGCAGCAGGGCGGGGCCGCCGGTCGCCGCCGCGAACAGCAGCATCGCGCCGGCGGCCGGCAGCGCCGCCGCCGGGCCGGCGCCGCCGGCCAGGTCCGCCAGCCCCCGCATGAACCAGTGGTGCGGGGTCAGCAGGCCGAGCGCGGCCACGATCCCGCCGATCTGCGCGACGGGGAAGAACGCGCCGCCCAGCGCGCCCAGCGACACCGCGACGGCCGCCTGCCAGCCGGACGCCTGCTCCGGGGTACGCGCCACCGCGGCCAGGATCGCCATGATCCCGGTGGCGGCGAGCACGCCCGCGGCCACCAGCAGCGCCACGCCGAGCGGATCGCCCCAGCTCGCGCCCAGCAGCAGCGTCGTCGCGGTGACCAGCACCGCCATGCTCGCCAGCCCGACGAGCACGCTCGTGAGCATCTTGCCCGCGAGGACGGCGACCGGCCGTATCGGCGCCGCCAGCAGCCGCGGCATCGTGCCGTGCGCGCGCTCCTCCAGCAGCCCGGTCACGCCGAACTGCACGGTGAAGAAGAGGAAGAACACCGCCATGCCCGCCGCCATGTACGTCCCGACGCTCAGCTGCCGGTTCGCGGCGGTCCGGTCCTCGACCGCCACCGGAGCCGGTACGGCGGCGGCCCGCGCCGCCAGGTCCCGCGCCTCCGCCGGGTCGGGGCGGCCGCCGGCGGCGACCGCGACGGCCAGCCGCACGGCGCGCACCTCGGCGGCGTAGGAGGTGGCGAGGGAGCGGGCCACCTGCGTCCCGGTGGTGGACTCGGCGCTGCCGATCACCCGCAGCTCCGCGGCCCGCCCGGCCGCCACCTGGGCCGAGAACCCGGCGGGGACCACGAACGCGGCCGCCGCGTCGCCCTCGTCGACGATCCGGCGGGCCTCCTCCGCGGTACGGGCGGTGCGCAGCTCGATCACGCCCGCCCGCTCCACCGGCCGCAGCACCGCGTCCACGAACCGCGCCGCCGCCGGGCCCCCGTCGGCGTCGGCGACCACGTACCGGAACCGCTCGCCGCCCGAGGCCGCGCCCATCGTCAGGTCGAAGACGAAGGCGAGCGCGAGCGGGAGCAGCAGCGCGTACATCGGCAGGGACAGGTCGCGGGTGCGCTGCCGGAGGTCCTTGGCCGTGATGAGCAGCGCCGCCCTCATGCGCGGTCCCGCAGCGCCCTGCCGGTGAGGTGCAGGAACACCGTCTCCAGGTCGGGCTCGGTCACCGACACCGACCGCACGGCCGCGCCGGCCTTGGCGGCCACCCGCAGGATCTCCGGCAGCCGGTCGCGGGCGTCGTCGAGGGCCAGCTCCAGGCCGTCCTCCCGCCGGTCGGCGCGCTCGACGCCGGGGATCTCCGCGAGCGCGGCGGCCGCCGCCGCGAGGTCGCCGCCCGCGCCGAGCGCGACCCGGTCGCGCTCCTCCACCAGCGCCACCAGCTCCCGCTGGGTGCCCTCGGCCCGGAGGCTCCCGGCGTCGATGATCCCGACGCGGTCGCAAAGCCGCTCGGCCTCCTCCATGTAGTGCGTGGTGTACAGGACGGCCATGCCGCCGCCGGCCAGCCGCCCGACGCTCTCCAGGATGGCGTTGCGGCTCTGCGGGTCCACGCCCGCCGTGGGCTCGTCCAGGATCAGCAGCCGCGGCCGGTGCAGCATCCCGACGGCAATGTTCAGCCGGCGCTTCATGCCGCCCGAGTAGTGCTTGGCCCGGTCCTTCGCGCGGTCGGCCAGCCCGACCGTCTCCAGGACCTCGGCCACCCGCCGCCGCGCCTCGCCCCGCGACATGCCGTACAGCCGGGCGAAGAACGCGAGGTTCTCGGCGCCGGACAGGTCGGGGTAGATCGCCAGCTCCTGCGGCACGTACCCGATCCCGGCCTTCGGGCCGACGCTCGCGGCCGTCAGCGGGGTGCCGTCGAGCAGGATCTCGCCGGCGTCCCGGGCCAGGATCCCGGCGATCATGGAGATGGAGGTGGTCTTGCCCGCCCCGTTGGGGCCGAGCAGCCCGTAGGTCTCGCCCTCGGCGATGTGGAAGCCCAGGTCGTCCACCGCCTGGAGGTCCCCGAACCTCTTGCGCAGCCCCGTGCACCGCAGCACGGCGGGTCCGGCCATCGATCCCTCCGTACGCTCGGCGGAGCATCCGCCCTCAGCATCGGCGGAGCGGCCGGACCGCGCCAGGGCCCTTTGGTCCCTTCAGGCGAGGGCGGCGCGGACGCCGGCGGCGATCTCCAGGTCCTCGCGGGCGGTGACCACCAGCGTGCGGACGGCCGCGCCGGGGGCGGTGACCTCGGCGTCGCCGCGGGCCGCGGCGTTGGCGGCGGTGTCGACGGCCGCGCCGAGGAAGGCGAGGTCGGCGGCGGCGCGCTCGCGGACGGCGGCGTCGTGCTCGCCGACACCGCCGGTGAACACCAGCGCGTCCACGCCCCCCATCGCGGCGGCCATCGCGGCGGCGCTGCCGCGCAGCCGGTGGTGGTAGACGTCCAGGGCGAACGCGGCCACCTCGTCGCCCTTCCCGGCGCGGTCCCGGATCTCCCGCATGTCACCGGTCCCGGCCAGGGCGCGAAGCCCGGACCGGTGCTCCAGCGCGTCGGAGATCTCCCCCTCCGGCACGCCGTGCTTGCACAGCCACAGCGGGATGCCGGGATCGAGGTTCCCGGCGCGGGTGGCCATGACCAGGCCCTCCAGCGGCGTGAACCCCATCGTGGTGTCGACCGGCCGGCCGCCCGCGACCGCCGCGAGCGACGCGCCGGAACCGAGGTGGAACAGCACGAACCGGAGCCCGGCCGGATCGGTGCCGAGCAGCTCCCCGGCCCGGCGCAGGGCGTAGCCGTACGACAGGCCGTGGAACCCGTACCGCCGCAGCCCGTGCCGCTCCCGCCACTCGACCGGGACCGCGTACGCCGCCGCGGCCTCCGGCAGGCCCGCGTGGAACGCGGTGTCGAAGCAGGCCACGACCGGCACCCCCGGCATCGCCCGGCGCAGCTCGCCGAGCGCGTACAGCGACTGCGGCTGGTGCAGCGGCGCCAGGTCGATGAGGGTGTGCAGCCGCTTGGCGACCTCGTCGTCCACCACGGCGGGGTGCGTGAAGTCCCGGCCGCCGTGCACGAACCGCAGCCCGATCGCGTCCGGCGCCGGGATCCTCGCCACCGCCGCGGCCAGCCGCTCGGCCTCCCGCCCCGCCGGCCCGGAGTCCAGGTCCAGGGTGTTCAGGATGGTGTCGTCGTGGTCGAGCAGGCTCAGCTTGAGGCTGCTGGATCCCGGGTTGACGGTCAGCACCCGCATCGGTGCCCCCTCTCGGCTCAGTACGGCTCAATACGGCCCAGCACGGCTCAGTACGGCCACGTCCAGTCGCGCACTTCCGGGGCGTCCTCGCCGTGCTCGCGGGTGTACGCGCGCAGCTCCAGCCGCCGGTCGGCCATCCGCTGCCGGATGTGCGCGACCCGCCCGCCCAGGCCGGGGACGCGGTCGATGACGTCCATGACCAGGTGGAAGCGGTCGAGGTCGTTCAGCATGACCATGTCGAACGGCGTGGTGGTGGTGCCCTCCTCCTTGTAGCCGCGCACGTGCAGGTTGGCGTGGCCGTGCCGGCGGTAGGTGAGCCGGTGGATCAGGTACGGGTAGCCGTGGAAGGCGAAGATGACGGGCTTGTCGGTGGTGAAGAGCGCGTCGAAGTCGCGGTCCGGGAGCCCGTGCGGATGCTCGGTGTCGGGTTGCAGCCGCATCAGGTCGACCACGTTCACCACGCGTACGCGCAGCTCGGGGAAGTGGCGGCGGAGCAGGTCGGCGGCGGCGAGCGTCTCCAGCGTCGGCACGTCGCCCGCGCAGGCCAGCACGACGTCCGGGTCCGCGCCCTCTTCGGTACTGGCCCATTCCCAGATGCCGATGCCGCGGGTGCAGTGCGCGACGGCCTCGTCCATCGTCAGCCAGGCGGGCGTGGGCTGCTTCCCGGCGACGACGACGTTGACGTAGTCGCGCGAGCGGAGGCAGTGGTCGCCCACCGACAGCAGCGTGTTGGCGTCCGGCGGCAGGTAGACCCGGACGATCTCCGGCTTCTTGTTCAGCACCACGTCCATGAAGCCGGGGTCCTGGTGGGTGAAGCCGTTGTGGTCCTGCCGCCACACGTGCGAGGACAGCAGGTAGTTGAGCGAGGCGATCGGCCGCCGCCACGGCAGGTCCCGGGTGACCTTCAGCCACTTGGCGTGCTGGTTGAACATCGAGTCGACGATGTGGACGAACGCCTCGTAGCTGTTGAACAGGCCGTGCCGCCCGGTCAGCAGGTAGCCCTCCAGCCAGCCCTGGCACAGGTGCTCGCTGAGCACCTCCATGACCCGGCCGTGCGGGCCCTGGTGCTCGTCGGTGCCGAGCCGTTCGCCGGTGAAGACCCGGTCGGTGACCTCTAAGACCGCGTCCAGCCGGTTGGACGCGGTCTCGTCCGGCCCCATGACGCGGAAGTTGTCCGGGTTGGCCGTCACGACCTCGCGCAGGTAGCGGCCCAGCACGCGGGTCGGCTCGGCCGTGCCGGCGCCCGGCTTGTCGACCGCGACGGCGAAGTCGCGGAAGTCCGGCAACACCAGCGGGCGCAGCAGCTCGCCGCCGTTGGCGTGCGGGTTGGCGCTCATCCGCCGCGTGCCCGCGGGCGCCTGCCCGGCCAGCTCCGGCCGCGGGCGGCCGGCGTCGTCGAACAGCTCCTCCGGCCGGTACGACAGCAGCCAGTCCCGCAGCTGCGCGAGGTGCTCGGGCTTCTCGCGCACGCCCGGCAGCGGGACCTGGTGCGCGCGCCAGGTCCCCTCGACCGGAACGCCGTCGACCTCCTTCGGGCCGGTCCAGCCCTTCGGCGTGCGCAGGATGATCATCGGCCAGCGGCGCCGCCCGGCGGCACCGCCCTCCCGGGCGCCCGCCTGGATGCGGCGGATCTCGTCCAGCGCCTGGTCGACCGCCGACGCCATCGCGCGGTGCATCGACGCGGGGTCGTCGCCGCCGACCAGGTACGGCAGGTGCCCGTACCCCTCCAGGAGCATCGCCAGCTCCTCTTCCGGGATCCGGGACAGGACGGACGGATTGGCGATCTTGTAGCCGTTGAGGTGCAGGATCGGCAGCACCGCGCCGTCCCGTACCGGGTCCAGGAACTTGGTGGAGTGCCAGCTCGCCGCCAGCGGCCCGGTCTCGGCCTCGCCGTCGCCCACGATGCACGCGACCACCAGGTCCGGGTTGTCGAACGCGGCCCCGTACGCGTGCGCGAGCGAGTAGCCCAGCTCCCCGCCCTCGTGGATCGAGCCCGGCGTCTCCGGCGCCACGTGGCTCGGTATCCCGCCCGGATAGGAGAACTGCCGGAACAGCCGCGCCATCCCGGCCTCGTCCCGCGACACGTCCGGGTAGACCTCGCTGTAGGTGCCCTCCAGCCAGGCGTTGGCCACCGCCGACGGGCCGCCGTGCCCCGGCCCCATGATGTAGATCATGTCGAGGTCGCGGTCCCGGATCGCCCGGTTCAGGTGGGCGTAGCAGAAGTTGAGCCCCGGTGAGGTCCCCCAGTGGCCCAGCAGCCGCGGCTTGATGTGCTCGGGCCGCAGCTCCTCGCGCAGCAGCGGGTTGGCGCGCAGGTAGATCTGCCCGGCCGACAGGTAGTTGGCCGCCCTCCACCAGGCGTCGATCCGCGCGGCCTCGGCGTCGTCCAGCACGTCGCGTACCTCCGATCAAGGACAGGACTCAGGCGAGCCTTCCCGCCCGGGGCGGCCGGAACCCTGCGGCGGCGGGCCGCCACCGGCCCGGCTTGATGGAATTACGCTTCTACGTAATTATGGAATCGTGACAGCGGAGAAGGACGGCACGCTCGCGGAGCGGCTCGCACGGCTGGAAGAACGCGTGGCGCGGCTGGAAGAAGACCCGGCCGCCCCCGCGGCCGGGGAGTCCGCCGCCCCGGCGCCCGACGGCGAGACGTTCTGGGCGTTGAACGGGCTGAAGGAGCGCGCGGGCGACCAGGGCGCCGTGCTGTTCACGGGCAGCGTGACGCTGCCGGCCGGGGAGCACTACGAGTGGCAGCAGGGGCACCCCGCGGCGGACCTGCTGGACGACGACTGGTCGCTGGCCGCCGACGCGCTCTCCGCGCTGGCGCACCCGGTCCGGCTGCTGCTGCTCAGGGAGATCCTGCACGGCGCCCGCACCACCGCCGAACTCGCCGCGCACGAGCGGCTCGGCACGACCGGGCAGCTCTACCACCACCTGCGCCAGCTGGTCGCGGCCGGATGGCTGCGCACCACGGCGCGCGGCCGGTACACCGTGCCGGGCGAGCGGGTGGTCCCGATCCTCACGGTGCTGGCGGCGGCCCGCCGCTAGCGCCCGTCCGCACAGGGAGGCGGAGTGTTGAAGAGAATCGCCCGTTTCAGGACCCCGGTCCTGCTGCTGGGCATCGCCCTCGGCCTGAGCATGAACCTCCACGACGTCCGCGCGGTCTTCTGGGCCGGGACGGTCCTCGTCGTGCTCGGCCTGATCCTGTTCTTCGTCCCGGCCGGCGCGTCCGAGCGGGAGCCGGTCGTCGTGCGCAGCCCGCTGGAGGGACGCTGGATCCCGGTCAACAGCCCCGCCGACAGGGTCCCCAGCCACGGCACGCACGAGGCCGGCCAGACGTACGCGATCGATCTGGTGCACGCGCCCGACCCGGCGGCGGAGTGGAGGCCGCTGGGGCGCGGCCGGCTCGCGGCGCGCCCGGAGACGTTCCCGGCGTTCGGGCGGCCGGTCTCCGCGCCCGCCGGCGGCGTCGTGGTGGCGGCGAGCGGGTGGCAGCGCGACCACTGGAGCCGCGACTCCTGGCCCGGCCTGGCCTACCTGCTGGTCGAGGGCATGGTGTTCCGGCAGATCGGCTCGTTCCTGACGCTGTCGTCCTGCCGCTTCATCCTCGGCAACCATGTGATCCTGGACCTGGGCGACGGCGTGCACGCGGTGTTCGCCCACCTGCGGCGCGGCTCGCTCCGGGTCGCCAAGGGCGACCGGGTCAGGGCCGGCGACCCGCTCGGCGAGGTCGGCAACTCGGGCAACAGCTCCGAGCCGCACCTGCACTTCCATCTGATGGACGGCCCGCGGCCGCTCGTGGCGGCCGGGATCCCGTTCGCCTTCCCGTACGAGAGCGACGGCGAGATCCGCACGGGCGTACCGGGCGGGCGGCGCGCCTTCGTGGCGCGGACCGACGTCCCGGCCACCGGCGTGACACGCTCCTGACCTGCGCATATTTCTTGACACGCGCATTGCCATAGCGGCACGCGGCCCGGGAAGGGACGTTCCAGCAAGGACCGACCTGAAACGGGTTCAAGGGAGCAACACATGCTCGGCATGCTGCGCAAGATGGGACTGTCGTCCAACATGATGTACGGGATGGGCCTCGCGTCCATCGGCGCCTCGATGGCCACGTGGGTGATGTCCCGCAACGCCGAGCCGGCCGGGATCGACCGCGCCGACCGGTGGGGGATCTTCGTGGGCCAGTGGGCGCCGACGTTCTTCGCGATGGGGTGCGCGATGCGCCTGGAGGAGCAGTGGGGCTCGCGCGGCGTGCACGAGCAGATGATGGAGTCGCGGGAGCGGGCCCGGGAGGCCATGCCGGTCAGCGGGTGAGGGCAACGGCCGGGCCGCGCGGGCCGTCCCGGAGCGGGCGGCCCGCGCGTGACCTGCGCCGGGCGGCGGCGAGAGATGTTCGCGCTATCACGGGTCTGGCCGTGGCTATTGACACCGCCGCGCGTTAGCGCAAACATCGAGGCCACCCACCCCGGTGTGCAGGAGATCACATGACCGTCCCCCCGGCCCCCTCTCCCGCCGGCGGCGCGGGCGCGGCCGTCCCGGACGCCCCCGGCGCCCCGGCCGCCCGTCCCCGGGCCGCGGTCATGGAGGACGTGGCCGCGCGGGCCGGGGTGTCGGCGATGACGGTCTCCCGCGTCCTCAACTCGCCCGAGAAGGTCCGCCCCGAGACCCGCGCCCGGGTGCTCGCGGCGATGCGCGAGCTCGACTACCGGCCCAACTCGGCCGCCCGGGTGCTGGTCACCGGCCGCTCCCGGGTGCTCGGCGTGGTCAGCTTCGACACCACGCTGTACGGCCCCGCCTCGACGCTCTACGGGATCGAGCGGGCCGCGCGGCGGGCCGAGCACACCGTCAGCATCGCCAGCCTCAGCTCGCTGACCCGCCGCTCCGTCCAGGACGGGGTGGAGCGGCTGCGCGCGCAGTCGGTGGAGGGCATCGTCGTCATCGTGCCGCACCGGTCGGCGGCCGAGGGGCTGCGCGGGCTGCCGCCCGACTTCCCCGCCGTGGTGGTCGGCGCGGGCGACGACCTGCCGGTCCCGGTCGCGGCGGTCGACCACCGCGCGGGCGCCGCGCGGGTGACCCGGCACCTGCTGAGCCTGGGGCACGCGACGGTGCACCACGTGGCCGGGCCCGGCGACTGGATCGACGCGAGCGAGCGCGTCGCGGGCTGGCGCGCGGTCCTGGAGGCCGCGGGCCGCCCGGTGCCCGAGCCGCTGCCGGGCGACTGGAGCGCGCGCTCCGGATACGAGCAGGGGCGGCTGCTGGCCGCCGACCCGGAAGTGACGGCGGTGTTCGCCGCCAACGACCCGATGGCGCTCGGGCTGCTGCGCGCGCTGCGCGAGGCGGGCCGCCGCGTCCCCGAGGAGGTGAGCGTGGCCGGCTTCGACGACGTCCCGGAGGCGCCGTTCTTCGCACCCCCGCTGACGAGCGTCCGGCAGCCGTTCGGCGAGGTGGGGCGGCACGCGTTCCAGCTGCTCATGGACCGCATCGCGGGCGTCCAGGGGGCGCCGCGCCGCACCGTCGAACCCGAGCTGGTGGTCCGGGAGAGCACCGCCGCCCGTCCCGGCTGACCCGTCCCCCGTTCCCGTCCCTGTCCGTCCGCTCCCAGATTTGTTAGCGCTAACACAAGCAAGCGCTAGACCACACCGACCCGAGGAAGCGATCCGTGCGCATCACCAAGATCGGCACCCATGTGGTGGGGACGCCCTGGCGGAACCTCACGTTCGTCACCGTGCACACCGACGAGGGGCTCACCGGCGTGGGCGAGGCCCGCATGCTGGGCCACACCGACGCGCTGCTCGGCTACCTGGCCGAGGCGGAGCGGCGGCACATCGCGGGCAGCGACCCGTTCGACATCGAGGACCTCGTCCAGCGGATGAAGTACGGCGACTACGGCCGGGCCGGCGAGATCGTGATGTCCGGCATCGCGTGCGTGGAGACGGCCTGCTGGGACATCGTCGGCAAGGCGCTCGGCCAGCCCGTGTGGCGGCTGCTGGGCGGGAAGGTCCGCGACCGCGTCAAGGCGTACGCCAACGGCTGGTACACCGTCGACCGCACGCCCGAGGAGTTCCACGCCGCCGCCCGGCGGGTCGTCGAGCGCGGCTACAAGGCGCTCAAGCTGGACCCGTTCGGCGCGGGCCGCATGGAGCTCGACCACGGCGAGACGATGCGCTCGGTCTCGCTGGTCGAGGCCGTACGGGACGCGATCGGCCCGGAGTGCGAGCTGCTGGTGGAGATGCACGGCCGCTTCTCCCCCGCCACCGCGATCCGGCTGGCCGGGCTGCTGGAGCCGTACGACCCGGCCTGGCTGGAGGAGCCCTGCCCGCCGGAGAACCTCAAGGCGCTGTCGAAGATCGCGGCGCACACCCGGCTGCCGATCGCGACCGGCGAGCGCATCCACGACCGGATCGAGTTCCGCGAGCTGCTGGAGCTCCAGGCCGCCGACGTGATCCAGCCCGACGTCGGGCATCTCGGCGGCATCGCCGAGACGCGCAAGCTCGCCGCGACCGCCGAGACGTACTACGTGCAGCTCGCGCCGCACAACGTCGGCGGTCCCGTGCTCACCGCCGCCAGCCTCCAGCTCGGCGCCTGCGTCCCCAACTTCAAGATCCTGGAACACTTCAACGACTTCGCCGACGCCGAGGTCAAGAGCGTCGCGCGCGGCGGGCCCGAGGTCGTGGACGGCCACTTCGCGGTGCCCGAGGCCCCCGGGCTGGGCGTGGAGCTGGACCTGGACGCGGTCGCCGCGTTCCCCCGCCGCACCGCGGACTTCGACCTGTTCGCCGAGGACTGGCACAAGCGCGAGGGCACCGGGGTGCGCCGGTGAGCAGACGCGTCGTGGTGGAGCGGCCCGGCCGGTTCCGGGTCGTCCAGGGCGAGCGGCCCGCGCCCGGGCCCGGCGAGGCGCTCGTCAAGGTGGCCGCCGCCGGGCTGTGCGGCAGCGACCGCGAGCTGTACGACGGCGCCCGCCCGGCCGGGTTCGCCGGCTACCCCGTCACCCCCGGCCACGAATGGTCCGGAACGGTCGAGGCGGTCGGCCCGGGCGCCGACCCGGACCTGGTCGGCGCCAAGGTGGTCGGCGAGGGCTACCGGGGCTGCGGGCGCTGCCCGTACTGCCGGAACGGCGCCCCCAACCTGTGCTCCGGCGGCTACGACGAGACCGGCTTCACCCGGGCGGGCGCGTTCGCCGACCACCTGCTGATCCCGGCGCGGCTGCTGCACGTGCTGCCCGAGGGCGCCGACCTGCGCGCGGCGGCGCTGCTGGAGCCGGCCGCGGTGATGGCCGCCGCGACCCGGCTCGCGGCGCTGCGGCCGGGCGAGACGGCGGCGGTGGTCGGCGCCGGGACGCTCGGCATGCTGGCCCTCCAGTACCTGGCCGCCGCGTCCCCGTCCCGGCTGGTCGCGGTCGATCCGCGGACCGAGCGCGCCGGGCCCGCGCTGGCGGCCGGCGCGACGGCCGTCCACCCGCCCGGCGAGGCGGCCGAGGGCGCGTTCGACGTGGTCGTGGAGACCGCGGGCGCCACCGGCACGGCGCACGCGGCGGTGGCGCTGGCGCGGCGCGGCGGCCGGGTCGTGCTCACCGGCATCCCCGCCGATCCGGCCGACGCGGTGCCGACCACGCTGCTGGTCACCCGCGCGCTGTCGCTCCACACGGTGTTCGGCGCGGGCCCGGCCGACTGGGCGTACGCGGTGCGCGCGTTCGGCTCCGGCGTACTGCGCCCGGCCGCCCTGATCACCCATGAGCTCCCGCTGGACGACTACGAGCGGGCGCTCAAGCTCAGCGCCTCCCCGGACGCGGGCAAGGTGCTGCTCCGTCCCGACCCGCAGGAGATCTGATGGACCCCCTCCCCCCGTCCCGCCCCCGGCGCCCCGGCGAGCGCGCGCTGCGCGACCTGGGGTTCCCGCCGCGGCCCGAACTCGTGCCGTCGTCGGTGGCGCGCTTCCCCGACGGCGGTACGTGGCGTACCGAGCTGCCGTCCTGCGAAGGGCCCGCCGTCCTGGACGCGGTCCTCGCCGAGAGCGAGCGGCTGGCCGTCCCGCTGCACCGCATCAGCCAGGGCAGCGGCGTGTGGATGCTCACCGACGCCGAGATCGGCGAGATGGTCGCGGCGTGCGAGGCGCGCGGCGCCGAGCTGACCCTGTTCCTCGGGCCGCGCGGCTCGTGGGAGCAGGGCGGGGGCGGCCGCGCGTACGTCTCGTCCGGGCCGCGCGCCCGCGGCCGCGACCAGCTCGCCCAGTGCGTCGAGGACGCCGAGCGCGCCACCGGCCTCGGCGTGCGGTCGCTGCTGGTCGCCGACGAGGGCGTGCTGTGGACGCTGCACCGGATGCGCGCCGCCGGGCGGCTGCCCGCCGACGTGACGTTCAAGGTGTCGGCGCTGGTCGGGCCGGTGAACCCCGCCTCGTTCTCGGTGTGGGAGCGGCTCGGCGCCGACTCGCTGAACGTGCCCAGCGACCTGACCGTCGCGCAGCTCGCCGAGATCCGGGCGGTGAGCGCGGCACCGATCGACTTCTACGTCGAGGCGCCCGACGACCTGGGCGGCTTCGTCCGCATCTATGACGCGGCCGAGCTGGTCCGCTGCGGCGCCCCCATCTATCTGAAGTTCGGGCTGCGGAACGCGCCCGCCCTGTACCCGGTGGGACGGCACCTGCTGCCCGCCGCCGTCGAGTCCGGCCGGGAGCGCGTGCGGCGCGGCCGGCTGGTCCTCGACACCCTCGCCCGGCTCGGGGCGGACGAGGGGATGTCCCCGATCGGCGCGCGCGATCCGGGTCCGCTGCGGCGGTTCCCGGACGAGCCCGCGCCGGTCATGTCCTAGCAGCCTCCGCCGACACCTCTATCTGCTTCTCCTTCACCCCAAGGACACCCCCCAAGGAGCACCCCATGAGACTAGGGCGCTTTACCACCGTGCTGTCCGCCCTCGCCCTGACCGCCGCCATGTCCGGCTGCGGCTCGGCCGAGAAGACGGTCGACAAGGAGGCCAGGTCCGCCGCCGGCAAGGGATCGCTGGTCGGGATCACGATGCCGACCAAGTCGTCCGAACGCTGGATCCACGACGGCAACAACCTCAAGACCGGGCTGGAGAAGCTCGGCTACAAGGTGGACCTCCAGTACGCCGAGAACGACATCCCCACCCAGGTCAGCCAGATCGAGAACCAGATCACCAAGGGCGCCCGGGCGCTGGTGGTGGCCTCGATCGACGGCACCGCGCTGACCACCCAGCTCCAGCAGGCCGGCGACAAGAAGATCCCGGTCATCGCCTACGACCGGCTGATCCGCAACAGCCCGAACGTGGACTACTACGCCACGTTCGACAACTACAAGGTCGGCGTGCAGCAGGCCACCTCGCTGCTGATCGGGCTGAAGCTGCTGAACGCCGACGGCTCGGCGGGCAGCGCGAAGGGCCCGTTCAACATCGAGCTGTTCGGCGGCTCGCCGGACGACAACAACGCCACGTTCTTCTACAACGGCGCGATGTCGGTGCTCAAGCCGTACATCGACAAGGGGACGCTGAAGGTCGCGAGCGGCCAGACCGACTTCAAGACGATCGCGATTCTGCGCTGGGACCCGGCGACCGCGCAGAAGCGGATGGAGGACCTGCTCACCAAGACCTACAGCGGCGGCGCGAAGGTGCAGGGCGTGCTGTCGCCGTACGACGGGCTGTCGATCGGCATCCTGTCGGCGCTCAAGAGCAACGGCTACGGCACCGGCGGCCAGCCGTACCCGGTGGTGACCGGGCAGGACGCCGAGGTCGCCTCGGTGAAGTCGATCATGGCGGGCGAGCAGTACTCGACGATCTTCAAGGACACCCGGAAGCTGGCCGCCGAGACCGTGAAGATGGCCGACACCGTCCTGAAGGGCGGCAAGCCGCAGGTCAACAACACCAAGGACTATAACAACGGCGTCAAGGTGGTGCCGTCGCAGCTGCTCCAGCCGGTGATCGTGGAGAAGTCCGCGGTCAAGTCCGCGCTGCTGGACAGCGGCTACTACACCCAGGCGCAGCTCGGCTGATCCGCCATGGCCGAGGACACCCGGACCACCGGGAACGAGACCGCCGGAAACGACGGGAACGGGCAGGACATCCTCGTGATGCGGGGGATCACCAAGACGTTCCCCGGCGTCCGCGCGCTGTCCGGCGTGGACCTGACCGTGCGGCGCGGCGAGATCCACGGGATCTGCGGCGAGAACGGCGCCGGCAAGTCCACGCTGATGAAGGTGCTGTCCGGGGTGTACCCGCACGGCTCGTACGAGGGGGAGATCTCCTTCGCGGGCGGGCCGTGCCGGTTCGCCGGCATCCGCGACAGCGAGGAGCGCGGCATCGTCATCATCCACCAGGAGCTGGCGCTGTGCCCGCAACTGTCGATCGCCGAGAACATCTTCCTCGGCAACGAGCGCACCGGCGGCCCGGCGCGGCGGCGCCTGCGCGGGCTCGCCCTGGTCGACTGGAACCGCACCAACCACGAGGCGGGCCGGCTGCTGGAGCGGGTCGGGCTGCCGGAGAGCCCGGTCACCCCGATCGCCGACCTCGGCGTCGGCAAGCAGCAGCTCGTCGAGATCGCCAAGGCGCTGTCCAAGCGGGTGCGGCTGCTGATCCTGGACGAGCCCACCGCCGCCCTCAACGACGAGGACTCCGCGCACCTGCTGGACCTGGTGCGCGGGCTGCGCGACGAGGGCATCACCTCGGTGATCATCTCGCACAAGCTGAACGAGGTGCTGGCGATCGCCGACCGGATCAGCATCCTGCGCGACGGCCGGATGATCGAGACGCTGGACCCGGCCGGGACCGACGTCACCGAGGACCGCATCATCGCCGGGATGGTGGGCCGCGACCTGGAGCACCGCTACCCGCCGCGCGAGCCGGACATCGGCGAGGAGGTGCTGCGGATCGAGGACTGGACGGTGCACAGCCCGTCCCAGCACTCCCGCCGGGTCGTGTCCGGCGCCGGGCTCACGCTGCGCCGCGGCGAGATCGTCGGGCTGGCCGGGCTGATGGGCGCGGGCCGTACCGAGCTGGCCATGAGCGTGTTCGGCCGCTCGTACGGGACGGGCGTCACCGGCCGGCTCTTCAAGGACGGGAAGGAGATCGAGGCGCGGACCGTGCGCGAGGCGATCGGGCACGGCATCGCGTACGCGACCGAGGACCGCAAGCGGTACGGCCTCAACCTGATCGAGGACATCCGGCGCAACGTGTCGGCCGCCGGGCTGGGCCGGCTGGCCCGGCGCGGCTGGGTGAACGGCAACGAGGAGTACCGCGTCGCCGAGGAGTACCGCGCCGGCATGAACATCAAGGCGCCGGACGTGCTCAGCGAGGTCGGCAAGCTCAGCGGCGGCAACCAGCAGAAGGTCGTGCTGTCCAAGTGGATCTTCACTGATCCGGACGTGCTGATCCTGGACGAGCCCACCCGCGGCATCGACGTCGGCGCCAAGTACGAGATCTACGCGATCGTGAACCGGCTGGCCGCCGAGGGGAAGGCGATCCTGCTGATCTCCTCGGAGCTGCCGGAGCTGCTCGGCATGTGCGACCGGATCTACACGATGGCGGCGGGCCGGATCACCGGCGAGGTCCCCCGCGCCGAGGCCACCCAGGAGCGCCTCATGACGTTCATGACCAGAGGACAGGAGCAGGCCGGATGAGCAGTACCGCACCCGCCGTGGCCAAGAGCGGGAACGGCGCCGGGTCGGGCCCGCCGAACGGCCGGTCCCCGGTCCGGCTCACCGTCAACATCAGGCAGAGCGGCATCTACATCGCGTTCGCCCTGATCGTGGCGCTGTTCACGGTGCTGACCGGCGGCGACCTGCTGCAGCCGCAGAACATCTCCAACATCATCGTGCAGAACAGCTACATCCTGATCCTGGCGATCGGGATGATCCTGGTCATCATCTCCGGGCACATCGACCTGTCGGTCGGCTCGGTCGTCGCGGTCACCGGCGCGGTGGCGGCGGTGCTGATGGTGAACCACGACGTGGCCTGGCCGCTCGCGCTGCTGCTCACGCTGGGCGCGGGCGCGCTGATCGGCGCCTGGCAGGGCTACTGGATCGCCTACTTCGGCATCCCGTCGTTCATCGTGACGCTGGCCGGGATGCTGCTGTTCCGCGCGCTGACGCTGACCGTGCTGGGCAACCAGGGCATCGGCCCGTTCCCGGACGAGATCCGCACGCTGTCGAACGGCTTCACCGGCGGCTACCTCGGCAACGTCGCGCTGGGCCCGCTGGGCGGCGCCGACCTGGTCAGCCTGCTGGCCGGGATCGGGGCGGTGGCCGGGCTGGCGGTCGCGCAGTGGCGGACCCGCAAGGCGCGGCTCGGCTACAAGCAGACCGTCGACCCGATGCCGGTCTTCCTGCTGAAGATCGCCGCCGCCGGGGTGCTGATCATGGCGGTGACGATCCAGCTCGCCCGGTTCCGCAACCTGCCGTGGGTGCTGGTGCTGCTGTCCGCGCTGGTCCTCGGCTATTCGCTGCTCACCAACCGCGCGGTGTTCGGCCGCCGGATCTACGCGGTGGGCGGCAACCTCCAGGCCGCGACGCTGTCCGGCGTCAAGGTCAGGTCGGTCGTCTTCTGGATCTTCGTCAACATGGGCGTGCTGTCCGCGCTGGCCGGCGTCATCTTCGCGGGCCGGCTCAACCAGGCGGGCCCGACCGCGGGCAACGCGTTCGAGCTGGACGCGATCGCGGCGGCGTTCATCGGCGGCGCGGCCGTCCAGGGCGGGGTCGGCAAGGTGGTCGGCGCGATCACCGGCGGCCTCATCATGGGCGTGATCAACAACGGGATGTCGCTGATCGGCGCGCCCAGCGAGCGGGTGATGCTCGTCAAGGGCATCGTCCTGCTGGCCGCGGTCGCGTTCGACGTCTGGACCAAGCGCCGCTCCGGCGCGCCCGTCCTCCGCTAGCTCCACCTCCGTTCAGCTCCACCTCCGTTCCGAGAGGAGAGAGTTCATGAGGTACGTCCGACCCCAGGCCGCCGCGGCGGGCACGGTGCTCGCCGCGGCGCTGGCCGCCGGCCCGGTTCCGTCCGCGGGAGCCGCGCCCGCGGCGCCCGGAAGCGCGCCGGGGATCTCCAAGGAGCCGTTCGGGCGGCTCGCCGACGGGACCGCGATCGAGCGGTACACGCTGAGCAACGGGCGCGGGATGCGCGTCCGGGTGCTCACGTACGGCGGGATCGTCCAGAGCCTGGAAGTGCCCGACCGGCGCGGCAGGCCCGGCAACGTCGCGCTCGGCTTCGCCTCGCTGGACGGCTACACCAGCGAGGCGTACACGACCGCGAACCCGTACTTCGGCGCCATCATCGGCCGGTACGGCAACCGCATCGGCGGCGCGGAGTTCACCCTCGACGGCACTACGTACGAGCTGGCCGCCAACAACGGGCCGAACAGCCTGCACGGCGGCGACAAGGGCTTCGACGAGCGCGTCTGGAAGGCCGTCCCGGCCAAGGAGGACGGGAACGTCTCCCTGCGCATGACCCGTACCAGCCCCGACGGCGAGGAGGGCTACCCCGGCACGCTGGAGACGGCGGTCACCTACACCGTCACCGCGCGCGGCGAGCTGCGGATCTCGTACCGGGCGACCACCGACCGGCCCACGGTCGTCAACCTGACCAACCACACCTACTTCAACCTCGCCGGTGAGGGGTCCGGCGACGTCTACGACCACCGGCTCCAGGTGAACGCGAGCCGCTACACGCCGGTGGACTCCACTCTCATCCCCACGGGCGGGCTCGCGCCCGTGCGGGGCACGCCGTTCGACTTCACGCGCCCGCACGCCATCGGCGAGCGGATCCGCGACGGGCACCCGCAGATCCTCATCGGCCAGGGCTACGACCACAACTACGTCCTGGACCGCGCGGGCTCCGGCCTGGCGCGGGCCGCGCGGGTCACCGAGCCGTCCAGCGGGCGGACGATGGAGGTGCTCACCACCGAGCCCGGCCTGCAGTTCTATTCCGGTAACTTCCTGACCGGCACGCTGAAGGGGACGAGCGGGAAGGTCTACCGGCAGGGCGACGGGTTCTGCCTGGAGACGCAGCACTTCCCCGACTCCCCCAACCAGCCGCGGTTCCCGTCCACGACGCTGCGGCCGGGTCAGGTGTACGACACGACCACGGTCTACGCGTTCTCCGCGCGCTGACCACGCCTTCCGGGGGCGGCCGGGCGACCAGCCGCCCCCGGCCCCCGTTGGGAGCATGACGTTGACGTACGAGATCGCCGCGGCCGCGGGCGCGACGCTGGGCGAGGGCCCGACCTGGGATCCGGTGGCGGGCCGGCTGCTGTGGGTGGACATCCTGGCGTGCGAGGTGCGCGCGTACGACCCGGCCGCGGGCACCGACACGCTCGTGCGCCGGACAGGTCAGCACGTCGGGGCGGCCAAGCCGCGGGCCGGCGGCGGGCTGGTGGCCAACCTGCGCGACGGCGTGGGCCTGTACGACCCGGACGGGTCGTTCCGCTGGCTGGCGGAGCTGCCCGCGGACGGGTGCCGGGGCAACGACGCGGCGGTGGGCCCGGACGGCGCGCTGTGGGCGGGGACGATGGCCTACGACGAGCGGTCGGGCGCGGGCGTCCTGCGCCGGGTGCGGCCGGACGGGCGGGTCTCGACGGTCCTGGACGGCGTGACGATCAGCAACGGCGTGGCGTGGAGCCCGGACGGACGGCTCATGTACTACGTGGACACGCCGACGGGGCGGATCGACGTTTTCGACTTCGACCCCGATGAGGGGCTGGCGTCCGGCCGGCGCCCGTTCGCCGAGGTGACCGGGCCGGGAAGCCCGGACGGGCTGACCGTGGACGCCGCCGGCCGCGTCTGGGTGGCGCTGTGGGGCGGCGGCCGGGTGGTGCGCTTCGATCCGGCCGGACGGGCGGAGGGGGCCGTGGAGTTCCCGGCGGCGCAGACGACGGCGTGCGCGTTCGGCGGTCCCGGCCTGCGCGACCTGTACGTCACCAGCGCCGCGGTGGGAACGGACGGCGCCGCGCACGCGGGCTCGCTGTTCGTCGTCCCGGACGCCGGCGAGGGGCTGCCCGCCCCCGCGTTCGGCGGCTGAGGACGCGCCGCCGGTCACGTCCCGTGAACGCTTATTGGCACAGAGCCAAGAGGGTGGAAATCGCGGCGGGATTCCAGGACGGTGTCGGGGAGCACGACGATCTCCTGGAGGGTGGCATGAGCATCTACCTAGCCGGGCCGGCGGGGCCGGCCGGGCGGGGCGGGGACCGGCGGCGGTCAGGCCGTCAGGGCCCGGTCGCCGTCCGGTTCGGCGCACGCGGCCGCCAGGTCGGTCAGCGAGAGGTCCAGCGCCGCGGCCAGCGCCGCGACGGTAAAGAACGCCGGGGTCGGCGCGCGGCCGGTCTCGATCTTGCGCAGCGTCTCGGCCGACAGCCCGGCCGCCGCGGCCACCTCCACCATGCTGCGGGGGCCGCGGGCCTGCCGCAGCAGCGCGCCCAGCCGCTCGCCGCGGGCGCGCTCGGACGGGGTCAACGGAGTCCTCACCATGCCTCGATACTAATACCGTGATACTTATACCGGTATAAGTATTGCGAGAGAGGAGCACGGCATGGTGGAGATCAAGGACCGGGCGGCGATCGACGGGATGCGCGAGGCCGGGCGCGTGGTGGCGAACGCCCTGGCCGCCGTGGAGAAGGCCGCCGCCATCGGCGTGACGCTGCGCGAGCTGGACGGGGTGGCCCGCGACGTCCTGCGGGAGGCGGGCGCGGACTCGCCGTTCCTGGGCTACCGGCCGTCGTTCGCGCCCACCCCGTTCCCCGGGGTGATCTGCGCGTCGGTGAACGACGCCATCGTGCACGGCGTGCCGAGCGACTACCGGCTGCGCGACGGGGACCTGGTGGGCATCGACTGCGGCGCCACGCTGGACGGCTGGACCGGCGACGCCGCGACCACGTTCACCGTGGGCACGCCCCGTCCCGGCGACCTGGAACTGGTCGCCGCGACCCGGAACGCGCTGGAGGCGGGCATCGCGGCGGCCGTCGCGGGCGGCCGGCTCGGCGACATCTCGCACGCCATCGGCTCGGCCGCGAAGGCGGGCGGGTACGGCATGCCGGCCGACTTCGGCGGGCACGGGATCGGCCGCACCATGCACGAGGACCCGCACGTCCCCAACCGGGGCCGCCCGAACCGCGGCTTCCCGCTCCGGCCCGGCCTGACGCTGGCCATCGAGCCGATGTTCATCGCCGGCGGGCGCGACGGCTACCACGCCGGGAGCGACGGCTGGACGCTCTACACCGACGACGGCAGCCGCGCCGCCCACATCGAGCACACGATCGCCGTCACCGAGGACGGGCCGCGGGTGCTGACGCTGCCCTGAAGGCCGCCCCGAAAATCGCGCGGGGAGTGACAAGACTTCGCCAGTGTCCACTGGGAAAGTCGCGCCATGAGACCCATGCGACGCATGTTCGCCGGAACGGCGCTGCTCTGCTCGCTCGGCGCCGCCACCGCGCTCCCCGCGCTCCCCGCGCACGCCGAGGAGCCCGCCTTCCAGGGGGTGGGCCTGCCCTTCCTGTGGCCGAGCGCCGGCATCGCCGACGTCACGGCCTTCGGCCCGGACGACGTCTGGATCGGCGGCGGGCAGGGCGCGTTCTGCATCCCGCAGATCGCCAGCTGGGGCTGCTACGTCAGCAGCGCGGGCAACCCCGTGGCACGCCGCTGGACGGGCGCGCGGTGGCAGGAGTACGCGCTGCCCGGCTACTCCGGCAACGGCACCCTCGCCACGGTCCAGGGCACCGCGCCCGACGACGTCTGGGCCGTCGCCTGGCAGGACGGCGCCTCGCGGTACCTCGCCCGGTTCGACGGCACCGCGTTCACCGAGGTGGAGCCTCCCCCGGACAGCGTCTACCTCGACGTGTTCTCCGGGGCGGGCGGCACCTGGCTGGCCGCGGGCCCCCGGTCGGGCGGGCAGGCGCTCTACCGGCGCGAGGGGAACGCCTGGGCGCGGACCGTCCCCGCGTCCCTCACCATCGTGCGGAACGTGCGGGCGCGTACCCCCACCGACGTCTGGGCCACTGGGACGGAACCGGTCGGCAACGGGGTGCGCAGCGCCCTCGCCCGCTGGGACGGGCGGTCCTGGCAGCGGGTCGCGTCCCCCGAACCCGGGGAGCACATCGCCGACGTGCTGCCCGTGTCGGCCACCGAGGTGTGGGCCGTCCCGGACGACGACGACCTGGAGACCGCCTGGCGCTGGGACGGGTCGGCGTGGTCGCGCGTCGCCGCGCCGGCCGGCACCGAGCTGCGGCACCTGGCCGTGGACGGCGCGGGCACCGTCTGGGCGGGCGGCCGGGAGGCCGTCATGGTGGACGGCTACACGCGCTACCGGCCGGTCCTCCTGTACCGCGACGGGAGCGAATGGCGGCGGATCGCGATCGCCCTGCCGTGGGGGGCGAACTCGATGAGCGTCACCGGGCTGGCCGCCGTACCCGGCACCGGCGGGATCTGGGTCGCCGCCAACACCGACATCGGCCCGCGGGTCCTCCGGCGGCGATGACGGGCGCCGGAACAGGGGAAGGTTTGTCCGGTTCGGGTCCCTGGGAAGGGAGGTGGCCGAGAGATCACGGCCCGGCCGCCCGGATCCCCCGGCCGAGCGGCCCCGGCAGCGTGGCCGGATGCGCGGATCGGGGCGCCAGAAGGGATCGCGTCATCGACCTCACCAACGACGAGCACTACCAGCGACTCGCCAAGACCTATGAACGGAACTGGGCGGACCGTCCGGAGTACGTCGCCTGGATGGCCGACCGCATCATGTCCTGGCTCGACCCCAGGCCCGGTGACCGGGTCGCCGACATCGGCTCGGGCACCGGGCTCTTCCTGAGGAGGCTGCTGGAGACGGCCTCGGCGGGCACGCCCATCCTGTGCGTCGACCCGTCCCAGCACATGCTCGACCTGCTCCCCGCCGACCCCCGCCTCTCCCCCGTCCGCGCGACCGCCGAGCAGATCGCGGCGGGCGAGGTCGCGATGCCGTACGAGAAGGTGGACGTGTTCGTCTTCAAGGAGGCGATCCACCATGTCAAGGACATCCCCGCCACGCTGAGCGGCCTGGCCGGGCGGCTCGCGCCCGGCGGGCGGATCCTGGTCGTCACGCTCCCGCGGCGGCTCGAGTATCCGCTGTTCCCCGAGGCGCTGGACCGCTTCGCCGCCAACCAGCCCGAGCCCGGCCTCATCGCGGCGGCGATGGCGGCGGCCGGGCTGGACACCGAGCACCGGTCCGAGGAGTACGCCGTCACGATCGACCGGGAGCAGTGGATCGACCTGGTCCGCAACCGGTGGATGTCGGTGCTGTCGACGTTCTCCGCCGAGGAGATCGACGAGGGCGCGGACACGATCCGGCTGCTGCACCCCGAACACGAGATCACCTACACCGACCGCTTCGCGTTCATCCAGGGCGTCAAGCGCTGACGTCCCGGCGCGCCCCCGCCCGGCCGGATCCGGACCTGGGCGGGGGACGCCGCCGGTGGAATGATCGGCGCGTGGCGACTCCTCCCCGCAAGACCCTGCCGGTCGGCTACAGCCGGCCCGTCGCATGGACGTTCCTCGCCGTCGGGATCTTCAACCTGATCGGCGGGCTGCTGATCCTGGCGAGAGGCAGCGGGCCGATCATCAACCTGCTGCTCGGCGTGCTGTTCATCGTGCTCGGCTCGCTCTACTTCAGCCGGCGGTACTTCACGTACACCACCCACACCCGGACGGTCGAGGTGATCGCCCCCATCGGGACGCGCCGGACGTTCCAGGCGGCGGGCGGCGACTCCTTCGCCGTCGAGGGCAAGAAGATCGTGCTCGTCCGGGCGGACGGCGGGCGCAAGAAGCTGCCGGTGAACCGCTTCCTCGCGAACGCCGCCGAATGGGACGCAGTCGCCGCGGCGATCGCTCAGGCGCCCGAGCGGGCCTGAGCGGCCTCCCGGCTCCACTCGGTCACCAGGAACGCGTCGCCCACGGCCAGCGCGCCCGGCCGCACGACGGAGAACTTGGTGCCGAACGCGACGCCGCCGCCGTCCGCCCGGCGGTACGCGGCGAGCGTCCGCAGCGGTTCCGGGCCGTCCTTCGCGCCGCGCCGCTGGTCCACCATCGTGACGGCGCAGCGGATGGCGAGCTTGGCGAACGCGAGCTCCGCCGTCCCGGCGCGGGCCGAGCGGACCGCGTCCTCCGCGTGCGGCCCGTCCCGGCCGTCGACGACGATGTTGGGCCGGAACCGGTCCATCGGCAGCGGCGGGCGGCCGGCCTCGGCGAGCCGCGCGTTCAGCCCGTCCAGGCTCGCGCGGGAGACGAGGTGGACCGGGCTGCCGTCGGCGTACCCGGAGGTGCCGCGCGTCAGCCCGCCGGTCACCCGGTCGTGCTCGGGCGGCACCCGGACGAGCCGGCTCGGCGCGCCGAGGAACTCCGACAGCCAGCCCGCCGCGTCCGGCCCCTGGTCGATGCCCTGGTACGCGGCGCCGAACAGCTCCACGCCGCGGCGCTCGGCGCCGAGGTCGACCGCCAGGTCCAGCGGCTCCATCCCGGGGGCGCGCAGCGTGAGCCGCCCGCCGTCCGCGGTGATCTCGGGGCGGACGAGGGCGAGCCGCGGGTCGCGGCGCTGGCTGCGGAACGTCCCCTCCTCGGTGACGGCCATGAACGTGCGGTCGTGGGCGAGCCCGGCCGCGCCCAGCGGGGACGCGGCCACCGCCACGCCCGCGCAGCCCTTGACCGGGTAGGTCACCAGTTCGACGACGACGGCCGTCACGTTCGCCCCCTTCTGCCGGATGATCGCGACGTTACGGTCCGCGCCGCGCCGCGGGCCAGTGCGGGCGGCCGTTCCTGACACGAATCCGTCAGTTATCACCGCCCGTCACCGCGCGGACCGGAACATGCGGGCCCCCGCGACGAGGCAGGCGGCGGCGGTCGCCAGCGTGACGGCGGTGCCGAGCGCGACCGTCCCGGACGTGTAGTGCCCGAGGAACGCCTCGCGGACGGCGTCGACGGTGTACCGGAACGGGACGGCGCGCGACACCGCGTCCAGCCAGCCCGGCCCCAGGCTCATCGGCAGCAGCACGCCGGACAGCAGCATGAGCGGCAGCATCGCGGTGTTGGTGATGGCCGCGAACTCCGGTGTGGAGCGGACGTGCATCGCCAGCCCGTACGACAGCGCCGAAAGCGCCGTCGCGAGCACGGCCACGAACGCGAGGCCGAGCAGGACGCCGGGCAGCGGGGCGCGCAGGCCGAGCGCCAGCCCGAGCAGCACCAGCAGCACGGACTGGACGAGCAGCTGCACGGCGTCGCGCAGCGTGCGGCCCAGCAGCAGCGCCAGGGGGCTGACCGGGGTGACCCGCATGCGGTCGATGACGCCGAGCGTCCGGTCCATCATGATCCCGAGGCCCACGAACGAGCCGCCCAGCAGCGCGAGCTGCACGAGCAGGCCGGGCACCAGGACCTGCCAGGACGAGCCGTCGCCGAGCCCGAACCCGGTCAGCAGCGGGCCGAACAGGGCGAGGAACAGCAGCGGCTGGAGCATGCCGAAGAACATGTTCGTCTTCGAGCGGAGCGTGGCGCGCATGTAGCGGCCGAAGACGACGCCGGTGTCGGTGAGGAGGCGGGCGTCGGGGAGGAGGCGGGGCATCGGTCCTGCTTTCTCGTTGCGGGTCAGATCGCGACGGGCGCCGGGTCGGCGGGGGCGGCGCGCCCGGTGATGGCGAGGAACGCGTCCTGGAGGCTCGCGGTCGGGCCGCCCGCGTACCGGCGTTTGAGGTCGGCGGGCGAGCCCTCGGCCACGACGGAGCCGGCGTCCACGACCACCACCCGGTCGGCGAGCGCGTCGGCCTCGTCCAGGTAGTGCGTGGTCAGGAAGATCGTGGTGCCGTGCTCGGCGCGGATCCGCCGGATCAGGTCCCACAGGCCGGCGCGGGCGCCGGGGTCGAGTCCGGTGGTGGGCTCGTCCAGGAACAGGACCGCGGGCCGGTTGACCAGGCCGAGCGCGATCTCCAGGCGGCGGCGCTGGCCGCCGGACAGCGCGGCGGTGGGGCGGTCGAGCAGCCCGGTGAGGTCCAGGCCGGCCGCGACCTCCGCAGCGCGCTCCCGCGCGGCGGCCTTGGGCAGCCGGTGCAGCCGGGCCTGGGTGACCAGCTCCTCGCGGGCGGCGCACGCGGGGTCGAGGCCGCCGGACTGGGCCACGTACCCGATCCGCTCGCGCACCCGCGCGGGCTCGCGGAGCAGGTCGTGCCCGGCGACCTCGGCCGTGCCGCCGGTCGGCGGCAGCAGCGTGGTGAGCATCCGCAGGGTGGTGGTCTTGCCGGCGCCGTTCGGGCCGAGGAAGCCGAGGATCTCGCCCGGCGGCACGGTCAGGTCGATGCCGCGCACGGCGTGGACGGGGCCGCTCTTGAGGGTGAACGTCCGGGCGAGCGCCCGGGTCCGGATGGCTGGAGTGGACATGCGCAGAGAAAACCATAATCCGCTCCAAACTTGCAATCGACTTAAAGTTTGGAGTGCGGTTAGACTACGGCCATGACGGAGGGGCTGCGCGAGCGCAAGAAGCGGGCGACCCGGCAGCGGATCGCCGAGGCCGCCACGGAGCTGTTCGTGGCGCGCGGCTTCGCCGAGGTGACGATCGCGGAGGTCGCCGAGGCCGCCGAGGTGTCGGTCAACACCGTCTACAACTACTTCGAGTCCAAGGAGGACCTGGTCCTGCCGCCGGACCGGGCCTCGGCCGGGCGGCTGGCGGACATCGTGCGCGAGCGGCCGGCCGGCACGTCCCCCGCGCGGGCCGTGCTCGCGCGGCTCCGCGCCGAGATCCGGGCCCGGGACCGCGCCCTGGGCCTGACGGAGGGATTCGGGCGCGTCTTCGGGATGATGCGGGCCGCGCCCACGCTCCTGGCGCGGCTGGAGGACCTCGGCGAGCGGATGACCGCCGAGCTCGCGGGCGTCCTGGCCGAGGAGGCCGGCGCCGCCCCGGACGACCCGCTCCCCCGCCTGGTCGCGGCCCAGATCGGCTGGTGCCACGAGCAGGTCCTCGGCGAGATCGGCCGCCGCACCGCCGCCGGCGAGGACCCCGGCACGATCGCCGCCGCCGTGCCGGCGCTCCTCGACGTGATCGAGGGGCTGCTGGGCGAGCGCGTTCTGGACTACCCGGGGGAGGCGTTCCGGGCGCCCGGGGACGGTACAACTCGTTCATGAGCAGAGACGGCAGGATGCCCCGGAAGGTCTACGAGCGCGAGCTGTTCCGGTTGCAGGGCGAGCTGGTGAAGCTCCAGGAATGGGTGCGCGCCGAGGGCGCCCGGCTGGTGGTGGTGTTCGAGGGGCGGGACGCGGCGGGCAAGGGCGGCGCCATCCGCCGCGTGTCGCAGTACCTCAACCCGCGGGTCGCGCGGATCGCGGCACTGCCCGCGCCGACCGGCCGCGAGGCGTCGCAGTGGTACTTCCAGCGGTACGTCCAGCACCTGCCGGCGGCCGGGGAGATGGTGCTGTTCGACCGGTCCTGGTACAACCGCGCCGGGGTCGAGCGGGTGATGGGGTTCTGCACCGACGACGAGTACCGGCGGTTCCTGCACCAGTGCCCGGTGTTCGAGCGGCTGCTGGTCGAGGACGGGATCCTGCTGCGCAAGTACTGGTTCTCGGTCAGCGACGAGGAGCAGGCGCGGCGGTTCCAGCGCCGGGCCGACGACCCGATGCGGCGCTGGAAGCTGTCCCCGATGGACCTGGAGTCGATCACGCGGTGGGAGGACTACTCCCGCGCCAAGGACGACATGTTCGTGCACACCGACATCCCGGAGGCGCCCTGGTACGTCGTCGACAGCGACGACAAGCGGACGGCGCGGATCAACATGATCGCGCACCTGCTGTCGACGGTGCCGTACCAGGACGTCACCGAACCGGCGCTGGAGCTGCCGGAACGGCCGCCGTCCACGGGGTACGAGCGGCCGTCCCGGGACACCCAGCACTACGTGCCCGACCACGCGGCGACGGTCACCGGGTGACGGTCACCGCGTGACGGTCACAGGCCGGCCGGGGCGCCGTCCCGCTCGGCGGCCAGCTGGAGCGCCACGTCGATGATCATGTCCTCCTGGCCGCCGACGTAGCCGGCCTCGCCGACCTTCTGCAGGATCGCGTGCGCCGGGACGCCGTAGCGTTCGGCTGCGCGCTCGGCGTGCAGCAGGAAGCTGGAGTAGACCCCCGCGTACCCCTGCGTGATCGCCGACCGGTCGGCGAACGGCAGCCGCGGCAGGAACGGCCGGACGACGTCCTGCGCAGCGGCCATCACGCCCTGCACGTCCACGCCGGTGCCGATCCCCATCCGCTCGAACGTCGCGGCGACGATCTCGGTCGGGGCGTTGCCGGCGCCGGCGCCGAGGGCGCACAGCGCGCCGTCGATCTGGCGGGCGCCGTTCTGCACGGCCAGGACGGAGTTGGCGACGCCGAGGGAGAGGTTCTGGTGGCCGTGGAAGCCGACCTCCGCCTCCGCGCCGATCTCCTCGACCAGGGCGGCGACCCGGGCCTGCGCGTCGCCGAGCACCATGGCGCCGGCCGAGTCGACGACGTACACGCACTGCGCGCCCGCGTCCACCATGATCCGCGCCTGCGCGGCCAGCTCGGCGGCGCCGACGCGGTGCGACAGCATCAGGAAGCCGACGGTCTCCATGCCGAGGTCGCGGGCGGCGGCGAAGTGCTGCGCCGACACGTCGGCCTCGGTGCAGTGGGTGGCGATCCGGGCGACGGACGCGCCCGCGCCGCGCGCCCGCTTCAGGTCCTCGACCGTGCCGAGGCCGGGCAGCAGCAGCACCGCGATCTTCGCCCGGGTCGCCTCGTCGACGGCGGCGCCGATCAGCTTGATCTCGTCTTCCAGCGAGAACCCGTAGTTGAACGAGGACCCGCCGAGGCCGTCGCCGTGCGCGACCTCGATGACCTCCACGCCCGCGCTGTCGAGGGCGTGCACGACACCGCGCACCTCGCCCTCGGTGAAGCGGTGCGCCATGGCGTGGCTGCCGTCGCGCAGCGTGGAGTCGGTGATCCTGATCTTCTCGCTCACGCGGTCACCTTCTTTCCGGCGGCCAGCCGCTCGCCCACGGAGGCGGCGGCCGCGGTCATGATGTCGAGGTTGCCGGCCCACGGCGGCAGGTAGTCGCCGTTGCCCCTGACCTCCAGGAACACCGCGACGCGGGCGCTGTCGTTCCAGATGTCGCGCGGGCCGTCGAACTGCGGCTCGGCGCGCAGCGTGTAGCCGGGGACGTACGCGGCCACCTTCTCCACCATCGCGTGCACGGACTCGGCGATGGCGGCGGTGTCGGCGTCGGCCGGGATCGCGCAGAACACCGTGTCCCGCATGATCATCGGCGGGTCCACCGGGTTCAGGATGATGATCGCCTTGCCCCGGTCCGCGTTGCCGACCCGCTCGATCGCGCGGGCCGTGGTCTGGGTGAACTCGTCGATGTTCGCCCGGGTGCCCGGCCCCGCCGAGCGCGACGCGATGGACGCGACGATCTCGGCGTACGCGACCGGGACCACCGAGGAGACCGCGTGCACGATCGGGATGGTGGCCTGGCCGCCGCAGGTGATCATGTTGAGGTTGGGCGCGTCCGCGAGGGAGTCCAGGTTGACCGGCGGGCAGACGAACGGGCCCGCCGCGGCCGGGGTCAGGTCGATCGCCTGGATGCCCGCCGCCGCGTACCGGGGCGCGTTGGCCAGGTGCGCCTTGGCGGAGGTGGCCTCGAAGACCAGGTCGGGCAGCTCGTCCTGGGCCAGCAGCCAGTCCACGCCGCCCGCCGACGCCTCGACGCCCATCTCGCGGGCGCGGGCGAGCCCGTCGGACGCCGGGTCGACGCCCACCATCGAGTGGACGTCGATCGCGTCGCTGCGCAGCAGCTTGACCAGCAGGTCGGTGCCGATGTTGCCGGGGCCGACGATCGCGGCCGTCGCCTTGCTCATGAGCTCTCCCCTCGGAAGCGCGCCGTCACGTTCCCGATCCCGGCGAACGCGGCGGTGTAGGTGTCGCCGGGCGCGACCGGCACGGCGGCGGTGATCGAGCCGGGCAGCACGACGTGCCCGGCCTCCAGCGTGACGCCCATCGGGCCGAGCACGTTCGCCAGCCAGACCAGCGCGTTGAGCGGGGAGCCGAGCACGGCCCCGCCCGCCCCCGTGTCGACCAGGTCGCCGTCGCGGTACAGCAGGCAGCCGGCCAGCGCCAGGTCCAGCCCGGCCGGGCTCACCGGGGTGGTGCCGAGCACGACGCCGCCGCTGGAGGCGTTGTCGGCGACCGTGTCGGGCAGCGTGATCCTCCAGTCCGCGATCCGGGAGTCGATGATCTCCAGCGCGGGCAGCACGAAGTCCACCGCCGCGGCGGCGTCGGCCGCCGTCACGCCCGGCCCGGCCAGCGGCCGGCCCAGCACGAACGCGATCTCCGGCTCGATCCGCGGCTGCAGGAACGCGCCGGTGTCGATCGGGGCGCTGTCCGCGTGGAACATCGTGTCCAGCAGGTGCCCGTAGTCCGGCTGGTCCACGCCGAGCTGCCGCTGCATCGCCGCCGAGGTGAGCCCCACCTTGTGGCCCTTGATCCGCGCGCCGTCCGCGAGCCACCGCTCGACCTGCGCGCGCTGGATCGCGTACGCGCCCTCCAGCGAGAGGCCCGGCGCCTCCTCGGTGAGCGGCCGCACCGGGATGCCCGTGGCGTACGCCCCCAGCAGCGCGCCGGCCGCCTTCTCCACGGATGCAGGGTCCATGGCCGTCCTTTCGTTTCGTTTCCGCTGGACGATCCTGCGTCCGGCGGGCGGCGGCGGCCAAGGAACGCGTCCCACGTCATGGGACGGGCACCGGAAACGCCTGCATAGGCTGGTTCGCATGGCGGCGGCGACGGACGAGACCTACCTGCACCGGGTGGTGGCCGTGCTGGGCGCGTTCAAGGGCGAGGAGAACGCGGTCGGCGCGGCCGAGCTGGCCCGCCGTACCGGGCTGCCCAAGTCGACCGTGCACCGCATCGTGCTGTCGCTGGTCGAGGAGGGGCTGCTCGAACGGCACGGCTCGGAGGTGCGGCTGGGGCTGCGGCTGTTCGAGATCGGGCAGCGGGTGCCGCGCCAGCGCGCGCTCCGCGACGCCGCCCGCCCGTACATGTACGACCTCCGCGAGGCGACCCGGCAGACGATCCACCTGGCGGTGCTGGAGGGCAGCGAGGTCGTGTACGTGGACATCCTCGCCTCCGCCGGCGGCCCGCCGCTGCCGTCCCGGGTGGGCGGCCGGCTGCCCGCGCACGCGACCGGGGTGGGCAAGGCGATCCTGGCGTTCTCCCCGCAGGAGACGGTTCGGGCCGTGCTGGAGGGCGACCTGCCGCGGCTCAGCGAGCGCAGCACGGTCGCGCCCGGCCTGCTGGCGCGCGAGCTGGCCGGGATCCGCCGGGCGGGGGTCGCGTACGACCACGAGGAGTCCGGCCTGGGCGTGGTCTGCGCGGCCGGCCCCGTGCTCGGCTTCGACGGCGAGGTGCTGGGCGCCCTGTCGATCTCGGGCTGGAGCAACCGGATGCGGCTCGACCAGGTCTCGCCCGCCGTGCACACCGCCGCGAGAGCCCTGTCCCGGACGCTGGGCCACCGCGATGCCCCGCTCTCCCCGAGCTGACTGCTTTTGTTGGGTCCTGAGCCCCTGGTTATCTGATGCGGCTAATATCACTATTGGGTTACTTGCCAGTAAGGCCCGTCCACCCAGGAGGCGATCTTGAGCGAGCGATCGGGAACCGGGGTCAGGAAACCGCCGGAGCCCTTCTGGGGAACGCTCCCGGTGGAGGTGGTCGAGCCGCTCCACCCGTACGTGGACGACGTCGCCCACGAGATGATCGAGTGGATCCGCGAGCGCATCCCCGAGTACGCCCGGCCGTTCGGCAGCAGCTACGGGCAGAAGATGTACGGCTCGGTCCGGCGCGCGGTCTCCGACTTCCTGGTCGTGGTGTCCAGCCCGGACGCGTCCTGGGAGCCGGTGCGCGAGATCTACGCGGGCATCGGCGCGTACGAGGCCCGCAAGGGGCGCAGCCTGGAGAGCCTGCAGACCGCGATGCGGCTGTGCGGCCAGGTCGCCGCGCGGCTGTTCACCCAGACCGCGGCCCGGCTGGACTGGCCGCACGAGACGCTCGGCCGGCTGATCGAGTCGCTGTTCGCCTACCTGGACGCGATCTCCGAGGCGGCCGCCGACGGGTACGCGCGGGTGCACGACCGGCCCGGCAGCCAGCGCGAGCACCTGCGCGCCCGGCTGCACGCGATGCTGACCGGCGACGGGCTGGCCGACCGGGTGGCGATCACCCAGCTGGCACGCTCCACCGGCTGGGGCACCCCGTCCTCGATCGCCGTGGTGGCGGTGCGCGGGCTGGCCGGGCAGGCGCCGCCGCTGCTGCCGCCGCCCGTGCTGGCCGACTGGCAGAGCCAGGTCCCCTCGCTGGTGCTGCCCGACCCCGACAGTCCCGGGCACCGGCACCTGCTCGCGGGGCTGGGCGACCTGCCCGCCGCCGTCGGGCCGACCGTCGACCTCTCGCGCGGCAACGTCTCGCTGATGTGGGCGCGGCGCGCGCTGGAGCTGGCCGAGACCGGCAAGATCCCGGTGGGCGGCGTGATCCGCTGCGTGGACCACCTGCCGACGCTGGTCGCCTCGATGGGCCTGGACCTGATCGAGGCGGCGATCCCGCAGCGGCTGGCGCCGCTGATGGACCTCAACCCGAACCAGCGCCGCCGCCTGGTGTCCACGCTGCTCACGTACCTGGAGAACGGCCGCAACGCCGCCGCCGCGGCGCAGCGGCTCAACGTCCACACCCAGACCGTCCGCTACCGGCTGTCCAGCCTGGAGGACCTCTTCTCCGGCGAGCTGACCGATCCGGAGCGGCATCTGGAGCTCCTCCTGCTGCTGCACAGCTGGCAGCGGCTCCTCGAACCGGCCGCCGATTAGCCCGCTTCCGTGGTCAACGCGTTTCCGCTGGTCTAGCCTGACCAGCACTGACGGCGCCGCGCCACGGAAGGGACCCCGGATGAACAAGAGCGAGCTCGTCGACGCCGTGGCGGAACGGGCGGGCACCGACCGCGCGGTGGCCCGCCGCCATGTGGACGCGGTGTTCGAGGCCATCGTCGACACGGTCGCCGCCGGCGACCGGGTGCTGGTGACCGGGTTCGGGACCTTCGACCGGTTCGCCCGGCCCGCCCGTACGGCGCGCAACCCCCGTACCGGCCAGGCGATCGAGGTGGCGGCGGCCGAGGTGCCGCGCTTCCGCGTCGGCCAGACGTTCAAGAACCGCGTCGCCCAGGGCGGCACCGCCGAGGGGAACGGGGCCGCGGCCGAGGTCCCCGAGCCCGCCGCGCCCGAGCCGGTGACCAAGAAGGCCGGGAAGCCCGAGAAGGGTGCGAAGGCTGAGAAGGGTGCGAAGGCCGAGAAGGCCGTGAGGCCCGAGAAGCCGAAGAAGGGCAAGAAGGAGGCCGCCGCCAAGAAGAACGGCGGGAAGAAGGCCGGCGGGAAGAAGAAGGCCGCCGCCGGCAAGAAGGCCGCGAAGGCCCGCTGAGGCCGCCGATCCGCGCGCACGAGCGCCCCGCCGACCAGGCGGGGCGCTTTTTCTTTGCCGCCACCCCTTGACCCGCCCACCCGTCCGGACGTAAACAAAGGAGAACCCACTCAAACGGGAGGGAAACAACATGCGGCGGGTGCGTGCATGATCGTCACGGTGACCCTCAACCCGAGCCTGGACCGGACGATCGAGGTGGACGTCCTGGCCCGGGGCGAGATGATCCGCGCGCGCTCGGCCCGGCTGGACCCGGGCGGCAAGGGCGTGAACGTCTCGCGGGCGCTGCTCGCCGGGCACGTCCCGTCCACCGCCGTCGTCACCGTCGGCGGCCCCGACGGCGACCAGCTGCACGGCCTGCTGCGCGCCGAGGGCCTCGCGGTACGGGCCGTGCCGGTCGCGGGCCGGACCCGGTCCAACGTCACGATCGCCGAGCCCGGCGGGGTGGTCACCAAGCTGAACGAGCCCGGCGCCGCGCTCACCGGCGCCGAACTCGCCCAGGTCGCGGACGCCGTGATGGCCGCCGCGACGGCGGACACCGCCGTCGCCGGCTGGGTCGCCGCCTGCGGCAGCCTGCCGCCGGACGTGCCCGCCGGCATCTACGCCGACCTGTGCCGGCGGCTCGCCCCCGCCGGGATCCGCGTCGCGGTCGACTCCAGCGGCCCGGCGCTGCTCGCCGCGCTGCCCGCCCGCCCCGACCTGGTCAAGCCGAACCGCGAGGAGCTGGCCGAGGCCGTCGGCCGCCCCGTCGACCGGCTGGCCGACGCCGTCGGCGCCGCCCGCGAGCTGCGCGAGCGCGGCGCCCGCGGCGTCCTGGTCAGCCTCGGCGCCGACGGCGCGGTGCTCGTCGACGGCGACGGCGTCATCGCCGGCCAGGCCCCCGTCGACGCCCCGCGGAGCGCGGTCGGCGCCGGCGACGCACTGCTCGCCGGCTTCCTGGCCGCCGGCGCCCGCGGCCCGGCCGCCCTCGCCGAGGCCCTCGCCTGGGCCGCCGCCGCCGTGCGGCTGCCCGCCAGCCGCATGCCCCGCCGATCCGACATCCGCCGCGACACCGTACGGGTCCAGCCGCACCCCGACCTGGACCGCCCCCTGACCCCCGACCGGCCCCTCGTCACCTGAGCCACCCACCCGCAGGACCCGAACCCCAGGAGGCCGCGATGGCCACTGCGTACACCCCCACCCCCTCGGCCGGCGACGGGAGGATCCGGGCGCGCGTCCAGCGCCTCGGCGGGCATCTGGCCGGCATGGTGATGCCCAACATCGGCGCGTTCATCGCCTGGGGCCTGATCACCGCGCTGTTCATCCCCACCGGCTGGCTGCCGAACGAGAGCCTGGCCGAGCTGGTCGATCCGATGATCAAGGTGCTGCTGCCGCTGCTGATCGGCTACACCGGCGGCCGGATGGTGCACGGGCAGCGCGGCGCGGTGGTCGGCGCCGTGGCGACCGTGGGCGTGGTGGTCGGCGCCGACGTCCCGATGTTCCTCGGCGCCATGATCATCGGGCCGCTGGCCGCGTACCTGATGAAGCTGTTCGACGGCCTGATCGAGGGCCGGGTGCGGCCCGGCTTCGAGATGCTGGTGGACAACTTCTCGGCCGGCATCCTCGGCGCGGTCATGGCCGTGCTCGGCAAGCTCGCGATCGGGCCGGTCGTCAGCACGTTCAGCGACGCCGCCGGGGACGCGGTCAACTGGCTGATCGAGCACGACGTGCTGCCGCTGACCTCGGTCCTGGTCGAGCCCGCCAAGGTGCTGTTCCTCAACAACGCCATCAACCACGGCGTGCTCGGGCCGCTGGGCGTCCAGCAGGCCGCCGAGACCGGCAAGTCCATCCTGTTCATGCTGGAGTCCAACCCCGGACCGGGGCTCGGCGTGCTGCTCGCCTACATGTTCTTCGGCCCGCGCAGGCTCCGGGCCAGCACCCCGGCCGCCGCGATCATCCACTTCTTCGGCGGCATCCACGAGATCTACTTCCCGTACATCCTCATGAAGCCCCGGATGATCCTGGCCGCGATCGCGGGCGGCGCCACCGGCGTGGCCATCTTCATGGCCGCCGGTACGGGGCTGGTCGCCACCCCCTCGCCAGGCAGCATCTTCGCCTACCTCGCGCAGACGCCGCGCGGCGCGGGCAACTGGATCGGCGTCTACACCGGCATGCTCGCCTCGGCCGCGGTCTCGTTCGGGGTGGGCGCCGCGCTCCTCGGCTTCGGCCGGCTCGCCGACGCCCGTACCGAGGAGACCGGGAGCGGCACGGACGGCACCGACGGTACGGACGGCGAGAACGGCACGGACGGCACGGACGACGCCGGCGCGGCACAGCAGACCGCCGCCCGCTAGAAACGGAGGACCCGTGATGGGAACCAGCATCGACGGCAAGGACATCCGCAAGCTCGTCATCGCGTGCGACGCCGGCATGGGCAGCAGTGTCATGCTGGCCGGGCAGCTGCGCAAGTCGCTGAAGAAGCAGCCGGTCGAGGTGGCGCACACCCCGGTCGACTCGATCCCGCCGGACGCCGACGTGGTCGTCTGCCACTCCGGGCTGGCCGAGCGGGCGCGGCGCGGCGCGCCCGGCGCCGTGGTCGTCCCGTTCGAGGTCTACATCGGCGACCCGGCGGTGGGCCGGGTGGTCGCGGCCATCAAGGACGGCGGTGCCGTCGGTGCCTGACGCCGCCGGACTCCTCGCCCCGGGCGCGGTACGGCTGGACGGGCGGGCCGCCGGGCGGGACGACGCCGTCCGGCAGTGCGGCCGGCTCCTGGTCGAGATCGGTGCCGTCCGCGAGGCGTACGTGGACAGCATGCTGGACCGCGAGCGGTCGATCTCGACCTACCTGGCCGAGGGCGTGGCCATCCCGCACGGCACCGCGGCCGGCAAGGACGCCGTGCTGCGAGACGCGCTCGCCGTGGTCCGCTTCCCGGAGGGGACGGACTGGAACGGTGAGACGGTCACGCTCGCCATCGCGATCGCGGCCCGCGGCGACGGGCACATCGCGATCCTGACCGAGCTCGCGCAGATCCTGCTCGATCCCGAGCGGGCGCGGCGGCTGCGCGAGGCCGCCACCGCCGAGGACATCGCCCGGCTGCTCAGGCCGGCCGAGGAAGGAGAGACCGCCCTATGAAGGTCGCCCGTTTCCACGCTCCCGGGGACATCCGCCTGGAGGACGCCCCGGAGCCCGAGCCCGGCCCCGGCGAGCTGAAGATCCGCGTCCGCAACTGCTCGGCCTGCGGTACGGACGTCAAGATCTCCCGCTTCGGCCACCACCACATCGTGCCGCCGCGGGTGATGGGCCACGAGATCGCCGGCGAGGTGGTCGCGGCCGGGGCGGGCGTGTCCGGCTGGGCGCCCGGCGACCGGGTGCAGGTGATCGCGGCGATCCCGTGCGGGCGGTGCGCGGAGTGCCGGCGCGGCCGGATGACGGTGTGCTCGGCGCAGGAGTCGATGGGGTACCACTACGACGGCGGCTTCGCCGAGTACATGATCGTCCCGGCGAAGGTGCTCGCGGTGGACGGGGTGAACCGGATCCCCAAGGGCGTGCCGTTCGCGGAGGCGTCGGTGGCCGAGCCGCTGGCGTGCGTGCTGAACGGGCAGGAGCTGGCCCGCGTCGGGGACGGCGACGACGTGGTGGTGTTCGGCTCGGGCCCGATCGGCTGCCTGCACGTGCGGGTCGCGCGGGCGCGCGGCGCGGGCCGGGTGTTCCTGGTCGAGCTGAACCCCGAGCGGCTGGCCCGTTCCGCCGAGGTCGTCAAGCCGGACGCGGCGATCCTGGCCGGTGAGACCGACGTGGTCGAGGCGGTGCGGGAGCTGACCGAGGGGCGGGGCCCGGACGTGGTCATCACCGCGACCGCCGCGCACGCCCCGCAGGAGCAGGCGCTGCGGATGGCGGCGCCGGGCGCCCGGATCAGCTTCTTCGGCGGCCTGCCCAAGGACGACCCGGTCATCTCATGCGATTCCAACCTCGTGCACTACCGCGAGCTGACGATCGTCGGCGCCAACGGCTCCAGCCCCGCGCACAACGCCCGCGCGCTGGACCTGATCGCCTCGGACGAGGTGCCCGTGCGCGACCTCATCACCCACCACATCGCCCTGGACGCCATCGGCGACGCGATCGACCTCGTCGCCCGCGGCGAGGCCATCAAGGTGACCGTGGAGCCCTAGAGCCGCAAGGAGTGGACATGCCAGAACGCACCGTCGTCATCGGTTCCGCGCAGGGCCTGCACGCCCGGCCCGCGAAGATCTTCGTGCAGGAGGCGGCGCGGCAGCCCGTCCGGGTGCTCATCAGCGCGGGCGGCAAGGCGCCCGTTCCGGCCGCGAGCATCCTCGGCGTGCTGGCGCTGGGCGCGAAGCAGGGCGCGGAGGTGACGCTGAGCGCCGAGGGCGAGCAGGCGGAGCGGGTGCTGGACGAGCTGGCCGGGCTGCTCGCCCGCGATCTGGACGCCGAGCCCGACCCCGCGTGACGGTGTACGACAATGGTCGCGGCAGGACGACGTCCAGGACGGGTGGGACCACGACCATGTACGCCGAGGAACGGCAGCAGGCGATCCTGGACCGGGCCCGCGCCGCCGGCCGGGTGGACGTGGTCGCGCTGGCGGAGGAGTTCTCGGTGACGACCGAGACGATCCGGCGCGACCTCACGGTGCTGGAGCGGGCGGGCACGCTCCGCCGGGTGCACGGCGGCGCGATCCCGGTCGAGCGGCTGGGCTTCGAGCCGGCGCTGGCCGCCCGGGACGCGGTGCTGACCGAGGAGAAGGAGCGGATCGCCAAGGCCGCGCTGGCCGAGCTGCCGGCCGAGGGCTCGGTCATCATCGACGCCGGGACGACCACCGCCCGGCTGGTGCAGCTGATGCCCGCCGACCGCGAGCTGACCGTGATCGTGAACTCGCCGCCGCACGCGGCGGCGCTGGCCGCCCGGCCCAACCTGAACGTGATCATGCTGGGCGGGCGGGTCCGCCCCCGCACCCTGGCCACGGTGGACGACTGGGTGCTGCGGCCGCTGGCCGACCTGTGGGCGGACGTGGCGTTCATGGCCACCAACGGCTGCTCGGCGGCGCACGGGCTGACGACCTCGGACCAGGCGGAGGCGGCGGTCAAGCGGGCGATGATCGCCTCGTCCCGGCGGCGGGTGCTGCTGGCCGACCGCACCAAGATCGGCAACGACAACCTGGTGCGGTTCGCCGCGCTGCCGGAGATCGACGTGCTGATCACCGACACCGGCCTGGACACCGAGGCGGCCGCCGAGCTCGCCGCCGCCGGGCCCGAGGTCGTCCGCGCCTGACCGTCACCTCTCCTCGTCGACGACCTCCGCGTCCACGACGCCCTCGTCCGCCGTGTCCCCGCCCTCCGTGTCCCCGCCCTCTGCGCCCTTCCCGCCGGCAGCGGGACCCTGCGCGTAGAGCGCGCTCCCCACCTTCTGGCTGGTCTGCGCGAGCCGCTCGGTGCTCGCGCGCAGCGCGTCGAGATCGGTGCCTTCGAGGTTCTTCTCGACCTCGGCGACGGCCTCCTCGACCTCGGTCTTGAGCTCGGCGGGGACCTTCTCGTCGTTCTCGCGCAGGAACTTCTCGGTGGAGTAGGCGAGGGTGTCGGCCTGGTTGCGGACCTCGGCCTCCTCCTTGCGCCGGCGGTCCTCCTCGGCGTACTCCTCGGCCTCGCGCATCATCTTGTCGATGTCGTCCTTCGGCAGCGCCGAGCCGCCGGTGACGGTCACCGACTGCCGGCGTCCCGTCCCCTCGTCGACGGCCGACACGTGCACGATCCCGTCGGCGTCGATGTCGAACGTCACCTCGATGCGCGGGACGCCGCGCGGCGCGGGCGCGATCCCGTCCAGGACGAACGTGCCCAGCCTCCGGTTGTAGGCGGCGATCTCCCGTTCCCCCTGGAAGACCTGGACCTCGACGGACGGCTGGTTGTCGCTCGCGGTCGAGAACGACTCCGAGCGCTTGGTGGGGATGGTCGTGTTGCGCTCGATGATTTTCGCGAAGATGCCGCCCTTGGTCTCGATGCCGAGGCTGAGCGGGGTGACGTCCAGCAGCAGGACGTCCTTGACCTCGCCCTTGAGCACACCGGCCTGCAGGCTGGCGCCGATCGCGACGACCTCGTCGGGGTTGACGCCCTTGTTGGGCTCCTTGCCCCCGGTCAGCTCCTTGACCATCTCCGACACCGCGGGCATCCGGGTCGAGCCGCCCACCAGCACCACCTGGTTGATGTCCGACAGCTTGATGTTGGCGTCCTTGAGCACCTGCTGGAACGGCGCCTTGGTCCGCTCCAGCAGATCGGCCGTCATCCGCTGGAACTCCGCCCGCGTCAACTTCTCGTCCAGATGCAGCGGACCCTCCGCCGACGCGGTGATGTACGGCAGATTGATCTGCGTCTCCGACGACGACGACAGCTCGATCTTGGCCTTCTCCGCCGCCTCCCGCAGCCGCTGCAGCGCCATCTTGTCCTTGGCCAGATCCACCCCGTTGGCGTTCTTGAACCGCTCCACCAGCCAGTCCACGACCTTGGAGTCCCAGTCGTCACCACCCAGGTGGTTGTCACCCGAGGTCGACTTGACCTCCACCACCCCGTCCCCGACCTCCAGCAGCGACACGTCGAACGTGCCGCCGCCCAGGTCGAACACCAGGATCGTGGCCTCGTTCTCCTTCTCCAGGTGATAGGCCAGCGCGGCCGAGGTCGGCTCGTTGATGATCCGCAGCACGTTCAGCCCGGCGATCTGCCCGGCCTCCTTGGTCGCCTGCCGCTGATGATCGGAGAAGTACGCCGGCACGGTGATCACCGCATCGGTCACCTTCTCCCCCAGGTAGGCCTCCGCGTCGCGCTTGAGCTTCTGCAGCACGAACGCGCTGATCTGCTGCGGCGTGAAGTCCTTACCGTCGATCGAGGTCTTCCAGTCGGTGCCCATCTCCCGCTTGACCGACCGGATCGTGCGATCGACATTGGTCACCGCCTGCCGCTTGGCGACCTCACCGACCAGCACCTCACCGTTCTTGGCGAACGCCACCACCGACGGCGTGGTCCGCGACCCCTCCGCGTTGGCGATCACGGTGGGCTCGCCGCCCTCCAGAATCGCGACGACCGAGTTGGTCGTCCCCAGGTCGATACCGACCGCACGTGCCATCGTCTTCCTCCCCGCCGTTGCGCAGGCTTGTTGAGTGGACCACGCGCAACATCGCACGAGCCGGATCGGGTCGTCAAATAACTGAGTCTGCTCGACTCAACTTACTTGCGCTCTGCTGGGCAGGCTGGCGGCACCTGTACGGTTGGTCGCACTTTCGGGTGATCACTTACTGGAGGCCCCCATGAGCGACGCCGTGCCGCCCGGGATCCTGAGCCTGTTCGACCTGGAGGAGCGGGAGGGGGACGCCTTCGTCGTCACGGCCGCCTCGACGATCGGCCGGGAACGGCTCTTCGGCGGGCAGGTGGCGGCGCAGAGCCTGCGCGCCGCGTGCCTCACCGTGGGGCCGGAACGGCTCCCGCACTCGCTGCACGCGTACTTCATCCGGCCGGGCCGGCCCGGCGAGGAGCTGCGGTTCGACGTGGCGCGGACCCGGGACGGCCGCACGTTCACCACCCGGCACGTGACGGCCAGCCAGGGCGGCCGGCCGATCTTCGAGATGATCGCCTCGTTCCACGCGGAGGAGCCCGGGTACGACTGGCAGCCGGCCCCGCCGACCGCGGGCGTGCGGCAGCCGGAGGAGCTGAAGCCGCCGGACATGCCGAAGTTCTTCCGGCATCCGCCCGGCTTCGACGTCCGGATCGTGACCCCGGCCCGGCCGGGCGAGTTCCCGATGCGGCACCCGTTCTGGATCCGGTCCCGCGAGCCCGTCGGCGACGACCTGTCGCTGCACGCGTGCCTGATCACGTACCTGTCGGACATGGCCGTGGTCAGCAGCGCGCGTGCGCCGGGCGCGCCGCGCGACCTGGCGGCGGCGGTCAGCCTCGACCACGCGCTGTGGTTCAACCGGCCCGCGCGGGTGGACGAGTGGCTGCTGTTCTCGGTCGATTCCGCGGCCAACTACGGCGCCCGCGGCCTGGCGCGCGGGACGCTGCACACCCGGGACGGGGTGCTGGTCGCGTCAATCGCGCAGGAGGCCCTCCTGCGGCCGGCCGGCGCCTTCTGACAGGCCGCCTTCTGACAGGCGCAGCGCGGCGGGCGCGCCCGCCGGCACGGCCGGGTCCTTCGGCGCGGTCCATTCCAGCCGCCGGTACGCGGCCCCCGGCTCCGGCCGGGGGTCGTCCTCCCCGCGGTTGGGCCAGAACGCCATCGCGCGCTCGGCCTGCGCGGTGATGGTGAGCGACGGGTTGACGCCGAGGTTGGCGGTCACCGCGGAGCCGTCCACGATGTGCAGGCCGGGGTGCCCGAACACCCGGTGGTACGGGTCGATGACGCCGTTCTCCGGCGAGTCGCCGATGACGCAGCCGCCGATGAAGTGCGCGGTCGTCGGGATGTCGAACAGGTCGAACCAGGTGCCGCCCGGGGTGGCGCCGAGCTCCTCGGCCAGCTTGCGGGTGGCCTCGTGCCCGACCGGGATCCAGGTGGGGTTGGGCTCCCCGGTGCCCTGCCGGGCCGTCAGCAGCCGCCGTCCGAGCAGGCTCCGCTTCGTGCCGACGGTGAGCGAGTTGTCGTGCGTCTGCATGACCAGCGCGATGATCGTCCGCTTGGCCCAGTCCTTCAGCGACAGCCCGCGCAGGATGACGGTCGGGTGCCGCGCGCTCTGCCCGAGGAATTTCACCCAGCGCGGGGCGCGGCCGCCGCCGTCGATGAGCAGCGTGCGGATGGCGCCCATCGCGTTGCCGTTGACGCCGTACCGGGTCGGCTCGATGTGGGTGTTCTCGTCCGGGTGGAACGAGGACGTGATCGCCAGGCCGGTGCTGTGGTCCAGGTCCTTCTCGCGGTGCCACACGGTCATGCGCTCCACGCCGAGGAGGGCCTCGGAGTTGGTGCGGGTCAGCTCGCCGAGCCGGTCGGAGACGTTCGGCAGGCGCCCCGTGCGGCGCATCTCGTGGAGGAGCGCCTGCGTCCCGTACGTGCCGGCCGCCAGGACGACCTGCCCGGCGGTGAGCCGGCGCCGCCGCCGGAACGGGAGCGCGCCCGTCCGCACGACCTCCACCTCGTATCCGCCGTCCCCGCCGTCCCCTCTGGTCCCGCTGTCGCCGCCTCTCGGCGCGACCGCCGTGACGGTGCTGTCGGGCAGGACGGTCACGCCCTTGCGCTCGGCCAGGTAGAGGTAGTTCTTGGTGAGCGTGTTCTTGGCGTTCGAGCGGCAGCCGACCATGCAGGAGCCGCAGGCGACGCAGGCGTTGCGGCGCGGGCCGGCGCCGCCGAAGTACGGGTCGTCCGCCTCCTCCCCCGGAGCGGTGCCCTCGCCGCCGAAGAACACCCCGACCGGCGTCACGTGCCAGGTGTCGCCGGCTCCCATCCGCTCGGCGACGCGGCGCATCGCCTCGTCGGCCGGGGTGATGATCGGGTTGGGCGTCACGCCGAGCATCCGCCGCGCCTGGTCGTAGAACGGCTCCAGCTCCGCCTGCCAGTCGGTGATGTGCCCCCACTGGCGGTCGGTGAAGAACGGGCGCGGCGGCACGTACAGCGTGTTGGCGTACACGAGCGAGCCGCCGCCGACGCCCGCCCCGGCCAGCACGAGCACCTTCGCCTCGCCGCGGACGAGATGGAACCGCTGGATGCCGCGCATGCCGAGCCGCGGCATCCACACGTACTTGCGCAGCCGCCAGTTCGTCTTCGGCAGCGAGTCCTCGTCGAACCGGCGGCCCGCCTCCAGGACCGCGACCCGGTACCCCTTCTCCGCCAGCCGCAGCGCCGCCACGCTGCCGCCGAACCCGGAGCCGACCACGATCACGTCGTAGTCGTGGTCGCAGTCGTGGTCGTGGTCGCCGCCGTGCCGGCCGCCCGTTCCCGCCATGGCAGGTCGCCTCCCGTCTCCCCCGACGAGTGCTGGACGACCGACTATCGACCCGCCGCCCGCGCGGCGCCATGGACCCGTGTGATCACTTCGGGGCGGGTTTTGTCATGCGGGTGACAACCCGCCGCTACTCCTCCGGCGGGCGGCCGAGGGCGGCGCGGGCGCGGCGGGCGTCGCCGGCGAGCCGGTCGATCTCCTCCCGGGCCAGGTCGTCGCGGACGGTCGCGGCGAGCAGGTCGCGGTAGCGCGCGTTCTGCTCGGGGATGCGCCGCACGACCCGCCACTCGTGGTACGCGTCGTCGGTCTCGCGGGCCTGCCGGGCGTAGGCCTCCAGGGCCTCGACGCGCTCGGTGACCGACCGTACCGACAGGCCGAGGGCGCGCTCCTGCGGCTCCAGCATCGCCCGCACCCGCGGGGAGAGCCGCTCGGGCCGCTGGGCGGCGCGCTCGCGGCGCAGCCGGGTGTGCTCGGCCAGCGCGCACGCGATCGCCCACTCCTGCTCGGGCAGCGCGACCGCGTTGCCGGCCTCGTCGAGCAGCCCGGCGGCGTGCGACTCCGAGGCCAGCACGGCGTCCACGGCCCGCTGGGCGCGGCGCAGCAGCCCGGCCGCGGGCCGGTCGAGGTCGGCGGGCAGCAGGTAGCGGCCGTGGTGCTCGCGGGCGGCGCGCGTGGCGGCGGGCTCGCGCACGTGCCGCAGCGCGCCGATCACCCAGCCGGTGAAGCTCGCGGCGGCCAGCAGCACCGCGGCCTCGCCCTGGCCGAGCAGGATCAGCGCGATCTGCAGGAACGGCGTCGCCATCATGGCGACCACCGCGCCGCGGCCCCACCGGAAGACGCTGTCGAGCATGTCGTCCTCGTCGAGCGAGGCCAGGAAGAACACCCGGATCCAGCCGCCGGGCAGCACGCCGTAGAAGAACGCGAACAGCGGGATCCAGATCGCCCGGACGGCGATCGTGGCGGCGCCCGGCCGGGCCGCCGGGGGCGCGGGCAGCGTCGCGGCGACGAGCCGTTCGGGCGCGGCGGCCAGCAGCGCGCGGTCCGCGCCGGGGAGTGCGGGGTCGAAGACGGGGCGGGGGCGGCTGTCGTCGTTCATGCGCGCTCCTCGGGGGGTCGCGGGCATCGCCCTTCCGTGCTATCACGCGGGCCGGGCGCGCTCCATACGGCTATCCGGATCGGCCGCCGCCCGGCCCGCCCGGCCCGCCCGGACCCCCCGCCAGCGCGGTACGGACGGCCGCGGCCACCGGTCCAGGATCGGGACGCGGCAGGGTCGCGGCCAAGTGCGCGTCGGGCCGGACCAGCCACACCTCGCCGGGACGCATGTCGAGCGCCCCGGCCAGGTTTCCGGTCGGGTCCAGCACCTGGACGGGCGCGGCGGTCGCGGCGCGGGCGGCCTCGGCGCAGCCGTCGTTCCCCGGCGGGAGCAGCAGCGTGAGGCCGTCGCGGAGCAGCTGCCGCAGGCGGGTGACGCCGGGCCGGTCCGGGAGCGCGACGGGCGCGTCCGGGACGATCACGCCGGGCGCGGGCGGGTGCACGGCGCCCTTGGGCGGGCGGCCGGTGAGCGGCCGGGACGGCTCGGGCGTGGTGAGCGGCGAGTCGCCGTACCAGAACGGCTCGGCGAACCGCCCGGAGTCGATGCCGCCGAGCTCGCGCGGGTCGGCGGCGGCGCGTTCGAGGGCGGCCGCGCGGCGGGCCCGCGCCGCCTCCCCCTGCGGGACGAGGAAGCGCATCGTGGCGGCGGTGACGTCGAGGTTCTCCAGCGCGGCGGCGTGCCGTTCGACGTGGTAGGTCTCCAGCAGCTCCGGCGGCGCCCAGCCGCGCGCCACGAACGCGATCTTCCAGGCGGCGTTCTCGGCGTCGGGCACCCCGGAGTTGAGCCCGCGGGCGCCGAACGGGGCGTACAGGTGCGCGGCGTCCCCGGCCAGCAGCACCCGCCCGGCCCGCATCCGGTCCGCTACGCGGGACTGGAACCGGTACACCGAATGCCAGACGATCTCGTACGGGCGGTCGCCGATGATCTGCCGCACGCGCCCGTCGAGCGCCCCGGTCCCCTCCCCTTCGAGGGCGAACCCGGGCGGCACCTGCCAGTCGATCCGGTAGCGGGAGCCGGGGCACGGGTGGATGAGGACCTGGCGGCCGGGGTTCCACGGCGGGTCGAAGTAGAAGCGGCGCTCGCGCTCCCAGCCGGGCAGGTCGGCCTCCAGGTCGACGATCAGGAACTCGTCGTCGAAGCTCTCGCCGGGGAAGCCGATGCCCAGGCCGTCCCGGACGGCGGCGCCGGCCCGGCCGCCGCCCGAGCACGCGACCACGTACGAGGCGCGGATCGGATCGCCGGACGCGCACCGCACCGTCACGCCGTCGTCGTCCTGCTCCAGGCCCGCGACCTCGCAGCCCCACCGGACGTCGACCAGGTCGCGCCGGGCGGCGGCGCACTCGTCCAGGATCTCCTCGGTGCGCGCCTGGGAGATGTTGACGCACGGCGGCAGCGTCCCGGAGTCGTCGAACCGCCAGGAGAACAGCTCGCGGTCGCGGTAGTACGTGCGCGCCGTCGTCCAGGCCAGCCCCTCCTCGGCGATGCGGCCGGCGCCGGCATGGCACCAGATGTCCAGGACGTCGCGCTGCTGGCAGATCGACCGCGACCCGACCGGCACGCGGGCGGGGTGCCGTTCCAGGACGGTCACCGGCAGCCCCCAGCGGGCCAGCAGCAGCGCGGCGGTCAGCCCCACCGGCCCGGCCCCGATCACCACGACGGGGTCCGCGGTCTCGACGGTCTCCGCGGTCTCCATGGTCTCGACGGTCTCCATGGGCGCTCTCAGCCCTGCAGCTCGGCCCAGACCTCGCGGTCGCGTTCGGCGGTCCAGATCCGGGGCCGCTCGATGCCCTCCAGCTCGTCCCAGAGCCGGCTGACGTCGAACGGCAGGCAGTGCTCGAAGATCGGCCAGCCGCCGTAGGCGGGCGCGAGCGCGGCGTGCACGGCGGCGAAGGCGTCCTTGAGCGCGCCGCCCCGGTCGCGCACCCGCGCGGTCTCGGCGATCATCACTTCGAGGAAGTCGCGGGTCTGCGCGACGGCGGCGCGCACCGCCTCCCGGCCGTGCGCGACCGCGCCGCGCCCGCCGACCAGCGTGCGGGCGCCGAACGAGTCGACGTGGTCGAGCGTGCCGGTCGCCCACTCGAGGTGGAACGCGTCGCCGGTGTAGAGCGCGGCCTGCGTCTCGACGAGGTCGCCGGCGAACAGGATGTGCTGGCGGGGCAGCCACGCCACGATGTCGCCCTCGGTGTGGCCGCGCCCGCAGTACGCCAGGTCGAGGTCGCCGCGGTCGCCGCCCAGGTCGATCGTGAGGGTCTGCGAGAACGTGACCGCCGGCCAGGTGAGCCCGGGGATGCCCTCCGGCTCCTTGAACAGCCGGGGCATCCGGCCGTACTCCGACTCCCAGTCCTGCCGCCCGCGCTCGCGGATCAGCGACCGGGTGCGGTCGTGCGTGATGATCACCGCGTCGCCGTACGCGCTCGCGCCCAGCGTGCGGACGGCGTGGTAGTGCGAGAGCACCAGGTAGCGGATCGGCTTGTCGGTGTGCTCGCGCAGCAGCGCCAGCCAGTCGCGGGCGGCGGCGGGCGTGGCCAGCGCCTCGAAGCAGACCAGGAAGTCCTCGCCCTCGATCGCCCCGGCGTTCGGGTCGCCCTCGGCCGTCAGGGCGTACACGCCGTCGGCGAGCACCTCCAGCGTCTGCTCCTTGCGCCCCAGATCGGCGGACGACGCGAACGGCTTGGGCGGTCCGGGCATCGTTGCCCCTTTCGCGGTCGTGGACGGCGGATCACGCGCAGGGTTCATTCCACCCCGGCGTGCCCGGTAATCCCCGGGAACGGGCGGTCACGGGCCGGTTCCGGGCTCACCGGGCGGGTGAGAAGGATCTTGTCTGGGGAAAGGATGGAGGGGCCCGCCCGAGCACGGAAGGGAGCGTCGGAGGCCGGTGGACGTCGCGCTGGGGTTGCTGGCCGTCCTCGTGCTGACCGCTGCGACCGGCTGGTTCGTCGCGATCGAGTTCGCCTACGTCACCGCGGACCGCGTCGAGCTGGAGCAGCGGGCGCGGGAGGGCGACGCGAAGGCGGCCCGCGCCGTGCGGGTGATGGAGCGGCTGTCGTTCATGCTGTCGGGCGCGCAGCTGGGCATCACGGTGACCGCGCTGGTCGTCGGGTTCATCGCCAAGCCCGCGCTCGCCGACCTGTTCGCGCCGGGGCTGCGGGCGGCGGGCGTGCCGGCCGCGGCGGTCGGCGGGATCGCGGTCGCGGCCGGGTTCGCGCTGGCGACGATCGTCCAGATGGTGCTCGGCGAGCTGTTCCCGAAGAACCTGGCGCTGGCGAAGGCCGAGCCGATGGCGCGGGCGCTGGCCCGTTCGGCGCTGGTCTACCTCACCGTCGCGGCGCCGGTGATCCGGCTGTTCGACGCGGCCGCCGACCGGCTGCTGCGCGCGGCCGGGATCGAGCCGGTCGAGGAGCTGCACCACGGCGCGACGCTGGAGGAGCTGGGCCACATCATCGGCGAGTCGGAGGAGGAGCTGCAGGAGGGCCAGGCCGACCTGCTGGAGCGGGCGCTGGCGTTCTCCGACCGCACCGCCGAGGAGGTCATGGTGCCCCGGGTGGACGTGGTGACCGTTCCGGACACGGCGCTCGCCGCCGAGCTGAGCGAGATCATCACGGCGCACGGGCACAGCCGCTACCCGGTCGTCGGCGCCAGCGTCGACGACCTGATCGGCGTGGTGGGGCTGGAGGAGCTGGTCCGGGTGCGCCCCGAGGACGCGGGCCGGACGCGGGTGCGCGACATCGCCCGGCCCGCGCCGCTGGTGCCGTGGACGCTGCCGCTGCCCGAGGTGGTCGCCCGGCTGCGCGGCGAGGACGGCGGCGGCGGGCCCGGCCCGGAGAGCGCGGTGGCCTGCGTGGTGGACGAGTACGGCGGGTTCGCCGGCCTGATCGCCTGGGAGGACGTGGCGGAGGAGCTGGTCGGGGAGATCGCCGACGAGAGCGACCCGGACGAGGACCTCGCCATCCTCAACGGCGACTGGTGGACGACCGACGCCGGGCTGCGGGTGGACGAGGTCGCGCACGAGACGGGGATCGCGCTGCCCGAGGGCGACTACGAGACCGTCGCGGGGCTGCTGCTGAAGCTGCTCGGCCGGGTCGCCGAGCCCGGTGACACGGTGACCGTCGACCTGGCCCCGGTACGGGCCGGCGACCCGCCGCGCCGGGCCGTGGTCGAGGTTCTGTCGGTGCACCGCCACGTTCCGGAGACGATCCGGCTGCGGCGCGCCCCGGCGGCCGGCCCCGAGGAGGGCGGCGCGTGAACCTCTCCACCGGGATCCCGCTCACCGCCGCCCTGCTGGCCGCCAACGGCTTCTTCGTCGCGGCCGAGTTCGCGATGGTGGCGGCCAGGCGGCCGCGGCTGGAGCGCGCCGCCGCGCGCGGCAGCCGCACGGCGGCGTCGGCGTTGGGGGCGATCTCGGAGCTGTCGCTGACGCTGGCCGGGGCGCAGCTGGGCATCACGATGTGCTCGCTCGGCCTGGGCCTGGTGTCCGAGCCGCTGATCGCCGAGACGCTGACGCCGCCGTTCCACGCGCTGGGGCTGCCGGAGTCGGCGGCGCACGCGGTGGCGTTCGTGCTGGCGCTGGGCCTGGTGACGTTCCTGCACATGGTGGTGGGCGAGATGGCGCCCAAGTCGTGGGCGATCATCCGGCCGGAGCGGTCGGCGATGATCCTGGCGCCGCCGTTCCGGGCGTTCACCACGGTGGTGCGGCCGGTGCTGGCGGCGCTGAACGCGACCACGAACCTGCTGCTGCGGATGATCGGCGTGCCGCCGCGGGACTCGTTGAGCGTCTCGCGCACGCCCGACCAGCTGCGCAACCTGGCGGTGGAGTCGCGGCGGCTCGGCCTGATCGAGGAGACCGACCTGCACCTGCTCACGGCCGCACTGGACGCGCCGCGCGCGCCGCTGGCGGGCCTGGTCGTCCCGGTGTCCGACGTGGTGTCGCTGCCGCCGTCGGCGACCCCGCAGGAGATCGTGGACGCGTCGGCCCGTACCGGGCGGCTGCGGCTGATGCTGCGCGGCGCCGCGGCGGGCGAGCCGCCGCTGATGGTGCACGTCCGGGACGCGTACCTGGCGCGGGCCCGGGGCCTGGCCACCACGGCCCGCGGGCTGGCGCACCCGGTGCCGGAGCTGTCCACCCGCACCCCGGTCGCCGATGCGGTGGCGATGCTGCGCGCCCACCACAGCCATCTGGGGCTGGTCCGCGACGACGGCGGCCGGATCGCCGGGCTGATCAACCTGGACGACCTGCTCAGCACCCTCATCGTCAACCCAGATTGACACCACCGCCCTGTCAACCTACATTGACAGCATGGCTGATGGAGTGAAGCTCGCCGAAGAGGCGGGCAGCCGGGACCCCGCCATCGGGCTGCGGGCCGTCCGCGCGCTCCGCGAGCTGGCCGAGCGCCTGGAGGCGCTCCAGGTCGCCAGCGCGCGCGAGAAGGGCTGGTCCTGGCAGGAGATCGCGGTGTGCCTCGGCGTGAGCCGGCAGGCCGTGCACAAGAAGCACGGCGGCGGCCGTGGGATTCTGAAGAAGGAGCGGTGACGGGGATGTTCGAGCGTTTCACCAAGGAGGCCAGGAACTCGGTCGTCCAGGCGCAGGCCGAGGCGCGCGCCCTGGCGCACCGGAACATCGGGCCCGAGCACGTCCTGCTCGGCCTCCTCGACGGCGACGGCCCCGCGGCGCACGTCCTGCGCGACCACGGCGTCTGGCCGGTCGCGCTGCGCACCGCCGTCGCGCGCCGCTCCGGCACCGGCCCGCTCGACGCCGAGGCGCTCCGCACCCTCGGCATCGACCTGGACGCCGTCCGCGAGGCCGCCGAGGAGACCTTCGGCGAGGGGGCCCTCGACGCGCCCGCCGGCCGCTTCCGCAAGGGGCACATCCCGTTCACCAAGGAGGCCAAGAAGGCGCTGGAGCTGTCCCTGCGGCACGCCGTCCGACTCAAGCACACGCGCATCGCCTGCGGGCACATCCTGCTGGGCCTCCTGCACGACGGGGAGTCCGCCCCCGCGCAGATCCTCACGGACATGGGCGTGAACGTCGACGGCCTGCGCGGCGACATCACCCGCGTGCTCGACGCCGACGCCGCCTGAACCGGACCGGGCGGCCCTCCGCGCGGCGGCCGGCCCCTGGTCGGCGTCCGCTCGCCGCCCAGGGGCCGGTTTAGCGGAACGGACCGTTCCATGATTACTTGAGGGGTATGACCGCACTGGTGGACGCGCTCCGGCGCCTGATTCCCCCCGACCGGGTCGTCACCGACCCCGACGTGATCGCCGCGTACTCCCGGGACGAGGCCGAGTGGGCCCCCTACGGCACGCCCGCGGCGCTCGTCCGGGCCGGCTCCACCGAGGACGTGCGGGCGCTCGTGGCGGTCTGCGCCGAGCGCGGCGTCCCGGTCGTCCCGCGCGGGGCCGGGACCGGCCTGTCCGGCGGCGCCAACGCGATCGACGGGTGCGTGCTGCTGTCCCTGGAGCGGATGGACCGGATCCTGGAGATCGACCCGCACGAGCGGCTCGCGGTCGTCCAGCCCGGCGTGGTGAACGACGACCTGCGCGCCGCCTGCGCCGGGCAGGGCCTCTGGTACCCGCCGGACCCGGCCAGCTCGCCCTGGTCGACGATCGGCGGGAACGTGTCCACCAACGCGGGCGGCGTCTGCTGCGTCAAGTACGGCGTCACCCGCGACTACGTCCTCGCCGTCGAGGCCGTCATGGGGTGCGGCGACGTCGTCCGGCTCGGCCGCCGCACCGCCAAGGGCGTGGTCGGGTACGACCTGTGCGGCCTCCTCGTCGGGTCGGAGGGCACGCTCGGCGTCATCACCGAGATCACCGTGCGGCTGCGCGGCGCCCGGCCGCCCGAGCGCACCGTCGTCGGCTACTTCGACGACCTGCACGCCGCCGGCGAGGCCGTCAGCGCGGTCAGCGCGGCCGGGATCGTGCCGAGCGCCCTGGAACTGGTCGACCGGCACTGCCTGGAGGCCGTCGACCGGTGGAAGAACATGGGCCTGTCCGCCGACGCGAACGTGCTGCTCCTCGGCCGCAGCGACACGCTCGACGACACCGAGGCCGACGCGATGGCCGAGTGCTTCAGGGACGCCGGGGCGACCTGGAGCGCCCGCTCCACCGACGCGGCGGAGGCCGACGCCCTCTTCGCGGCCCGGCGGCTGGCGTACCCGGCGCTGGAACGGCTCGGGCCCCTGCTCACCGAGGACGTCTGCGTGCCGCGCCGCCTCGTCCCGGAGATGCTGCTGCGCATCGAGGCCACCGCCCGCGAGCACGACGTCCACATCGCCAACGTCGCGCACGCCGGCGACGGCAACCTGCACCCGCTGATCATCACCCCGGCGGGCGACGACGCCGCCCGGCTCCGCGCGCAGAAGGCGTTCGACCGGATCGTGGACGACGCGATCGCGCTGGGCGGCACCGTCACCGGCGAGCACGGCGTCGGCCTGCTCAAGCGGCGCGGCCTGCACGCCGAGCTGGACCCGGCCGCCGTCGCCCTGCACCACGCGATCAAGAACGCGGTCGACCCGGCCGGCATCTTCAACCCGGGGAAGGTCTTCGGCGACCCCGCCGCCTGACCCTGCATGGCACGCGGCCTGCCGGGTAGGGCGACGCGCAGACCTACCAGGGGAGGCACACCATGCGCGTCGTGGTCGTCGGCGCGACCGGCAACGTCGGCACCAGCACCGTCCAGGCGCTGGCCGCCGACCCCGCGGTCACCTCGATCAAGGGGCTGGCCCGCCGCCGCCCGGAACTCTCGGTCGACAAGACCGAGTGGGCCGTGGCGGACGTGCGCGACACCGACCTGGTGCCGCACTTCCGCGGCGCGGACGCGGTCGTCCACCTGGCGTGGCTGTTCCAGCCCACGCACGCGCCCATGACCACGTGGCGCGCCAACGCGATCGGCAGCTCGCGGGTCTTCGCCGCCGCCGGCGAGGCGGGCGTGCCGGCGCTGGTGTACGCGTCGTCGGTCGGCGCGTACTCCCCCGGCCCCAAGGACCGCGCGGTCGCCGAGACGTGGCCCACCCACGGCTGGCCCGCCGCCTCGTACGGCCGCGAGAAGGCGTACGTCGAGCGGCTGCTGGACATCTTCCAGGCCGAGCACCCCGAGTGCCGCGTCGCCCGCCTGCGGCCCGGCTTCATCTTCAAGCGCGAGGCCGCCGCCGAGCAGCGCCGCCTGTTCGCCGGCCCGTTCGTCCCCGGGCAGCTCGTCCGGCCCGGAGTGATCCCGGTCGTGCCCGACATCCCCGGCCTGCGCTTCCAGGCCCTGCACTCCGCCGACGCGGGCCAGGCGTTCCGGCTCGCGGTGACCGACGAGGACGCGCGCGGCGCGTACAACATCGCCGCCGAGCCGGTGATCGGCGTCGACGAGCTGGCCGGGCTGCTCAAGGCGCGCAAGCTGTCGCTGCCCGCCCGCGGCGCCCGCGCCGCCCTGCGCGCGGCCTGGACGCTGGGCATGGTCCCCGCCTCGCCCGACCTGCTCGACCTGGCCCTGCACATCCCCGTCATGGACACCTCGCGGGCCCGCGCCGAGCTCGGCTGGGCGCCCGAGCACACCGGCCTGGACGCGATGCGCGAGTTCCTCGACGGCCTCCGCAAGGGCGCGGGCATGGACACGCCGCCGCTGGCGCCCGAGACGAGCGGCCCGTTCCGCCTCCGCGAACTCCTCACCGGCGTCGGCCGCCGCCCCTAGCCGGACGTGCCCCGTTGCCGGACGTGCCCCGTTGCCGGACGTGCCCGTTCCGCGGGGCGCTAGGGTGCCGGGCATGCGCACCGTACCCGAGGTCGGCACCGAGGCCCCGGACTTCACACTGGCGGACCAGGACCACCGGGAGGTCACGCTCTCGGCCTTCCGCGGCCGGCGGAACGTGCTCGTCGTCTTCTACCCCTGCGCCTTCTCCGGAATCTGCACCGGCGAACTGTGCGCCGTACGGGACGACATCGGCGCCTTCCAGAACGGGAACGCGCAAATACTCGGCATCTCGGCCGACCACGTGTTCGCGCTGAAGGCCTGGTCCCTGGAGGAGGGCTACTCGTTCCCGCTCCTGTCGGACTACTGGCCCCACGGCGAGGTGGCCGCCCGCTACGGCGTCCTCGACCGCGACCGCGGAATGGCGCTGCGAGGCACGTTCCTGATCGACAAGAGTGGAACGGTGCGTTTCACCGAAGTCCGCGCCCCCGGCGAAGCCCGCGATCAGGACCGCTGGAAAGAGGCCCTGGCGACCCTGGACTGAACCGCCCGCTTGACCTCAACCGCGGTCGAGGGCGCACGCTCTGAGGTAGCGGCCCGGAACGGCCGGGCCCCGCCACCCTAGGGGGAGCGCATGTCCATCCGCCTCGACCACATCATCGTCCCGGCCAAGGACAAGAAGGTCTCGGCCGAGTTCCTCGCCCGCGTCCTGGGCCTGGAGCCGAAGCCGCAGTTCGGCCCGTTCATCCCGGTCGAGACCGGGAACGGCGTGACGCTCGACTTCATGGACTCCGACGACTTCCGGCAGCACCACTGCGCGTTCCTGGTGCCGCCCGAGGAGTGGGACGCGATCTTCGCCCGGATCAGGGAGTCGGGCACCCGCTACTACGCCAACCCGGACGGCAGCGGCGAGGGCGAGATCAACACCCGCGACGGCGGCCGCGGCGTCTACTTCGACGACCCCAGCGGCCACGCGATGGAGGTGCTGACCGTCCCGTACGGCGGCTGGTCCTGACCCGTGCGATGATCACCGCATGCCGATCGACCCGCAGCTGCTCGCCGCGTTCACCCTGGCCACGATCGTCGCCATGGTCACCCCCGGGCCGGACATGCTGTTCGTCCTCGGCTGCGGCGTCCGGGGCGGCCCGCGCGCCGGCCTGCTGGCCACCGCGGGAGTGATCACCGGGGACGCGCTCTTCGTCGCGGTCGCCGCCGCGGGCCTGTCGGCACTCCTGACGGCGGCGCCGGTGGCGTTCACCGTGGTACGGATCGCCGGCGCCGCCTACCTGGTCTACCTGGGCGTCCAAATGATCCGCCGCCGCAACGCCGGCGACGAGACCCCCGCGGGCGGCATGTCGGGGCGCCGCGCCTACGCCAACGGCCTGGTCTCCACCATGGCCAACCCGCAGACGATCACGTTCACGGTGGCGTTCCTGCCGCAGTTCGTCGACCCGGCGCTGGGCCCGGTCTGGATCCAGTTCGCGATCCTCGGCACCGTCATGATCGCCCTGGAGGCCCTCGCCGACGGCACGGTCGGCGTCCTGGCGGGCCGCATCGGCGGCCGGCTCCGCGAGCGCCGCACGTTCCGCCGCCGCGTGGACGTCGCGACGGGAGGCGTCTTCATCGGCCTCGGCGTGACCCTCGCCACCGAAAGCTGAAACCCTACAGTTCGCTCCACGAACTGCCCGCCCTTCCGGTGCTACCCTGACCTGGTGGGTAAGCAGATCGATGGACCGCTGGGGGTCGTTTCCGCGCTCGTCCGCTCCGCATTCATGGTGAACGCCGTGTACACCGAGTCCGCCCGGGAACACGGCGTGACCGCACAGCAGGGCCAATTGCTGTGCGTCCTGATGGCACAGCCCTACGGGATGAGCGAACTGGGGGCGATCCTGAGGCTGGCCAAGTCGAGCCTCACCGGCCTGGTGGACCGTACCGAACGCAACGGCCTGGTCCGCCGCGAGCCGGACCCGCACGACACCCGCGCCGTCCGCGTCGCCCTCACCCCGCGGGGCAGCAGGCTGGCGGAGGAGTTCTACGCCGAGACCTCCCGCCGCGTCGACGAACTCCCCGCCGGCCTCACCCCCGCCGAACGGGAGACCCTCGCGGCCCTGCTCGGCCGCGTCGTCCTGGACAACGAGGTTCCCGCGGTCTTCCCGAAATCGGGCGAAGAGGCCGCGGCCGGCCGCGAACACTGAGACCGGCGGCACGGCACATTCGGGCACACGCCGACCCGCGAATTCGTGCCGCGGACCCCGCCCCGTTTTCCCGGCTCCCGTTCAGGCTTCGGTGAACGACAGCAGCGAGTACGCCGCCGCCGCGACGAACAGCACCCCGATCCCGGCCAGCAGCAGCATCGCGGGCTCGGGCGCGCCCGAGAGCCCGCCCGGTGGCGCGCGCCTCGCCCGCCCCACGGCCCCGGGGTCGTACGCGACGGTCAGCCGGTCGCCGAGCGCGGCGCGGCTCGCACATGGGCCCGGCCGGCAGGACGCCAGCGTGAGCCTGGCGGTGACCGCCCGTCCCGCCACCCGGTAACGCACCATGCCGCTGTGGACCACGATCGGCGGGCCGTCCTCCTGTTCCAGCCGGTAGGGCGGCTCCACCTTGACGACCACGGCCTCGGTCACGACCGAGCGGCGGGCGAACGCCTGCGCCTCCCAGTACCACAACGCCCCGCCGGTCAGCATCGCGAGCCCGATCGCCAGCGGCACCAGCACGCCGGAGCTCCGCAGCCGGCCGCGCCAGCCGCGCCGCCCCACGGCCCACACGTCCCGGCGGCGGATCCTGAACGGTTCCACACCGCCTCCTTCAGCCCGCCCGAGAGCCACCAAAGGGACATTGCGATCGGGCCTGCGAGAAGAAGACGCGCCAACCCCCCGGGAGGTTTCCCCGACCGACCAGGCCGTCGCCGCCGAGTACTGATCAGGCCGCTTCGACCGCGGGCTCGTTGCGGACGGGGAAGTCGACCGAGTTGGCGATGAAGCACATCTCATGGGCCTCGCCGTGCAGCCTGGTCACCTCTCCGAGATCGTCGAGCGGTACGGCGCCTACGCTATCAAGGTGATCGCGGACCTTCGCGTCCGCCCGCAAAGGCTTTATCCGACGACTCGAACTCCGTCACCGAAGGCCCACGAGCACCGTACGGCCAGGGTACGGTCGCCCGCAGGATGCTAATCTTGCACCGCAACCGTCCGGAACTCCATTGAATGGCCGGGCGGTCGCGCCTCAGGATGCGAACGGCAGGTACAGTTTGATGAACACAATAAATCCCATGGAAGCCTGTATCGACGATTCGGGCAACATCCTGGTCGCGCCCTCGACATTGCACGACAATGAATCGATCAGAGACTTCTTCGGGTCCGTGGTCACGCCGGAGGACCTTGCTTCCGGTTCTCCCGATCTCACGCAGAAGACCGTCTACCTGTGCGGCGATGTATCCGGGATCAGCGACGGCCGCCTGCATGCGGCGGCCCGGGTTTTCGTCATCCGGGAGTTGTCGCACGGTCACCGCGAGGACGCCGGCAAATCCTGGCCCCTTGTCGGCGTCGGCCAGGTCCCCATCCGTGTGCACGGCGCCGGCGTGTACTACCGCCGTTTTTTCGACCTCGACGCCGATCACTTCGGACGGATCCGCACGGAGCACGCGTTCCAGTCGCTGACGGAATCCACCAAGCCCGGAACAGCACACCGCAGCGGAATCTACCTGACGCCCGTCACACGAAACGGCGACGAACTGCATTTCCGCCTGCTCCGCTGCTCCACGAACTTCTCGGGGCCGACCGAGACCTTCCGCCCGACCGACACGCGCATCGTCGAGGCGCTGAACCGCGAGGCCGCCGCCGTCTTCCGGAACCATGCGCCGCTGAACCACGTCCTCGCGCAGATCTACCACAACACCGCCGCCACGGCCGAGCGCAAGCAGTCCAAGGCCAAGATCTCGTCCCATGCCGACAAGACCAAGGACATGCCCGCCAACGGCATCATGGCCTTCTGCACCTTCTACGACCGGCTCGACAGGCTGCGGCCCCTGGCCGAGGACGCCTTCGACTACGGCGTGAAGGGCACCAGCGGGCTCACCAGGCTCCGCTTCCGTCTCAAGGAGCCGAACGGAGAACGCGGCGGGGGCACGTTCCCGCAGCAGTTCACCCTGACTCTCTATCCCGGCTCCGTGTTCTTCATGCCGCTGTCCACCAACCGCCTGTACACGCACGAGATCAGGCCCTCGGCACTGGACGCCGAGTCGCTCCCGATCCGCTTGGGATACGTGGTGCGCTGTTCGAGCGCCGAGGCCGTTCACAAGGACGGTCGAACGTTCCTCAAAATGGACGAGGATCTGGTGGAGCTGGAGCCGCCCACGCAGGCGGGCATGAACGAGCTGCGCAGGCTGTACGCCGAGGAGAACAGAACCTCGTCCTTCATCGACTACGGCGACGAGTTCCTCTTCAGCATGAACGCGGGAGACTACATTGCCCCCCGAGTCTAGAATCCCGGAGGAGATCCGGGCGTACACTCTTCCGGCCGAGGAGGATCTCTTCGCGGAGCTGTCCGCGTCGGCTCACCTGGAAGACGTAGGAAAAGGCCGCCGAGGCGCCACCCTCACCAGGGCCGACGAGACGGACGGCGTACCTCTCGTACGCACGACCACGCGATACGGCAGCCCGACGCAGCGCTTCCGGCCGGTGCACGAACGGCTGGCGCAGCAGATCCGAGAACGCGCGGAGCTTCCGGTCGGCTTCAACAACGCTCTCATCGAGACCTACACGAACGCCTACAGAAAGATGGGCGGCCATTCCGACCAGGCCCTCGATCTGGCCGACGGGTCGTTCATCGCCGTGTTCTCCTGCTACCGGCATCCCGAAGCGAGCCCGCCAAGGAAGCTGATCTTCGAGCCGAAGGAGCCCGGTGGCGAGAGATTCGAGATCCCCCTCTCCCACAACGGCATCGTCGCGTTTTCCGTCGACTCGAACCGGCGCCTCAAGCACAAGATCGTCCTAGACGCGCCCGCCCGGACGCCGGACAACCGATGGCTGGGCGTGACCTTCCGAACGTCGAAGACCTTCGTTCAGTTCCGCGACGGGCATGCGTACCTCCCGCACGGAGCGCGCCTCACGCTGGCCGACGATGAGCAGAGGCAGGAGTTCTACCGGCTACGGCGCCGCGAGAACAATGAAACGGACTTCATCTATCCCCCGCTGACGTACACCATCAGCGAGAGCGACCTGATGCCGCCCGTCTGACTAGGCGTCGATCCGGCCCAGCGTGCGACCGCACGACGCGGGCAATGACGGGAGTCTCCTCCTGGCCATGCGCTGTGCGGAGTCAGGCAGCGCCCTGGAAGAAGGTGAGCAGGGCCGCCGTGAGTTCGGCGGGGCGGTCTTCGGAGAGCAGGTGGCCGGCGGTGTCCAGGACGCGGAGTTCGGCGCCGGGGACGAGCGCGGCCAGTTCGCGGCCGCGGTCGGGCGGGACCCAGGTGTCGTCGGCGCCCCAGCACACCAGGACGGGCACCGCGATGGCGGCGTAGCCGTGCCGGATGCGGTCGGTGTACGACTGGTCGGCGCGGCGCTGGGCGAGCTGGCGGTAGAAGGCCGCCTGGCCGTCCGGGCCGAGCCAGGGAGCGGTGAGGGCGTCCAGGACGTCGGGGCGCAGGCCGGGCGAGCTGGCCGTGGCCACGTACTCGCGGAGCATGAGGCGGTGAAGCCGTTCCGGAAGGCGGCTGAACACGTCGGGGTGCTCCCCCACCAGGGCGAAGAACTCGCTGCCCCAGGGGGCCAGTGACACGGCGTCGACCAGGGCCAGGCGCCGGTACGGGACGCCGCGGTCCACGTGGGCGCCGAGCGCGACGGCGCCGCCGGAGTCGTGCGCGACGACGTCCGGGGAGGAGAGCCCCCAGTGCCCGATCAGCTCGGTGAAGACGCCGGCCAGCGCGTCCAGGGAGAGCTCCTGGCCTTCGTGCTTGGCCGAGGCGCCGTAGCCGGGAAGGTCGAAGACGTACACCGAACGGGTCGCGGCCAGGGCGGGGGCGATGTCGCGCCAGATGAACGAGGAGAACGGCGTCCCGTGCAGCAGCACGAGGGGATCGGCGCCGGGATCGCCGAGGCGGTCCCACCGGACTTCGCCCAGGGTGCTGTCGTAGCCGTTGCGCAGAGTCCACCGCATCACTGGTGGCTCCTTCCCGTCACGTACGGCCGTACCCGTCGCCGGAGTCACTCGTCCGCGGCGGTGCCGTTCTCCCAGCGCAGCAGGTCTCCCGGCTGGCAGTCGAGCGCCTCGCAGAGGGCGGCGAGCGTCGCGAAGCGGACGGCCTTGGCGCGGCCGTTCTTCAGTACGGCCAGGTTGGCGGGCGTGATCCCGACGCGGTCGGCGAGCTCTCCCACGGACATCTTCCGCCTGGCCAGCATGACGTCGATGTCGACGACGATCGGCATCAGATCACCTCGTCCAGCTCGGCCCGCATCCGCGCGGCCTGGGCGAGCAGCATCCGCAGTACGAGCACCACGAGCGCGACCCCCAGCACCGCGACGACACCTCCGCCGATCAAGAGGACGATACCGGGGGCGACGGCCTCGCCCGGCGCCAGGAAGACCCCGAGCACGAACAGCAGGACGGCCGCCGCCACGATCGCGCCGATCACGATGTGCACGTACCGGAAGGCGGCGTGGGAGAACACGGTCCCGCACCGCACCATCGTCACCAGCCGCCACACGCAGACGAGGACGACCTGGGCCGTCCCGACGCCGAGGATCACGAGGACGAGGAACGCGGCGGGCGGGTACGCGAGCTCCTCGCCGATCCCCTCCAGGTCCCGGCCCAGCAGCGGCACCATCACCGCCTGGACGAACACCGAACCGGCGAGCAGCATCACGAGCACGGCGCGCAGCGCGAGGACGGTCAGCTTTCCCATCATCTCTCCTACGATCGAGTCACGATCGAAATCTATCGAGAAACGATAGGCGAGGCAAGTGGTCGCCCTCAGCGCGCTCCGTCCAGGCGGGCGGTGAGGAACGCGATCTGGTCCGCCATGACCCGCTCCCTCGTCGCGGGGTCGTCGTAGAAGCCGAAATGCGTCCCGGGGTAGCGCTTCAACTCGCCTTCCGGGGCGCGCTCGGCGAGCGCGCGGGTCGTCTCCTCCGGCGTCTCGCGGTCGTCGGCGGCGACGCAGACCAGCAGCGGGACGCGGAGCCGCTCCGGGGCCGGCCGGTAGCGCGCCATCCGCAGGAACGCGCGCGGCGCGACGCTGTTGCGCCACAGCCCGCCGTCCCCGGACAGCGTCCTGATGTGCTGCTCGGCCTCGCGGGTCGCGACCACCGCGAGCGTGCCGGGCGCACCCACCATCGGGATGTAGTACGGGCTCAGCCCCAGCCGCCCGCGGAGGGCGTCCCAGAGGATGGCGGCCTGGAGGCGCAGCGTCTGCCGCGCCGTCCGGCCCTCGACCTTGCGCGGGAACCCGTTGAACGGGATCTGCGCGACCACGGCGACGACGCGCGGGTCGTCCGCTCCCGCGTTGATGGCGTGGGCTCCGCCGAGGGAGTTGCCCCAGAGCAGGATGCGGTCCGGGTCGATCTCCTCGCGCCCGCGCGCGTACGCGACCGCCGCCCGCAGGTCCTCCAGCTGGCCGTCGATGTCGGCCAGCTGCCGGGGCTCGCCCTCGCTCTCCCCGAAGTTGCGGTAGTCGAACACCAGGGCCGCCATCCCGGCGGCCGCGCACCCCTCCGCGTGCGGGAACAGCCGGTCCATCGTTCCGCTGAACCCGTGGCACAGCACCACGCACGGGACCCGCGTGGCACGGCCCTCCGGGAGGAAGAGCCGCCCCGCGCGACCGTGGAAGGTGATGGGCTCGGCCATACCGGACCTCCTCACTACTTACCGTCGGTCAGGACATTAGCATTTCCTCTAGACCGCCGGTAAGTGGAGGGTGAGTGACCGATACGCCACAGCGGATCCTGGACGCGGCGAGCGCGCTGTTCGCGCAGCGCGGCTACCGCGCGACCTCGATGCAGGCCATCGCCGACGAGGTCGGCATCACCAAGGCCGCCCTCTACTACCACTTCGGGTCCAAGGACGAGCTCCTGCGCGACCTCACGCTCCCGCTGCTGGACGAGCTGGAGGCCGTCCTCGGCGAGGCCGAGCGGCACGACGACCCCGAGACCGTGCGGCGCCGCGCCATCGAGGGCTACGTCGATGTCAGCCTCCGCCACCGCCAGACCCTCGTCATGCTGGTCCGCGACATGACGCTGCTCGTCCAGGCCCCGGTCGCCGAGCGCTTCAAGGCCGTCCTGCTCCTGGCGAACGACCTGGTCTGCGGCCCCGACCGGCGCCTGGAGCGGCGGGTGCGCGCCGCCCAGGTGGTGGCGGGCCTGGGCGATCCCATCGTCGCGTTCCACGACGTGCCGGCGCACAGGCTCAGGCGCCTGATCCTGGACGGCGCGTGGACGCTCCTGAACGCCCCGCCCGAACCGCCCCGCACCACCGGCGGCGGCCGCCCGCCGGCCCTGACCGAGGCCCAGGCAGAGGAGGCCCGCGCCCTCCACGCCGCAGGCCGCACCCCCGCCGAGCTCGCCGCCCGCTTCGCCGTCTCCCGCGCGACCGTCTACCGGATTCTCAAAACCTAGTTATGAGACGGATGGTTCTGAGACGCCTTCCCGGCCGTCCTCACAGCGGCTGGAGGACGAGGACGGCCGCCACCAGGATGTCGAAGATCCCGCAGCATTCGGCGTAGGAGCGCGCCACCACCTTGTCGAGCCTGAAGTGGACGAAGTCCCAGACGCCGTGGAGGAACCAGCCGGCCGCCACCACGTAGCGGCCCAACTCCGGGTCGAGGGCCAGACCGGTCAGCGCCAGCGCCGCGAACCCGGCCAGGCCGACCGCCTGGACCGCGAACATCCGCTTGTCCTCCGGCCGCTCGCCGAGCGCGCCCCAGAGCAGCACGGCCAGGGCCACGGCGGCGAAGGCGGCGGCCGGCGGGATCGGGGTCGCCACCCCCAGAACGGTCATCAGAAGGGTCATGGCCACCAGCACGCCGGCCATGACCGGCCAGGTGAGCCGCCGGTTCTCCAGCTTGGCGACGGCCAGGTACCCCAGGGGCAGGAGCAGCAGCGCCTCCCCGAACCCGCCGACGGTGTCCGCCGCGCTCCGCTCGCCTCCGAACACGATCGCCGCCGCCAGCAGGACGGCCAGCGCGGAGGGCCACCGCCGCTCGATCGCGCCGATCCGGTCGCGCCCTCCCGGCTCGCCGGTCGTCTCGGTCTCCACCATCGGCTCTCCCGCGGTCCAAGGGATCTCTAGGGTGGGACCATGTCATATCCGGAGGCTCGCTATTTCGGCGACAAGGGTGAGACCAGCGGGGTGCTGCGGCGCGCTGACGCCGCTCCCGACCTGACGACGTCGACCACGGAGGTGCACTACCTCAGGACCGGCGCCTCGACGGACGGGAAGTTCGGGCTCTACCGATGGGACATGGGGCCGCGGCCGTCCGGGCCGGCGCCGCACTTCCACCGGACGATCACCGAGTCGTTCTTCGTCCTGTCGGGGACGGTACGGCTGTACGACGGCGAGGCCTGGGTGGACGCCGCGCCCGGCGACTTCCTCCACATACCCGAGGGCGGGATCCACGCGTTCCGGAACGAGTCCGGCGAGCCGGCGTCGATGCTGCTGATGTTCGCGCCCGGCGCCCCGCGCGAGGAGTACTTCGAGGGGCTGGCCGAGATCGCCGCGTCCGGCCGGGAGCTGTCGGACGAGGAGTGGACCGAGTTCTGGCGGCGCCACGACCAGTACATGGTCTGAGCCTGTCAACGCCGTACATATCCGTGCATGATGGACGCATGAGCGACGATCAGCGCCCGGAGCGGGCGGCGGACCGGTGGCGGGCCCTGCCGCCGCGCACCCCCGTGGAGGACCTGGTGGCCGGGCACGAGGTACCCCCCAAGCCCCAGGCCGTGGCCGAACCGGGGATCACCCCGCTGGACGAGGCCACCCGCTACCCGATCTGACGGCCTAGAGCGGGGACACCCCGAAGCGGCGCAGGGCCAGCGCCGGGTTCTTCCCGCGCACCTCGGCGATGCGGGCGGGAGAGACCTCGCCGGAGGCGATGCCGGTGCCCTCGCCGAGGGCGGCCACGGTGACGCCCATCGGATCGACGATCATGCTGTTGCCGGCGCCGGCGGGCGCGCACTGGCCGGCGGCGGCGACGTAGATCGTGTTCTCGATGGCGCGGGCGCGGACGAGGGTGCGCCAGTGGTCCTCCTTGAGGGGGCCGGGCACCCAGGCGGCCGGCAGCGCGAGGACATCGGCCCCCGCGTCGACCAGCCGCCGGGTGATCTCGGGGAAGCGCACGTCGTAGCAGGTCTGCAACCCGAACACGACGCCGTCGACCTCGAACGTCTCCGGCGCCGCCGCGGTGTCGCCGGGATGGACGAAGTCCGACTCGGTGAAGCCGAAGGCGTCGAACAGGTGCAGCTTCCGGTACGTCGCCGCGATCTCCCCGGACGGCGCCGCGGCGACGAGGGTGTTCGACGCGCGGCCCGGCACGTCCACGGTCTCGTTGACACCGGCCACCACGTACGCGCCGTGCTCGCGGGCCAGGCGCAGGAGGCCGCTCACGAACGGGCCGTCCAGCGGCTCGGCCGTCTCGGCGAAGCGCTCGTCCATCTTGGGCGCGGTGAACATCGCGTACTCGGGCAGGACCACCAGCCGCGCGCCGCGGCCGGCGGCGCCGGCCACCAGCCGGGCGGCGTCGGCGAGGTTGCGTTCCTTGTCCTGCCCGGGCGCGAGCTGCGCCACGGCGATCTGCACCATGTTCCCCTCGTTCCCCTCGTTCTCCTCGTTCCCGTCCCGGTGCTCAGAGGCGGTCGACCGACACGACCTTGATGACCGCCTCGCCCGCCTCGTCCGACCCCGCCAGGTCGACCTCGGCGCTGATGCCCCAGTCGCGGTGCCCCTCCGGGTCGTCGAAGACCTGGCGGACGCGCCACAGCGCGTCCTCGGGGACCTCCTCGATCTGCAGCAGCTTCGGGCCGCGCGCGTCCGGGCCGGTCCGGAGCTCGTCGTGCTCCTCCCAGTAGGCCTCCATCGCGTCCCGCCAGCCCTCGGCGCCGAACTCGGGGTCCAGCTCGCCGAGGTCGCCGTACCGCTCCATCGCGGCCAGCTCCACGCGGCGGAACAGCGCGTTGCGGACCAGGACGCGGAACGCGCGGGCGTTCGCGGTGACCTTGGTGACCCGCTCCTCGATCGCCTCGTCCGGCTCGTCGGCCGGGTTGGCGAGCTGCTCCCACTCGTCCAGCAGGCTGGAGTCGACCTGGCGGACCAGCTCGCCCAGCCACTCGATCAGGTCGATCAGATCGTCGGTCTTGATCGACTCGGGGACGGTCTGCTGCAGCGCCTTGTACGCGCCCGACAGGTAGCGCAGCACCAGGCCCTCGCCGCGCGCCAGCTCGTAGTAGGCGATGTACTCGGTGAACGTCATCGCCCGCTCGTACATGTCCCGCACGACGGACTTGGGCCGCAGCGGATGGTCGCCGACCCACGGGTGGCCCGCGCGGTAGATCTCGTACGCGGCCTCCAGCTCCTCTTCGAGGGGCTTCGGGTAGTCGACGTCCTGGAGCAGCTCCATCCGCTCCTCGTACTCGATCCCCTCGGCCTTCATCTCCTGGACGGCCTCGCCGCGCGCCTTGTTGAGCTGCGCGGCGACGATCTGGCGCGGGTCGTCCAGGGTCGCCTCGATCACCGACAGGACGTCCAGCGCGTAGCTCGGCGACGCCGGGTCCAGCACCTCGAACGCGGCCAGGGCGAACGTCGACAGCGGCTGGTTGAGCGCGAAGTCCTCCTGGAGGTCGACGGTGATCCGCGCGTACCGGCCCTGCTCGTCGGGCTCGTCCAGGACCTCGACCACTCCCCCGGCCAGCAGCGACCGGTAGATCGCGATGGCGCGGGAGATGTGCCGGCGCTGCGCCGCGCGGTCCTCGTGGCTGTCGGTGAGCAGCCGCTTCATCGCCTGGTAGGCGTTCCCCGGCCGGGCGATCACCGACAGCAGCATCGCGTGGCTGACCTGGAACCGGGACTTCAGCAGCTCCGGCTCGGCCGCCTGGAGCTTGGTGTACGTGTCCTCGTCCCAGCCGACGAAGCCCTCCGGCGGCTTCTTGCGCTGCACCTTGCGCCGCTTCTTGGGGTCGTCGCCCGCCTTGGCGAGGGCCTTCTCGTTCTCCACGACGTGCTCGGGGGCCTGCGCCACCACGTACCCGACGGTGTCGAACCCGGCCCGGCCGGCCCGTCCCGCGATCTGGTGGAACTCGCGCGCCCGCAGCCGCCGCACGCGGTGCCCGTCGTACTTGCTCAGCGCCGTGAACACCACGGTGCGGATCGGGACGTTCACCCCGACGCCCAGCGTGTCCGTCCCGCAGATGACCTTGAGGAGGCCGGCCTGCGCGAGCCGCTCGACCAGCCGCCGGTACTTGGGCAGCATCCCGGCGTGGTGCACGCCGATCCCGTGCCGGACGAACCGCGACAGGTTGCGGCCGAACTTCGTGGTGAACCGGAAGCCGCCGATCAGCTCGGCGATCCGGGCCTTCTCCTCCTTGGTGCAGACGTTGATGCTCATCAGCGCCTGCGCCCGCTCGATCGCCGCCGCCTGGGTGAAGTGCACCAGGTAGATCGGCGCCTTCCGCTCCTGCAGCAGCTCCTCGATCGTCTCGTGCAGCGGCGTGACCCGGTAGTCGTAGATCAGCGGTACGGGCCGTTCCGCCGAGGTCACCAGCGCCGTCGGCCGGCCGGTCCGCCGCGTCAGGTCCTTCTGGAAGAACGTGACGTCGCCCAGCGTCGCCGACATCAGCAGGAACCGCGCCTGCGGCAGCTCCAGGATCGGGATCTGCCAGGCCCAGCCGCGCTCGGGCTCGGCGTAGAAGTGGAACTCGTCCATGACCACCAGGCCGATGTCGGCCTGGGCGCCGTCCCGCAGCGCGATGTTGGCCAGCACCTCGGCGGTGCAGCAGATGATCGGCGCGTCCGCGTTGACGCTGGCGTCGCCGGTCATCATCCCGACGTTCTCGCGGCCGAACATCTCGCACAGGTCGAAGAACTTCTCCGACACCAGCGCCTTGATCGGCGCCGTGTAGAACCCGACCTCGTCGCGCCCCAGCCCCGCGAACAGCGCCCCGGCCGCCACCAGGCTCTTGCCCGACCCGGTCGGCGTCGCCAGGATCACGTTCGCGCCGGAGACCGCCTCGATCAGCGCCTCCTCCTGGGCCGGGTACAGCGTGATCCCGCGCCCGGACACCCATCGCTCGAACGCCTCGTACAGCGAGTCGGGATCGGCGTCGGCACCGGAGGGAAGCAGATCGAGTAGGTTCACCCCTCCATCCTGCCCCCCATCGCGCACTGCCCGTACCGCCGCTGGCCCTCCCCGCCCGACTGTGCCAGTATTCAGTGGCTCGATTCATCGGGGGTCCGCCGACCGCACCCGAGGGAGAGTCCGCCATGAAGGCACCATGGCCCCTGGCCGTCACGGCCGCGTTCATCACCACCCTGGCCCTGGCCCCGCCGGCGTCCGCCGCCCCTGCCGTCCAGGTGACCGAACTGCCGCTGCCCGAGGGATACACGCTGCAGGGCCCGCCGGACATCAACGCCCGCGGCCAGATCGCCGCCGCCGCGGTGTCCGACGAGACCCGCCGGAGCCGGATCGTCCGCTGGGACCCCGAACCCGGCGGCGGGTACGACACCACGGTGCTGACCGAAGGCCCGCACGTGTCCTCCCTCCTGGCCCGCATCAACGACCGCGGCGACGTCCTCGCACCCGAGGCCCTCGACCTGGTGATCTGGGACGCGCGGGGCCGCAAGGTCGCGACCGTCGCGTCCCTGCGAGACCTCAGCGGCTACTCCGGATTCCTCCCGCCCGGCTTCAACGACCGGCGCCAGGTCCTGTACGGCAAGGGAATGGGCGACATGAGCGGCCTCCCCGCCGCGGCCGTCCTGTGGAGCCCTGGCGGCCAAGCCGAACTCACCCGCCCGGACGGCAGCGCCACCGTCGACCCCGGCGACCTCAACGACCGCGGCGAGGCCATGGGCACCGCCACGGGCACCGGCTCCGGCTTCCGCTGGGACGGGCGCACCACGACCCTCTTCCGCGGCCCGGACGGCGAATCCGTCTACTGGATGATCGACTTCAATGACCGCGGCCAGGCCCTCGGCATCACCCACGGCGGAACCCGCGCCTTCGTCAACCACCGCGGCGTCTCCCAGGACATCGGAACGCTCGGCGGCCCCGGCACGTACCTCCACCCCTTCGGCAGCGGCGCCATCAACGACCGCGGCCAGGTCGCCGGCGCCAGCGCGACGGCCGGCGGCACGATGCACCCGTTCATCTGGCACCGCGGCAAGATGACCGACCTCGGCACCCTCGGCGGCGAGGCCACCGCGCTCTACCAGGCCACCGCCACGGACATCAACAACCGGGGCCAGGTGATCGGCCAGAGCATGACCGCCGCCGGCGAACTCCACCCGTACGCCTGGCACCGGGGCCGCATGCACGACCTCCACGTCCCCGGCTTCCGCGACGCCGTCCCCTCCGAGATCAACGACCGCGGCCAGGCGATCGGCCGAGCCACCTCCCCCACGGGCACCCTCCGCCCCCTCCTCTGGACCCTCCACTGACCCGTTCCCGACCTGCCGCGGGGTCCGCCGCCGGGGGCCGGCGGACCCCGCTCCTTCTCACTCGCAGTACGGGCACCGCCGCCCGCGCCGCGACAGCACCGCCGTGGCCACCCCGACCCCGGCCGCGAGAAGGTTGAGCACGCCCCCGGCGAGGGGCGCGAGGACAACGATCTGATCCACCATGACGATCTCCCGTCGCGCTTGCACGTTCGGGCCCGGCCGGCGCCCTGTTCGGACAAGAGAGATCGTGCGCGGCTCGCACCGCCTTCCGGCGTGCGCCGGCGTGACGGCACGCTGCCGCCGTCACGCGGCACGGCCGCTACCTGCGATGACGTCCGGACCGTACGAGCGGCGGAGCACACTCCGCGGCACGGCCTACCGGCTCCAGGGCACCCGCGCCATCGCCTTCTCGACGGACTCGGCGACGTCCGGCACGTCCATCCCCAGCCACCGCAACCGCCCGGCGGCCTCCTCCACCGACATGCCCAGGTCGCGAGCGTTACGGAGAAGGTGCCGCAGGGGGACCGGCCTGTCCCGGCGGAGCCAAATGGAAGTGAGCTTGGGAGAGGCCGCCAAGAGACGGATGTCCCTGGGGTCGAGCGTCTCAGGCAGATCGTCAGGTAGGACGAATCCGCAGGCCGCCAAGGAGTCAGCCACCTGGGCGACATGCATTCCGAACTGCGCGGAGGCACGGAGGATGTGCCCGCGCTTCACCGGAACCGTCTCGTCGAGCCATGGGAAGACCCCGTCCAGGTCCTGGGAGCACAGTTCCTTGGCGAGAGGTACGGGCTGCGGAGGGAGGCCGGTTCGCACGGCACCCAGCCCGTACTCGCCGAGCCGATCCGCCACGTCCGCCGGGGAGCGTTCGGCGCGGTCGCTCGCAATCAGGACCCGCCACAGAGGCGGGGCCTTACCCGCGGGATGCCACGGCGGCTGGCCGTCCGCGTCGGCACTGAGCAGTCTCAGGTCGTCGCCGGCCGGATCCCGGGGCACCTGGTGAACCACCGGGATACCGTACGACTCCAGGCGGTCCACGACGGCGTGGTTGGAACACCCCAGCGCAAGCGCGGCCTTGACGGTATGCGCGGGCGGAAGCGGTCGCCCGGGGTCGAACTTCTCTCGTTCCCTGAAGGACAGGTCCCAGGCGAACAAGGTGAGATCGGTGCCGTCCGGCCTGGCGGGCAGCCCCGCAGGGTCCGCTGAGAACCCGTAGGCCCGGAGGCGCTCGCAGACTTCGCCGACGGTGCGGCCGAGCACGGAGGCCGCTCGCACGAGATGGGAGGCGGGTACGGGCGACGCCGGATCCAGCCAGTTCCCGTCACCGGCCATCCAGGACAACAGGCGCAGATCCGCAGGCGACGGGCGGCCCTCGGGCATGGTCTCCGCCGAGAGCCGGAATCCGTAATTGCGCATGCGCGCGCCGACATAGGCCAGCGTGACCCCGAACTGGAGTGCCACCGCGACGAGGTGCCCGGGCGGAACGGCTTTCTCCATGTCCAGCCACCTAGGCCGCCCAGTGCGTTTCTCACTGAGCAGGGCCAAATCGATGTGGTCGGCCTCCGTACGGGACGAGAAGGCCTCCGGGACGAACTCGTGCCAACCCAGCCGCACGGCCCTGCGGGCGACCTCGCGGGGTGGCACGCCGCTCAGCATGGCCACCCACAGGATGTGTCCGGAGCGCCGCCAGCGATCCTCCTCGGGCCATTCCCAGCCGTTCTCGAAGGACCTGCTGTGGCTTTCCGGTATGCGGCCGAAATCACCCAGCACGAGAGCGTCGGAGGGCAACCCGGCGACGACCGGCCCCGTGGCCTTCGCCCCCAGGGCGTCGAGCTCGGTCGTCGCGCGGTGGGCCAGCAGCCTCCACACCAGTACGTGGTCGGGGACCTGATGAAGCGGCCCGAAGAGCGCGAAGTCCTGTCCCCAGAGGGTGTGCGGCTCCAGCGGTCCTCCGTCCCATTCGGTCGGCTCGTCCCCGCGCAGGACGAGGAACGAATCCTGGAGGAAGCACCCCGCTTCCCGTGGGAGGACCGCGCCGCTCCGGGTCTCGAACGAGAGTCCCGCCTCCCCGGCGGCCTCGGCGACCATGTCCCCCAGGCGCGGGGCGGCCTGCGTCACGGCACTGATCCAGCGGACGTTGAGCAGTTCCCGCCCGTTGGCCAGCAGCTCTCCGAGGGCCGCGCCGAGGAGGGCCTCGACGTCCGCGGAGACGTCGCTCAGGATCTGGCGGCGGTCCACCGACAGGTGCGCGGGCGAGCGCGCCCCGGTGAGGTTGACGACCGCACCGCGCAGAGCGGTCTCCTCCAAGCCGGCGAGGACGCCGCGCCGTACGCCGGGCCGTACGTGCAGCCCGTCGACGAGGAGGCCGCCGCCGTGCCGGCACCAGATGACCTGGCCGCCGCCGTCCTCCCGCCACGGCACCAGCGTGCCGTGGGCGTCGAACGCGTCGTCCTCCCATGAGGGGCGGGCGCGGGGCTTCAGGACGCCGGGAATCCACTCCTCCCGCTGCGAGTCGTGCTCGGCGAGCGTGGCGAATTCCGCGATCCCCAGGATCGCGCGCAGTTCGTCCACGCATGAGGGCGCCTTGTCCGGCTCGCGGAGGAAGAGCCTGACGGTGGTCCCCGGGGAACGGTCGGTGTGGAGTTCCTGGATCCGGAACAGGTGGCCCGGGCCGAAGATGGAGACCTTCAGCGTGGGTTGCGGCACCTGGCCGCGCCCCATCGGGCGGGTGATGACCTCGATCTCGTCGGCGATCATGAAATAGCTCAGGACGCCGATGCCGAACCGGCTGTTGGCGTACAGATGCACAGGCGGGTCGGCCTTCCGCCATTCCGACTCCTCGGCCAGGAAGTCGCTGAGGTCGGTGAAGCGCGCGCCCGCCTGCGAGAACACGTCGGTGAGGACCGCCTCGGTCATCCCCACCCCGTTGTCCCGGCATTCCAGGAAGGCCCGGCCGCGCTCGACGCCCTGCCTGAAGTGGATGCGGCCGGTCCAGTCGTCCGCCCAGTCGCCCTGCCGGGTCAGGTAGTCCAGGCGGGCCCGGCGGTAGCGGCAGGCGTCGAGGGCGTTCTGGTACAGCTCGCGGATGGCCAGGCCGCGGTCCTGGTAGAGCTGCTCCCCCATGAGCAGGTCCTGGACACGGCGCTCGTCGAGGCGGAAGCGGCTCGCGCCCTGGAAGAGCGGCTGGTCGTCCTCGTCGGTCCCCGGGCGCACGTCGTCGGACGAGGCGCGCGGCGGCAGCCGGTCCAGGCATTCCAGGCTCGCGTGCGCCTTGCACGACCGGCGGACGGTGTGCAGGAGGGTGTCGACGCGGCGCGCGTACATGCGCAGCCCCTCCATCTCTGCCGGATGGTGGCAGTCCGCGCGCAGGACGAGGCAGTCGTCCTGCGGGACCCACTGCGCCCGCGCGGCCGTGCCGTGCAGGCGAGCGAGGTGCACCGGCTCGGGGATGCCCAGGTGGCGGACGACGATGTCGGGCAGGCGGGTGGTGTCGATCGTCATCGCGTGCGAGACCGCCAGCAGGTGGCCGAGCAGCAGCTCCCGCACCCGCTGCTCGTGCGGTTCCCCGACGAAGAGGACATGCTCGGGACGCGGCGCGTTCTGCCGGTCGGTGTCGCTCAGTTCGGCCGGATTGAGCCGGAACCCGGCCAGCAGCCGCCGGACCGCCCGCGGCTCCAGCACCTCGCGGCGCAGGCGGGGGTCCTCGACGACCAGATCGTCCAGCAGCGCGCGGATCGCGGCGTTCCCGTGCGCCTCCGGGTAGCGGGCGAGCCAGCGGTGGAGCAGCCACCATCCGATCTCGGTCCCGGCGGCGTTCCGGTCGGGCAGGCGCGGCGCGCGGGCGCGGTTCACCAGCTCGCGCTCGCTGAGCAGGAACAGCTCGTAATCGGCGCGCTCCGCCACCGCGTCCTCCCTGACCGCCAGGTCCAGCGGGTCGATGGCGCGCATCGCCGCCAGGGTCCGGAGCGTGTGCGTGCAGTGGAGCAGCGGGATCAGTGTCAGCAGGGCCGCCTCGGCGGGCGAGAGGTCCTCCAGCACGTCCTTGAGCGTGGTGCGCAGCAGCCAGTCGGTGCGTTTGGTGAAGCGGGGCGCCAGCGTCGCGTCCAGCCAGGGGTCGTCGGCGAGGGCGCGCTGGGCGTCCTCCGCCAGGGACGCCAGGTGCGCGGCCACGGCGGCCGAGCCGTCCCGGAAGGCGGAGGCGTCCCGGCTCTGATCGACCAGCGTCCAGGCGCTGTGGTCCCGGACCGCCGACTCCCACGGGTGGGCGGCGGGACGCGGCCGCGGTTCGGCCCTGGCGCGCTCGAAGAGCCGGCGGGCGGTGCGCTGGTCGTCGAGTCCGCCACCCAGGGCCCTGACCAGCGCCACGAGTTGCTCCTCGTCGGCGGGCAGGCTCGTGCCCATCAGCATCTCGTTCACGCGGGTCGCCGACCCGAGATTCATCTCGGCCGCGATCTCGCGGCGGCTCTTGGTCCCGTTGTCGGCGTGGACGCGGTCCAGGAACCGCAGGAGGGCGAGGTGGGGGCCGGACTCCGGCCAATCCTTGCGATTGATCGGTTCTCCGCGCCCCACGTTCACCCTCCCTGTTCAGTTGGCAGTTCAGTTGGCAGTTCAGTTGGCATCGTGTCTACACCGGCCGCCTCCGGGAAGGTCGGCGTTCGCCCGGAACGGCCGGGATCAGCCGCGGTCGGCGGAGCCGGGTTGTTCGAAGATGAGGGCGTAGACGGTGAGGGCGACGGCGGCGGCGCCGAGGAGCCAGTGGGCGGCCAGCCACCAGCGGTTGACCCATTTCGTGGCCACGGCGGCGATCAGCGGGATGGCCGTCAGGGCGCTGATGAGGAGGGTCAGGAAGCCGGCGATGGTGGCGCCCGGGTTGTTGTTGCTTCCGTCGCGCATGTGGACCATCTCGAACCCCACGTAGATCAGGGCGAGCGTGAACGCGGAGGCGGCGACGTGGGCGGTGAGGTAGGCGATCTTGAGGATCCTGCTCATGCGCGCCCCAGCGGTGCCGGACTGATGATCATCCCGATCAGTATGGCTCAGGCCGGGTTCTCCGTCCGGTCTCCTCCCCACAAAGTGTGGAACGACCCGTCGCGGTCGGTCCGCCGGTACGTGTGGGCGCCGAAGAAGTCGCGCTGGCCCTGGGTGAGGGCGGCGGGCAGGCGGTCGGCCCGCAGCGAGTCGTAGTACGCCAGGGCCGTGGCGAAGCCCGGGGCGGGGACGCCGAGGCGGGCGGCGGTGGCGACGACGTTCCGCCAGGAGTCCTGGGCGGCGCCGAGGGCCTCGGCGAAGTCGTCGTCGGTCAGCAGGGTCGGCGTCCGCGGGTCGCGCTCGTAGGCGGCGCGGATGCGGTCGAGGAAGCGGGCGCGGATGATGCAGCCGCCGCGCCAGATGGTGGCCATGGCGCCGGCGTCGATGTTCCAGCCGTACTCGGCGCTGCCGGCCTGGATCTGGTGGAAGCCCTGCGCGTACGCGACGATCTTGGAGGCGTAGAGGGCCTGCTCGATCGCCTCCGGGAGGCCGGTGGTGTCGGCGGCGCCCGAGCGGGACGGGCCGGGCAGGTTCCGGGACGCCTCGCGCAGGCCGGCGTGGCCGGAGACCGAGCGGGCGAAGACGGCCTCGGCGATGCCGCCCACGGGGACGCCGAGGTCGAGGGCCGACTGGACGGTCCAGCGGCCGGTTCCCTTCTGCTCGGCCTGGTCGAGGACGACGTCCACGAACGGCTTGCCGGTGGCGGCGTCGGTGTGCGCCAGGACCTCGGCGGTGATCTCGATGAGGTACGACTCCAGCCGGCCGGTGTTCCAGGTGCGGAAGACCTCGGCGATCTCGGCCGGGGACAGCCCGGCGGCGTGCCGCAGCAGGTCGTACGACTCGGCGATCAGCTGCATGTCGGCGTACTCGATGCCGTTGTGCACCATCTTCACGAAGTGGCCGGCGCCGTCGGGGCCGACGTGGGTGCAGCACGGCGTCCCGTCGACGTGGGCGGAGATGTCCTCCAGGAGGGGGCCGAGCGCCTCGTACGACTCGGGCGAGCCGCCGGGCATGATGCTGGGGCCGTTCAGGGCGCCCTCCTCGCCGCCGGAGACGCCGGTGCCCACGAAGTGCAGGCCGCGCTCGCGCAGGGCCGCCTCGCGGCGGCGGGTGTCGAGGTAGTGGGCGTTGCCGCCGTCGACGATCATGTCTCCGGGTTCCAGGAGCGGCGCGAACTCATCGATCACCGCGTCGGTCGGGCCGCCCGCCTTCACCATGACCACCAGCCGGCGGGGCCGTTCCAGGGCCGCGACGAAGTCCTCGGGCCGTTCGGCCGGGACGAACGTGCCCTCGCCGCCGAACTCCTCCACCAGGGCCTTGGTCCGGGCCGGGGTGCGGTTGTGCACCGCGACCGGGTGGCCGTGCCGGGCGAGGTTGCGGGCGAGGTTGCGGCCCATGACCGCCAGCCCGGTGACACCGATGCGCGCCTTCTCCATGTGGCTTCCTCCTTTGGACGGGCCCTACCCCGGTTGTACGAGGGGCAACACCGCTCCGTTCGGCCCGTGCATGCCCTTGTTCCGTCAGGGAAGTGCACGGATCGTGGATACCTCACATGTATCGCGAACAAAGGGGAGCGATGCTGGGATTGCCGGATGACACCGAGGCCTGCCTGTTCGACCTCGACGGGGTGCTGACCCGCACCGCCGCGGTGCACGCGGCGGCGTGGAAGGAGATGTTCGACGGCTACCTGAGGGAACGGGACGGCGCCGGTTTCGTGCCGTTCGACCCGGTGACCGACTACGCGACGTACGTGGACGGCAAGCGGCGCGAGGACGGGACGCGGTCCTTCCTGGAGTCGCGCGGGATCACGCTGCCGGAGGGGGACCCCGACGACCCGCCGGAACGCGAGACGATCCGGGGGCTGGGGAGCCGCAAGAACGCGCTGGTGCTGAAGTTGATCGACGAGCAGGGCGTGGAGACGTTCGACGGCTCGATCGACTACGTGCGCGCGGCGCGGAAGGCCGGGCTGAGGACGGCCGTGGTGTCGTCCAGCGCCAACACCGTCCAGGTGCTGCGGGCGGTGGGGATCACCGGCCTGTTCGACGCGCGGATCGACGGGGTGATCGCCGCCGAGCGCGATCTGCCGGGCAAGCCGGCCCCGGACATGTTCGTCGCGGGCGCCGAGGCGGTCGGGACGGCCCCGGCGCGGGCGGCGGTGTTCGAGGACGCGCTGGCCGGCGTGGAGGCCGGCCGGGCCGGCGCCTTCGGGTACGTGGTGGGCGTCAACCGGGTGGACGGCAGGCACGCGGCGGCGCTGGCCGAGCGCGGCGCGGACGTGGTCGTGGACGATCTTTCGGAGCTGCTGGAGAGGGAGGCCCGATGACCGAGCCGGAGGCGCGGGCCGCCGCCGAGCGCCCCGTGTACGCGGTGGACCCGTGGTGCGTGCGGGAACCGGAGCTGCGGCTGGACCGGCTGCCGCAGAGCGAGTCGGTGTTCGCCCTGTCGAACGGGCACCTGGGGCTGCGCGGCAACCTCGACGAGGGCGAGCCGCACGGGCTGCCCGGCACCTACCTCAACTCGTTCTTCGAGAACCGGCCGCTGCCGTACGCCGAGGCCGGGTACGGCTACCCGGAGGAGGGCCAGACGGTCATCAACGTCACCAACGGCAAGCTGATCCGGCTGCTGGTGGACGACGAGCCGTTCGACGTCCGGTACGGGCGCCTGCACCGGCACGAGCGGGTGCTCGACATGCGGGCGGGGACGCTGACCCGCGAGGTGGAGTGGAGCTCGCCGGCCGACGACCGCGTCAAGATCACCTCGACCCGGATCGTGTCGCTCGCCCAGCGGGCGGTCGCGGCGATCTGCTACGAGGTCGAGCCGGTGAACGAGGCCGTCCGGATCGTGGTGCAGTCGGAGCTGGTGGCCAACGAGACGCTGCCCGACCTCGGCGACGACCCGCGGGTGGCGGCCGCGCTGGAAAGCCCCCTGGTCGGCGAGGAGCACGTGCACAACGGGACCAAGGTCGTCCTCGTGCACGCCACCCGGGGAAGCGGCCTGCGGATGGCCGCCGCGATGAGCCACCAGATCGACGGGCCGGAGAACATGGCGGTCGACGCCGAGAGCTCGCCGGACGTCGGCCGGGTGACGGTGGCGACGGAGCTGGAGCCCGGGCAGAAGCTGCGGATCGTCAAGTACATCGCGTACGGCTGGTCCTCGCGGCGGTCCCGGCCCGCGCTGCACGACCAGGTCGTGGGGGCGCTGGCGGCGGCGCGGCACACCGGCTGGGACGGGCTGCTGGAGCAGCAGAGCGAGTACCTGCACGACTTCTGGCGCGGGGCCGACGTCGAGGTGGACGGCGACGCCGAGATCCAGCAGGCGGTCCGGTTCGGGCTGTTCCACGTCCTTCAGGCGGGCGCCCGGGCGGAGCGGCGGATGATCCCCGCGAAGGGGCTGACCGGCCCCGGGTACGACGGGCACACGTTCTGGGACACCGAGACGTTCGTGCTGCCGGTGCTGACGTACACCCATCCGGCGGCCGCGGCGGACGTGCTGGCCTGGCGGCACATGACGCTGCCGATGGCGTGCGAGCGCGCCCGGCAGCTCGGCCTGCGGGGCTCGACGTTCCCCTGGCGGACGATCCGGGGCCAGGAGTGCTCCGGCTACTGGCCCGCCGGGACGGCCGCGTTCCATATCAACGCCGACATCGCGGACGCGGTGGTGCGGTACGTGGACGCCACGGAGGACGACCGGTTCGAGCGCGAGATCGGGCTGCGGCTGATGGTGGAGACGGCCCGGCTGTGGCGCGGCCTCGGCCACCACGACGTGGAGGGCGTCTTCCGGATCGACGGCGTGACCGGCCCGGACGAGTACACCGCCGTCGTCGACAACAACGTGTACACGAACCTGATGGCACGCCGGAACCTCCAGGAGGCCGCGCGGATGGCGATGCGCCACCCCGATCTGGCCGAACGGCTCGGGGTGACCACCGAGGAGGCGGCGTCGTGGCGGAACGCGGCGGCGGCGATGTTCATCCCGTACGACGACCGGCTCGGCGTGCATCCGCAGAGCGAGGGCTTCACCAACCACGCGAAATGGGACTTCGAGGGGACCAGCCCCGACCACTACCCCCTGCTGCTGCACTTCCCGTACTTCGACCTCTACCGGAAGCAGGTCGTCAAGCAGTCGGACCTGGTGCTGGCGATGCACCTGTGCGGGGAGGCGTTCACGCCGGAGCAGAAGCGCCGCAACTTCGAGTACTACGAGGCGCTGACCGTGCGGGACTCCTCGCTGTCGGCGCAGTCGCAGGCCGTGCTGGCGGCCGAGGTCGGGCAGCTGGACCTGGCGCACGACTACCTGGGCGAGACCGCGCTGATGGACCTGCACGACCTGAACCGCAACACCCGCGACGGGCTGCACATCGCCTCGATGGCCGGGGCGTGGAGCGGGCTGGTGGCCGGGTTCGGCGGGATGCGGGCCGCCGACGGGTGCCTGTCGTTCGCGCCGCGGCTGCCCGAGGGCATCAGCCGGCTGGTGTTCCGGATGCGCTACCGCGGCAACCGGCTGCGGGTGACCGTCCGGCCGGAGAGCGCGCTGTACGAGCTGCGCGAGGGCCCGGGGCTGCGGCTGCGGCACCACGGCGAGGAGTTCACGCTGGCGGCCGGGGAGCCGGCGGAGCGGCCGATCAAGCAGCTGCCGGCGGCGCCGCGCCCCGCCCAGCCGCCCGGCCGCCAGCCGATCCCGCGCCGGTCGGACCCGCACATGCGCGACGCCCAGGACGAGCCGGGGCGCGGCTCCGTGGCCTGACGCCGCCGGGCCGTCAGCGGTCGGCGGGCACGCAGGGGCCGCCGTCCGTGCCACCCGCGCCACCCTGGCCGTTCGCGTCCTTCGCACCGTCTTCGGCGGCGGGACCGGCGCACGCGCCGCCGCCGGGGCGGGAGCGTTCCACCATCAGGCGGCGCGGGCCGGGGCCCTCGTCGCCCAGCTGGTCGTAGGGGTTGGCCAGCGCGCACTTCTTGATCGACAGGCAGCCGCAGCCGATGCAGTCGGTGAGGTCGTCGCGCAGCCGCTCCAGCTGGGCGATCCGGTCGTCGAGGTCGGCCCGCCAGGTCTCCGAGAGGCGCGCCCAGTCGTCCACCGTGGGGGTGCGCTCCTCGGGCAGCGTGGCGAGGGCCTCCTTGATGTCGGCCAGCGGGATCCCGACCCGCTGCGAGATCTTGATGAACGAGACCCGGCGCAGCGTGTCGCGGGTGAAGCGGCGCTGGTTGCCGGCGGTGCGGCGGCTGCTGATCAGCCCCTTGGACTCGTAGAAGTGCAGCGCGGACACCGCCACCCCGCTGCGTTCGGCGAGCTGGCCGACGGTCAGCTCGTGCACCCTGAACTCCAGACGCGTCATGCGGGGCAGCCTAGCCCATCCTCAATTATGGTTGAGGTCGCCAGGATGATCTACTACCGTCCGCGCCATGCGCCCCTATTCAGGCCCCTCCGACCTGCGCGCGATGCAGGCCCTCACCCAGCGCCTCGGCCCGCGGGACGGCCGCTGGCACATCGGCGAGCTGGTCTGGTACCGCTACCAGCACCTCGGCCACGGCGAGGGGCCGCCGACGGCCCTGTGGGAGCGGGACGCGGAGGTCGTCGCGTGGGCCTGGACCGCCGGGCCCACTGAGCTTGACCTGCACCTCGACCCCGCCCACCCCGACCTGCTGGACGAGATCCTGGCGTGGTTCGACGGGATCGCCCCGGACGGCGGGCCGCGTACCGTCACGGTCCTGGACGCCGAGACCGGCCTCATCGAAGGGCTGCGGCGGCACGGCTACCGGGAGGACACCGCGCCGGGCCCGTTCTTCGTCCATCTGCGCCGCGACCTGGCCGGGCTGCCCGAGCCGGAGGTACCCGCCGGCTACACGCTGCGCCACGTGCGGGACGCGCGGGACGCCGAGGTCCGGGCGGCGGTGCACCGGGCGGCGTTCTCGCGGCCGGACGCGCCGTCGAAGGTCACCGGTGCCGCGTACGAGCGGCTGATGGGCGTCTGGCCGTACCGGAACGATCTGGACTGGCTGGTCGAGGCGCCCGACGGCACGCCCGCCGCGTTCTGCCTGGTCTGGGCGGACGAGCACAACCGGGAGGCCGTGCTCGAGCCGGTCGGGACCGATCCCGGCCACCGGCGGCGCGGCCTGGCGAGCGCGGCGATCCTGGCGGCCCTGCGCGCGGCGCGCGGCCTGGGGATGGAGACGGCCCGGGTCGCTGCCCGGGGCGACGACGCGTACCCGTCGGCGCGGGCGGCGTACGCGTCGGTGGGGTTCCGCCGTACGGGCCGCAACGTGGCCTACGTACGGTAAGACGCGGAGCGGGCCGTGCCGGTCGCCCCCGGCACGGCCCGCTCCCCCTGCGAAGGACTCAGTGGCCCAGGCGGTTCACCAGGGCGTTGTACTCGTCCCACAGCTCCTTGGGCAGGTGGTCGCCGAAGGTCTCGAAGTGCGCGGGGACCAGGGCGGCCTCCTCCTTCCAGACCTCGGTGTCGACCGAGAGCAGCGTCTCCAGGTCGGCGTCGGCGAGGTCCAGGCCGTCGGTGTCCAGCGCCGCCTTGGTCGGCAGGTGGCCGATCGGGGTCTTGACGGCGTCGGCCTGGCCGTTGAGGCGCTCCACGATCCACTTGAGCACGCGGCTGTTCTCGCCGAAGCCGGGCCAGATGAACCTGCCGTCGGCGTCCTTGCGGAACCAGTTCACGTAGTAGATGCGGGGCAGCTTCTCGGCGTCGGTGGACTTGCCGATCTTCAGCCAGTGGCCGAAGTAGTCGCCCATGTTGTAGCCGCAGAACGGCAGCATCGCGAACGGGTCGCGGCGCAGCTCGCCGACCTTGCCCTCGGCGGCGGCGGTCTTCTCGGACGCCACGTTGGCGCCCAGGAACACGCCCTGCTGCCAGTCGAACGACTCGGTGACCAGCGGCACCGCGGTGGCCCGGCGGCCGCCGAACAGGATCGCCGAGATCGGGACGCCCTTGGGGTCCTCCCACTCGTCGGCGATGATCGGGCACTGCCCGGCCGGGGTGGTGAAGCGCGCGTTCGGGTGGGCGGCGGGGACGCCGGACTCCGGCGTCCAGTCGTTGCCCTTCCAGTCGGTGAGGTGCGCCGGGGGCTCGTCGGTCAGGCCCTCCCACCACACGTCGCCGTCGTCGGTGAGCGCGACGTTGGTGAAGATGCTGTTGCCCCACAGCGTCTTGACCGCGTTGGCGTTGGTGGAGTCGCCGGTGCCCGGCGCGACGCCGAAGAACCCGGCCTCGGGGTTGATCGCGTACAGCCGGCCGTCCTCGCCGAACCGCATCCACGCGATGTCGTCGCCGATCGTCTCGACCTTCCAGCCCGGGATGGTCGGCTCCAGCATGGCGAGGTTGGTCTTGCCGCAGGCCGAGGGGAACGCGGCCGCGACGTAGCGGGTCTCGCCCTCCGGCGGGGTGAGCTTGAGGATGAGCATGTGCTCGGCCATCCAGCCCTCGTCCCGCGCCATGGTCGAGGCGATGCGCAGCGCGTAGCACTTCTTGCCCAGCAGCGCGTTGCCGCCGTAGCCGGACCCGTACGACCAGATCTCGCGGGTCTCGGGGAAGTGCGAGATGTACTTGGTGGAGCTGCACGGCCACGGCACGTCGGCCTGGCCCGGCTCCAGCGGCGCGCCGACCGAGTGGACGGCCTTGACGAACTGGCCGCGCTCCTCGATGAGGCGCAGCGCCTCGGCGCCCATCCGCGTCATGATCTTCATCGAGACCGCCACGTAGGCGGAGTCGGTGATCTCGACGCCGAGCTGGGAGATCTTGCCGCCCAGCGGGCCCATGCAGAACGGCACCACGTACATGGTGCGGCCCTTCATGCAGCCCTTGAACAGCTCGCCGAACGTCTCGCGCATCTCGGCGGGCGCGATCCAGTTGTTGGTGGGACCGGCGTCCGCTTCCTTTTCGGAGCAGATGTAGGTGCGGTCCTCTACTCGCGCGACGTCACTCGGGTCGGACGCGGCGTAGAAGCTGTTGGGCCGTTTCTCGGGGTTGAGGCGTTTGAGCGTGCCCTGCTCCACGAGGAGGCCGGTCAGGCGCTCCCATTCGGCCTCGGACCCGTCGCACCATTCGATCCGATCGGGCTGGGTCAGCTCGGCGATCCCGCGCACCCAGTCAAGCAGCGCGGCGTGACTGGTGGGGGCCTGGTCGCGACCGGGGGCCGACGACGCAGTGACCTGGTTGGACACGGGCAACTCCTTCAGCTCTTCGCAGGATCTTTGCATCATGAACAAAAGGCGACGTCTTTGCCATTTGGTCTGGACCAATCGGGACCGTTTTCGGGGCTTGCACCCGCCTTATGTGACTGATATCACCAGGCTCGGTCTTGGAGCGGTGACCTGCCCATGACCGGGGTATGACGAAGTTCACGCGGGGTAAACATGCGTTTCGGTTGCCTTGACCGCCGCCCATACCCGGCTTCCTTCGGTCAATTCGAGTTCGGCGACCGCGCCGGGCGTCACGTCCGCCGCCGCGGCGAGCGGCGGGCCGTCGAGACGGACCCGTACGCGGTCGCCCTGGCGCTCCACGGCGCCGACCCGGGCCCGCCACAGGTTGCGTGGACTGCCGTCCGGCCGGGAGCGGTAGAGCGCCACGGCCGATGGCGCGAAGGCCAGGAAAACCTCACCCTCCAGGCGGTCCACGGTGTCCAGGCGGCCACCACCATCACGCAGGGTGACCGTTCCTCCGGAGGCATGGCCTCGGTAAAGATTCAGGCCGACCAGGCGCGCCACGTAGCCGGTGCGGGGACGGCGGGCCACCTCGGCGGGCTCCCCCTCCTGGACGACGCGGCCGCCCTCCAGCACCACCAGCCGGTCGGCGAGCACCATGGCGTCCAGCGGATCGTGCGTGACCACGACGGCGGCGCCGCCGAAACCGGCCAGATGGCGGCGCAGCGCCGCGCGGATCTCCAGCCGGGTGTGCGCGTCCAGAGCGGACAGCGGCTCGTCCAGGAGCAGCAGGCGCGGCCGCACGGCCAGCGCCCTCGCCAGCGCCACCCGCTGCGCCTGCCCGCCCGACAGCGCGCGGGGGCGGGCGGCCGCGTACTCGCCGAGGCCGACCCGCTCCAGCCATCCGGCGGCCTCCCGGCGCGCCTCGCGGCGGCCAGTCCCCTGGGCGCGGAGCCCGAACGCGACGTTCTCCAGCGCGCTCAGGTGGGGGAAGAGCAGGTAGTCCTGGAAGACCATGCCGATCCGCCGTTTCTCGGGCGGCAGCGCGTGGATCGCGGCGCCGTCCACCCGGACGCGCCCGGTCCCGTCCGCCATCGGCGTCAGGCCGGCGAGGGCGCGCAGCGCGGTGCTCTTGCCGGCGCCGTTGGGGCCGAGCAGCGCCACGACCTCGCCGGGCGCCGCGGCCAGCTCCATGTCCAGGTCGAACGCCCCCCGCCGGACGACCAGCCGCGCGTCCAGCCCCTCGTCGCGCCCCACGTTCGGCCCCTCGCCCGGCCCCTCGCCCGGCCACTCGTCCCGCGCGGGCCCGGCGCTCACGCCGAGCCTCCCGCGCCGGTCCACCGGTCCCGCAGCGCGACCAGGACCAGCACCGAGACCGCCAGCAGCACCAGGCTCAGCACGATGGCGGCCTGCGGGTCGGACTCCAGCGCGAGGTAGACCGCCAGCGGCATCGTCTGCGTCCGGCCGGGGAAGTTGCCCGCGAACGTGATCGTCGCCCCGAACTCCCCCAGCGCCCGCGCCCAGCACAGCACCGCCCCGGCCGCCACGCCCGGCGCGACCAGCGGCAGCGTGACCCGGCGGAACGTGGTCCAGCGGCCGGCGCCGAGCGTCGCGGCCGCCTCCTCGTACCGCGGGTCGGCGGCGCGCAGCGCGCCCTCCACGCTGATCACCAGGAACGGCATCGCGACGAACGTCTCGGCCAGCACCACCCCGGCGGTCGTGAACGGCAGCGTGATCCCGAACGCGGCGTCCAGCCACTGCCCGGCGAGCCCGCGGCGCCCGAGCACCATCAGCAGCGCCACGCCGCCGACCACCGGCGGCAGCACCAGCGGCACGGTCACCAGGGCCCGCACCAGCCGGGCCCCCCGGAACGGCACCCGCGCCAGCACCCAGGCCAGCGGGACGCCGAACAGCAGGCACAGCGCGGTGGCCAGGGTCGCGCTGACCAGCGACAGCCGCAGCGCCTCCAGGACGTGCGGCTCGGCCAGCCGCGTCCCCAGCGTCGACCACGGCGCGCGGAACAGCAGCCCGGCGAGCGGCAGCACGAGGAACGCCAGCCCGATCAGCGCCGGGACCATCAGGATCAGCGGCGGGCGCCCGGACGGGCCCTCCCTCAGCGGGCGGCGCATGGCCTCACGGGGCCTCGAACCCCGCCTGGACGAGCGCGCTCCGGCCCTGCTCCGACCGTACGAGCCGGACGAACCCGGCGGCGAGGTCGCGGCGCGGCGCCTTGTCCAGCGCGGCGATCGGGTAGTCGTTCACCGCCCGGGCGGACTCGGGGAACTCGACGCCGCGGACCTCGCCCGCGGCCGACCGCGCGTCCGTCCGGTAGACCAGTCCCGCGTCGGCCTCCCCCAGCCGGACCTTGGTGAGGACCGCCTTGACGTCCTGCTCCTCGGACGCGGGACGCAGCCGCACCCCGGCGGCGGCGAGCGCCTTCCCCGCCGCCGCGCCGCACGGCACCTGAGCGGCGCAGACCACGACCTTCAGCCCCGGCCTGGCCAGGTCGCGCAGGCCGCGGACGGCGGCCGACCCGTCCCGGGGCAGCGCGATCACCAGCCGGTTCCGGGCGAAGACCCGCGCCTGCCCGGCCTCGACCGCGCCGCCGCCGGCGACCTTCGCCATCGTCGCGGTGTCGGCGGCGGCGAACACGTCGGCGGGCGCGCCCTCGGCGATCTGCCGGGCGAGCGTGGAGCTGCCGCCGAAGTTGAACCGGACCCTCACCCCGGGGTGCGCGGCCTCGAACGCCTTGCCCAGCGAGGTGAACGTCTCGGTCAGCGACGCGGCGGCGAACACGGTCAGCGTCCCCCCTCCCCCGCCGCGCGACCCCTCGATGTCCCCGCACCCGGCCAGGGCCAGTGGCAGCACCGCGGCCAGGGCGGCGGCCACTCCCGTCCGCAACGGAAGCCTTCTCACTCTGCCACCCACTCGGCCACCCACTCGGCCACTCACTCGGCCACCTCGACGACGACATTGGTGGACTTCACGACGGCCTCGGCGACCACCCCGGGCGCCAGCCCGAGCTCGTCGGCAGCCTCCCGGCTCATCAGCGAGACCACCCGGAACGGTCCCGCCTGCATCTCGACCTGGGCCATGACGCCGTCCCGGACGACCTCGGTGACGATGCCGCGCATCCGGTTGCGCGCCGAGGACGCGCGCAGCTCCGCCTGCCCCGCCTCGGCGCGGACGAAGGCGGCCAGCTCGGCGGCCGGGACGATCCGGTGCCCGTGCGCGTCGCGGGCGGCCGGCAGCCGGCCGCCGTCCACCCAGCGGCGGACGGTGTCCGGGCTCACCCCGAGCAGCGCGGCCGCCTCACCGATCCTGAAGGTCGTCACCGGGCCACCCTAACCTGCCGCATTCGCCAGTCATAGGCCGGGACAAGGCTCGTATCTACTGGGTGATTCACCCGCTGGATATGGCAGCAGCGATACCGCCGGACGCCACCGCCGGGGTGGGCGCGTCGGCGGGCGGCGCGCTTGAGGCGGAACGAGGCGGGTAAAGGGCCGCCAAATCCAAATACACCACCCGGTCAGGAGGAAAGGGTCATGACTGGGACCATGCGGGTACCGCGCAGCCGTGGCGCCCTCAGCGGGACTCTGCTCGTGCTGCTGGGCCTATGGGGCGGGCTGCTCCCCTTCGCCGGCCCGTACCTGGACTTCGGCTTCTCCCCCGACGAACCGTGGGTCTACACCATCGACCGGCTCCAGCTCAGCGTCGCCCCGGCCGCGGCCACCGTGCTGGGCGGCCTGATCGTGCTGGCCGTCGCCAACCGCGCCGTCGCGATGGCGGGCGCATGGCTGGCCGCGCTCGGCGGCGCCTGGTTCGCGGTCGGCGGCCCGGTCGCCGCACTCTGGGACGTCCAGGGCGTCGGCGCCCCGATGGGCACCGGGGAGGGCAGGCGGCTGGCCGAGCAGCTGGCCGGCTTCACCGGGCTCGGGGTGGTCGTGGTGTTCCTCGCCGCGCTCGCGCTGGGCCGGATGGCCGTGGTCGGCGTGCGCGAGGCCGGAATGCGCGAGACGGGGACGCGCGAGGCCGGGACGCGCGGCGCGCACGAGCCGTTCGGCGAACGGGCCCCGGCGGACACGAGCGGCACCACGCAGCCGATCCCGGCCCAGGGCCGCTACGCGCGGCACGCCCGGGAGGAGCGGGGGCCGTTCGAGCCGAAGGAGCCGGACCCGTACGACCAGCGCGTCGCCGGGGAGCGCAGGGAGCCGCGCTAGCGGTTCCTGGAGCGCATGTTGCGGACGGACTTGTGCGTCTCGTAGCTGCCGCGCTCGTCGTCCAGCCGCACGTCGTCGCGGTCGGTGAACATGGCGACGAACGCCACGAGCAGGCCGACGCCGCCGATCCACGGCTCCTTCCACACGAAGGCGAGGGCCAGGCACCCCAATGCGACCGTCATCAGCAGCAGCAGCTTCATGGCACCCCTCGACAGCGCGACCCGCACACCGAACCAAGTAAGCGGTAGGTTACAACACGGACGATTACTGCATGGTGACATGAGACGGCCCGCCCGGGGAAGACCGGGCGGGCCGAACGATCACCGCTACTTGCGCTTGCCGCGCTTCTCGCGGATCTTCATCGTGATGTCGAGCGGGGTCCCCTCGAAGCCGAACTCCTCGCGCAGCCGCCGCTCGATGTACCGGCGGTAGCCCTCCTCCAGGAACCCGGAGGTGAACAGCACGAACCGCGGCGGCCGCACCCCCGCCTGGGTGGCGAACAGGATCCGCGGCTGCTTGCCGCCCCGGATCGGGTGCGGGTGCGAGTTCACCAGGTCGGCGAAGAACTGGTTGAGCTTGGACGTCGGCACCCGGTGGCCCCAGCCGTCCAGCGCCGTCTCGATGCCCGGCACCAGCTTCTCCATGTGCCGCCCGGTACGGGCGGAGATGTTCACCCGGGGCGCCCAGCGCGCGTTGTGCAGCTGCCGGTCGATCTCGCGCTCCAGGTAGTGCCGGCGCTCCTCGTCCAGCAGGTCCCACTTGTTGTACGCGATCACCAGCGCGCGGCCGGAGTCGATCACCATCGAGATGATCCGCAGGTCCTGCTCGGCCAGCGGCTCGGTGGTGTCGATCAGCACCACCGCGACCTCGGCCCGCTCCAGCGCCGACTGCGTCCGCAGCGTGGCGTAGAAGTCGGCGCCCTGGTTCTCCCGGTGCCGCCGCCGGATCCCCGCGGTGTCGATGAACCGCCAGGTCTTGCCGCCCAGCTCGATCATCTCGTCCACCGGGTCCCGGGTGGTGCCCGCGACCGCGTCCACCACCGCGCGGTTCTCCCCCGCCAGCTGGTTGAGCAGGCTGGACTTGCCGACGTTGGGACGGCCCAGCAGCGCCACCCGGCGCGGCCCGGCATACTCCTCGAACGACTCGGCGGGCGCCTCCTCGGGCAGCGCCTCCAGCACCGCGTCCAGCAGGTCGCCGCTGCCGCGCCCGTGCAGCGCGCTGACCGGGTGCGGCTCGCCGATGCCCAGCCCCCACAGCATCGCCGCGTCGGCCTCGGCGGCCACGTCGTCGACCTTGTTGGCCACCAGCACCACCGGCTTGCCGGACCGGCGCAGGATCTCCACCACGGCCTCGTCGACGTCGGTGGCGCCCACGGTCGCGTCGACCACGAACATCACCACGTCGGCCAGGTCCACGGCCAGCCGCGCCTGCTCGGCGATCGCGGCGGCCAGCCCGGAGGCGTCCGGCAGCCATCCGCCGGTGTCCACCACCGTGAAGCGGCGCCCGCTCCACGTCGCGTCGTAGGCCACCCGGTCCCGGGTCACCCCCGGCACGTCCTCCACGACCGCCTCGCGCCGCCCGATGATCCGGTTGACCAGCGTCGACTTGCCGACGTTGGGGCGCCCGACCACGGCCACCACCGGCGCGGGCGCCTCCTCGGCCCCCGGCGCCGTGGCCGTCTCGATCTCGTACTCGCTCACTGTCCTCGTCATCTCCGTGTACCCGCGGGGAGACCCCGCAGCACGATCAACTCCCGCGTCCTGCGGGACCGCGTTCAGGCGCCGCCGGCGCCCTCCCGCGTACTAGTCGCGCTCTGTGTCGTCAGCGAACGGGAGAGGGCGCCGCACGGCGCCGCCTTCCCTCATCGCTCTGGTCGCCGGCTTCCGCCGGTTCCTGATCCGCACGGCGCCGCTCCCTCCGCGGCCCGCTCAATCACGCTCCTTGGCGAGGCGGACCACCGCCTCGATCACCTCGTCGAGGCTCAGCTCGGTCGAATCGATCTCCACGGCGTCGCCGGCCCTGGCCAGCGGGGACGCCTTCCGGGTGGAGTCGAGCCGGTCCCGGCGGGCCTGCTCGGCCTGCGTCACCGTGACCGACGCGCCCGGGTCCGCGGCCAGCTCCCTGGCCCGCCGCGCGGCCCGCGCCTCCTCGCTCGCGGTGAGGTAGACCTTGACCGCCGCGTCCGGCGCCACGACCGTGCCGATGTCGCGGCCCTCCACCACGATGCCCCCCGCGCCGATGATCTCGCGCTGGAGCTCCACCAGCCGCGCCCGGACCTCCGGGACCGAGCTGACCGCGCTGACCGCGTTGGTCACCCCGCGGGTGCGGATCGGGGCGGACACGTCCGCGCCACCGACGGTGATCGTCGGGCCGTCCGGGTCGGTGCCGGACTCGATCACCGGCTCGGCCGCCCGGGCCGCGACGGCCGCCGCGTCCTCCACCGGGACGCCCTCGTTCAGCATCCACCACGTCATGGCGCGGTACATCGCGCCGGTGTCGAGGTAGCGCAGGCCGAGCGCGCGGGCCACTCCCTTGGAGGCGCTGGACTTGCCCGACCCGGAGGGGCCGTCCATGGCGATGACGAGCGGCACGATGCTCCCTTTCTCAGCGGCGGGGGCGGGCTGCAGGCGGCCCGGAGATCACGCGGGCGCCGAACGGCACCCGACGTGCCAGGCTACCGCCGCCGCGGCACCGCCGGGGCCCGCGCGCGGCGGGCCTCACGCCGGTACGGACCAGCCGCGGGCGCGCAGCTCCGCGGCCAGCGTCTCGGCCGCCTCGGGCTTGACCGACAGCTCCAGCACGCCGAGGGGGCGGCCGGGCGAGTGCTCGATCGTCACGTCCTCGATGTTGACCCCGGCGATCCCCGCCGCCTGGAAGATCATCGCCAGCTCGCCGGGACGGTCGGGGATCACGACCTGGACGACGCTGTAGGCGGACGCCTCACCGCCGTGCTTGCCCGGGATCCGGGCCCGGCCGGCGTTGCCGCGCAGCAGCAGGTCGGCCACGTGCGTGGCGGCCTCCTCGCTGCCGTCGCGCAGCAGCGACGCCGCGACCGCCAGGTCGGTGGCCACGGCCTCCAGCACGTCGGCGATCGGCGCGGAGTTGGCCGACAGGATCCCGATCCACAGCCGGGGGTCGCTGGCCGCGATGCGGGTGACGTCCCGCACGCCCTGCCCGGCCAGTCCCAGGGTCACGTCGTCGGCACCGGTCAGCCGGGCCGCGACGGCCGCCGACACCACGTGCGGGCCGTGCGAGACCATCGCGACGGCCTGGTCGTGGTGCCCGGCGTCCACCACGACGGGCTCGGCGCCGCAGGCGCGGGCCAGCGCGGTGACGGCCGCGAGCGTCTCGGGCGCCGCGGCCTCGGTCGGGCACAGCGCCCACGGCCGGCCCAGGAACAGGTCGCCGCGGGCCGCCGCCGGCCCGGACCGCTCGCGGCCGGCCAGCGGATGGCCCGCCACGAACGTGCTCAGGTCGCAGCCCAGCTCGGCGGCCTGCCGCAGCGGCAGCGCCTTGACGCTGGCGACGTCGGTGTAGGCGGTGGCCAGGCCGCGCTTCTGCGCGTCCAGCAGCGTCACCGCGACGGCCGCCGGCGGCACCGCCAGCACGGCGAGGTCGGCGGGCTCGGCGGCGGCGCCGTCCGGCAGCGCCTCGCCCGCGCCCAGCTCCACCGCCATCGCCAGCGACGCGGCGTCCCGGTCGGTCAGCAGCACCTCGGTGCCGCGCTCGCGCATCGCCAGGGCGATCGACGTGCCGATCAGCCCCGTCCCGATCACGGTGATGCGCGCTGGAATGCCCTCTTCAGCCACCCCACCAGCGTAGCGGCCCGGGCGTACGGCCCCGTCCCGCCGCCGCGCGCTCACTGCGCGATGTCGAGCCGCAGCGCGGTGGCCCCGCGCAGGTAGACGTGCTGGATGTCCGCCCGCGGCCGGTCGGTCTCGATGTGCGCCATGAGCCGGATCACCCGCGGCAGCGCGTGCGGCACCGCGATCTCCGACGCGCACAGCAGCGGCACCTCGTGGAAGCCGAGCTTGCGCGCGGCCAGCGCCGGGAACTCCGACACCAGGTCCGGTGTCGCGGTGAACAGCACGCTGATCACGTCGTCGGTGGTGAGCGCGTTGCGGCTCATCACCTCGCTGACCAGCTCGGTGGTCGCCGCCAGGATCTGGTCCCGATCGTCGGTGTCGACCTGCGTCGCCCCGCGGACCGCGCGTACCGCCACTTCGTCGTCCTCCCCGCTCTTTCCGTCCTACAGATCCACGGCCTTGTACAGCTCGCCAACCTCTTTCACGGTCAGCGCGCGCAGCCCGCCGGGCTTCAGCTGGCCCAGCTTGATCGGCCCGAACTCTATTCGGGCCAGCTGCTGGACCGGGAACCCGACCTCCTTCAGCAGGCGGCGGACGATGTGCTTGCGGCCCTCGTGCAGGGTGATCTCCACCAGCACCCGCTTGCCGACCTGGTCGAAGATCCGGAACTTGTCGGCCTTGGCCGGCCCGTCCTCCAGCGTCACCCCGGCCCGCAGCCGCTTGCCCAGATCGCGCGGGATCGGGCCGTGGATCTCGGCCAGGTACGTCTTCTGCACGCCCCAGCTGGGGTGGGTGAGCCGGTGCGACAGCTCGCCGTCGTTGGTGAGCAGGATCAGGCCCTCGGTGTCGGTGTCGAGCCGGCCCACGTGGAACAGCCGCTCGGGCACCTCCACGTAGTCGGCCAGCGACTTGCGGCCCCGCTCGTCCGACATCGTGCTCACCACCCCGCGCGGCTTGTTGATCATGTAGTAGCGCATCTCGGCACGGGTCTCGACCCGCCGGCCGTCGACATGGATCACGTCCCGGCTCGGGTCGACCCGCTCGCCGAACCGGAAGATCTTGTTGCCGTTGACCTTGACCCGGCCCTCGCCGATCAGTTCCTCGCAGTGGCGCCGGCTGCCGATCCCGGCCTCGGCCAGGACCTTCTGCAGGCGTACGCCCTCGTTTTCAGTCACTTTTCCTCGATGATCTCTTCTGGCAGGTCGTCGGGCAGGAAGGGGGCCAGCTCGGGCAGCTCCTCCAGGTCGCGCAGGCCCAGCCGTTCCAGGAAGTACCCGGTGGTGCGGTAGAGGTGCGCCTGGGTCTCGGGGTCCTGGCCGGCGTCCTCGATGAGGCCGCGCAGCGTCAGGGTACGGATCACGCCGTCGCTGTTGACGCCGCGGATCGCCGACACCCGGGCCCGGCTGACCGGCTGCCGGTACGCCACCACCGCCAGCGTCTCCAGCGCCGCCTGCGTCAGGCGCGCCTGCTGGCCGTCGGTGACGAAGCGCTCCACGACCGGGGCGCACACGTCCCGGGTGTAGTAGCGCCAGCCGCCGGCGACCTCCCTGAGATCGAACCCGCGGCCCTGCTCGGTGTATTCCGCCGACAGCTCGCGCAGCACGGCGGTGATCTCGTGGGTGGGCCGCTCCAGCAGCTGGGCGAGCGTGATCTCGGCGACCGGCTCGTCCACGACCAGCAGGATCGCCTCCACCGAGGCCCGCAGGCCGGGGAACCCCTCATCGCCGGACTCGGCGGCCTCAGTGGGCTCAGTGAGCTCCGTGGGCTCGGCGGGGCCGGCGGCCTCGGCGGGCAGCGCCGGATCGCGAGGGGCGCCGCCGGGCGCGTCCTCGCCGGGTCGTTCGGTCATCGGCCTCGTCCTTCTCCGGGCTCGTTCTTCCCGGGCTTCCCGGGCTCCGCCTTCTCGGGCTCCTTGGCGCCCTCGTACGCGTCGCCCACCCGCACCTCGCCCTCGTCGGTGCCGGTCCAGGTGATGTGCAGCTCACCGAGCGGCTCGGGCTGCTCGAACGCGACCGCCTGCTCGCGGTACAGCTCCAGCAGCGCCAGGAAGCGCGCCACGATCTCGAACGTGCCCGCGCAGTCGTCGGTCAGCACCCGGAACGTCGTCGCGCGCAGCTCCCGCAGCCGCTCGACGACGATGGCGGCCTGCTCCTTGACGCTGGTCTGCGCCTGGTAGATGTGCTCGACCGACACCGACGGCGGCGCCTTGGGCGTCAGCGCCTTCGCGGCCAGCCGCGCGAACTCGGCGGGTCCCAGCCCGAGCAGCACCTCCGGCAGCAGGTTGGCGAACCGGGGCTCCATCGGCACCATCCGCGGGTAGCGGCGGCCCTGGTCGGCGATCCGCGCGGTGAAGACCTTGGCGACCTCCTTGTACGCGCGGTACTGCAGCAGCCGCGCGAACAGCAGGTCGCGGGCCTCCAGCAGCGCCAGGTCCTCCTCGTCGTCGACCTCGCCCGAGGGCAGCAGCCGGGCCGCCTTGAGGTCGAGCAGGGTGGCCGCGACCAGCAGGAAGTGGCTGGCCTGGTCGAGGTCCCACTCCTTGCCGTGCGAGCGGATGTGCGCGATGAAGTCGTCGGTGACCTTGTGCAGCGAGACCTCGGTGATGTCCAGCTTGTGCTTGGAGATCAGCCCGAGCAGCAGGTCGAACGGGCCCTCGAAGTTGTCCAGGTGCACCTGGAAGCCGCGCGCCTGGCCCGCGTCCTCGGCGCCCGGACCGGCGTCTGCCCCGGTCTCTCCGGCTGCTCCGGTCTCCGAGGTCTCCCCGGTGCCCTGCTCCGGTGGCGTCTCGTCCACGCCGCTCACGGTAGCCGAGCCCACCAGGTGTCCCTCTCGTCACGCCGCCGCTGGAGGGACCATCGTCCCACGGCCGCGGAGGCGACCGGACCGGCCGGCGGCTCAGTCCTCGTCGTCGTCGGCGTTCCAGCGCTGCAGGACCTCGCGGGCCAGCCCGCGGTAGGCGTTGGCCCCCATCGAGTTGGGGTCGAAGTAGGTGATCGGCTCACCGGCGACGGTCGCGTCCGGGAACCGCACGGTGCGGTTGATCACCGTGTGGAAGACCTTGTCGCCGAACGCCTCGACGATGCGGCCGAGGACCTCGCGGGTGTGCAGGGTGCGGGAGTCGTACATCGTGCCGAGCACGCCGTCGATCACCAGGTCGGGGTTGATCCGGCCCTGCACCTTGTCGATGGTCTCCATCAGCAGCGCCACGCCGCGCATCGCGAAGTACTCGCACTCCAGCGGGATCAGCACGCCCGCGCTGGCGGCCAGCGCGTTCACGGTGAGCAGGCCCAGCGACGGCTGGCAGTCGATCAGGATGTAGTCGTAGTGCGGCACCGCCGACTTCAGCGAGTGCGCCAGGATGTACTCCCGGCCCACCTCGTGGACGAGCTGGACCTCGGCGCCCGACAGGTCGATGTTGCTGGGCAGCAGGTCCATGCCGTCGACGCCGGTGTCGATGACGACGTCCTCCCAGTCGGTGTCCGACTCCAGCAGGAGGTTGTGGATCGTCATGTCGAGCTGGCGCGGGTCGCCCTTGCCCAGGCCGACCGACAGCGCGCCCTGCGGGTCGAAGTCCACCAGCAGCACCCGGCGGCCGTACTCGGCGAGCGCGGCGCCCAGGTTGATCGTGGTGGTGGTCTTGCCGACGCCGCCCTTCTGGTTGCAGATGGACACGATGCGGGCGGGGCCGTGCTCGGCCAGCGGCTCAGGGTCAGGGAAGCTGGGCACGGGACGCTGCGTCGGCCCGAGCGCTCGGCTCGGATCGGTCTCGATGGTGGCCGAGGAGAGGACCCCTCCCGTAGCCTGCGTGCTCGTCAACAGAATCCTCCCCGGTGGCCGAAAATGCCATCCAGAACCGGGACTCTAAGGCTTGACACCAGCGGTCACAAGCCGACGCGCGCCCTTGGTCGCGATTTGCGCCGGCCAGGGACGGGCGGTCCCGGGCGTGAAAAAGGAACGGTCAGCCCCGTGCGCGGGGATGGGAGGTGGCGTAGACCTCGCGCAGCAGCTGCACCGTCACCAGAGTGTAGACCTGTGTCGTCGTCACCGAGGCGTGTCCGAGCAATTCCTGCACCACCCGCACGTCCGCTCCCCCGTCGAGCAGATGCGTCGCGAACGAATGCCGCAGCGTGTGCGGGGAGACGTCGGACAGCTTCGCCCGTTCCGCGGCGGCGCGCAGCACCATCCACGCGCCCTGCCGCGACAGCCGGCCGCCGCGCGCGTTCAGGAACAGCGCGGGCCCGCCCCGCCCCGCCGCGCTCAGCACCGGACGGGCCCGGACGAGGTAGGCGTCGATCGCGCGGCCCGCGTATTCGCCGACCGGGACGACGCGGGTCTTGCCGCCCTTGCCGGCGATGCGGGCGAAGCCCTCCCCGAGGTCGAGGTCGTCGACGTCCAGGCCGACCGCCTCGGAGATGCGGGCGCCGGACCCGTACAGCAGTTCCAGCAGCGCCCGGTCGCGCAGGGCGCGCGCGGTGTCGGCGTCGCCGCCGCCCTCGGCGCCGGTCCCGGCCGCCGCCAGCAGCCGCTCGACGTCCTCGATGGAGATCGCCTTGGGCAGCCGGCGGGGCGGCGTCGGCGGCTTGACGTCGCGGGCCGGGTCGGTGCCGGCCAGGCCCTCCCGCAGCGCGAACCGGTGCAGCCCGCGGACGGCGACCACCGCGCGGGCGGCCGAGCCCGCCGACAGCGGCGGATGCCCGGCGCCGCCCTCGCGCAGGCCGACCAGGAACGCGCGCACGTCGTCCTCGGTGACCTGGTCGACCGCGGTGCGGCCGCGCCCGTCCAGCACGGTCACGTACCGCCGCAGGTCGCGCCGGTACGAGCTGAGCGTGTTGGCGGCCAGGCCCCGCTCGACGGCCAGGTGGCCGAGGTAGGTGCGCACCGCCGCGCCCAGGGCGGTGCCGGGCCACGTCTCGTCGGCGCCGGGCCGCGCGAGGCTCCGGCCGGTCGTGCTCGGGGTCAGTTGCGGCACCTCTTCCCAGGGCGGGGCGGCCGAGAGGGACGCGCCCATCATGTCAGCCTTCGGGCGCCTCCACCGGCCGCAGCCCGCGGTAGCCGGCGGCCCGGGCGGCGTGCGCCGCCAGGATCCCGGTGACCGCGATCGCGTTGTGCAGCTCGCCGGCCAGCACCTTGCGGACGGCCTCGTCCAGCGGCACCCACACCACCGGCATGTCGGCCTCCTCGTGCACCCGCTCGAAGTCGATCTCGTCGGCGGGCACCTCGGTGAGGTCGCGGGCCAGGAAGATGCGGACCCGCTCGTCCGACATGCCGGGCGAGGTGAGCACGTCCGCGAGGACGTCCCAGCGCGCCGCCCGGTGGCCGGCCTCCTCCAGCAGCTCCCGCGCGGCCAGCTCGTGCAGCGGCTCGCCGCGCACGTCGCGGAGCCCGGCGGGCGCCTCCCACAGCATCCGCCCGGCGGCGTGCCGGTACTGGCGCAGCAGCAGGACGCGGCCGGCGGCGTCCACGGCGATGATCCCGACCGAGCCGGGATGCTCGATCACGTCCCGGTGCACGATCTCGGTCGTGGCGCCGTTCGGCATCCGGACCGCGTCCCGCCGGACGGCGAAGATCCGGCCCTCGAACTCCCGGTCCGACCCGGTGACCTCCCACTTCGCGGGCGAGTCCCGTACGGCGTCCGGCGCTCGCGGCGTGTCGCGGTCGCTCACGGGGCGGGCACCGCGCCGGCGCCGCCGCGAAGCTCCGCATGGTCGAGCGCCGCCGCGATCAGCCCGGCGAACAGCGGGTGCGGGCGGGTCGGCCGGGACAGGAACTCCGGGTGCGCCTGGGTGCCGACGAAGAACGGGTGCACCTCGCGCGGCAGCTCGACGTACTCGACCAGCCGCCCGTCGGGCGACAGCCCGCTGAAGACCAGCCCGGCCTTCTCCAGCTGCTCGCGGTAGGAGTTGTTGACCTCGTAGCGGTGGCGGTGCCGCTCGGACGCCTTGGCCTCGCCGTACAGCTCCCGGACGATCGAGCCCTCGGCCAGGTCGGCCGGGTAGAGGCCGAGCCGCATGGTGCCGCCCATGTCGCGCTCGCCGGCGACCACGTCGACCTGGTCGGCCATCGTGGCCACCACCGGGTGCGGGGTGGCCGGGTCGAACTCGGCGCTGCCCGCGTCGGGCAGCCCGCCGTTCGACCGGGCCGACTCGATCACCATGCACTGGAGGCCGAGGCAGATGCCCAGCAGCGGGACGCGGTTCTCGCGGGCGTGCCGGATCGCGCCGAGCTTGCCCTCGATGCCGCGCACCCCGAAGCCGCCGGGGATCAGCACGCCGTCGGCGCCGTCCAGCTCGCGCCGGGCGCCCTCGGGCGTCTCGCACTCGTCGCTCTTGACCCAGCGGATCCTGACCTTGGCGTCGTTGCCGAACCCGCCGTGCCGCAGCGCCTCGGTGACCGACAGGTACGCGTCGGGCAGGTCGATGTACTTGCCGACCAGCGCGATCGTGACCTCGCGGGCCGGGCGGTGCACCCGGCGCAGCAGCTCGTCCCAGGCGCCCCAGTCGACGTCCCGGAACGGCAGCCCGAGCCGGCGCACCACGTAGGCGTCCAGGCCCTCGGCGTGCAGCACCTTGGGGATGTCGTAGATGCTGGCGGCGTCGACGGCCGAGACCACGGCCTCGCGGTCCACGTCGCACATCATGCTGATCTTGTTCTTCAGCCCGTCGGTGATCGGCCGGTCGGAGCGGCACACGATCGCGTCGGGCTGGATGCCGATGGACCGCAGCGCGGCCACCGAGTGCTGGGTCGGCTTGGTCTTCAGCTCGCCCGACGGGCCGATGTACGGCAGCAGCGACACGTGCAGGAAGAAGCAGTTGTCGCGGCCGATCTCGTGCCGGATCTGCCGGACCGACTCCAGGAACGGCTGCGACTCGATGTCGCCGACCGTGCCGCCGACCTCGGTGATCACGATGTCGACCTCGGAGTCGGCGGCCATGCCGCGGATCCGGTCCTTGATCTCGTTGGTGATGTGCGGGATCACCTGGACGGTGTCCCCCAGGTACTCCCCGCGCCGCTCCTTGGCGATCACGTTGGAGTAGACCTGGCCGGTGGTGACGTTGGCGGACCCGTGCAGGCGGGTGTCCAGGAACCGCTCGTAGTGGCCGATGTCGAGGTCGGTCTCGGCCCCGTCGTCGGTGACGAAGACCTCACCGTGCTGGAACGGGTTCATCGTCCCGGGGTCCACGTTGAGGTACGGGTCGAGCTTCTGCATCGTGACGCGAAGGCCGCGCAGGGCCAGTAGCCGGCCCAGGCTGGACGCCGTCAGTCCCTTGCCGAGGCTGGAGGCGACACCGCCGGTGACGAAGAGGTGCTTGGTAGGACGTGATCTACCAGTGGCTGCCGAAGGCAAGAAGGCGCTCCCGTGGTCGTTGCGAGGCGGACGGTACCGCACTGTCCACGGGCCACCAGAATAACAGGCACGGCGGCATGCGCCGTCCGGGTCGTGCCCGGCGGGGCGCGCCGGGCCCCTGGTCAGAGGCTCCGTACCGGGCCGGATGGCCGAATCGGGCGCGGGGGCGGGCCGTACACCGTGAAAACGCAGGAACGCCGCCCGCGCGGTCGCGGGCGGCGTTCCGGGGCGTTCCGCGGCTTTCGCGCGGGTGGCGGCTCAGATCCGCGGCGCCGCGGTCGGCATGATCGTCCGCAGCTGGCGGGTGAGCTCGTCGATCAGCGAGCGGGCCTGGTCGGCGGCCTGCCGGGCGGCGTCGCGCTCCTGCGACAGCTCGGCGATCGCGGCGCGCTGCTCGGTCACGGCCTGGGCGAGCTGGTCCACCCACTGGTCGCGTTCCTTGAGCTTCTCGGCGATCGCGTCCCGCTCGGCGGCCATCTGCCGCATCCCGGAGACGGCGTTGTCGCGCTCCCGGCCGGCCTGGTCGACCTGGCCGCGGGCCAGGGTCGCCTCCGACTCGGCGCGGGCCTGCGCCTGCACGGCCGCCTCGCGGCCGCGCTCGGCGGCCTCCCGGGCCTGGACGGCGCCGTCCCGCTCGCGCTCGGCCTTCTTGGCCGCCTCCAGCGACTGGGCGGCGGTGTCGAGGGCCTGCTCGCGCTCGGACTCGGCGGCCTGCAGCCGGCGGCGGGCGTCCTCGGCCTCCTTGGCGGCGCCGGTGACCGCGTGCTGGAGGTTCTGGATCTTCACCTCGGCGTCGGCGAGCTTGGCCCGCAGGCCCGACATCTCGCCGTGCGCCGCCTCCAGCGCCCGCGACAGCTCGGAGGCCTGCTCGGCCATCCGGTCGCGCTCGCCCTCGGCGGTGCGGCGGCCGGCGACGGCGTCCTCGACGGCGCGCAGCGCGTCGTCGCGGGCCTCGCTCATGGCGTCGCGCTGGGTGATCGCCTGCCGGACGGTCGCCTCGGCCTCGGCGACGCGCCGTTCCGCCTCGCCCGCGCGGCGCTCGGCGTCGGCGGCGCGGCGGTCGGCCTGCTCCATCCCGGCCTGCGCCTGCTCCATCTGGGAGCGGGCCTGCTCGGCCTGGGCGCGCGCCTGGTCGGCCTGCACCCGGGCCTGCTCGGCCTGGCCGCGGGCCTGGTCGGCCTGGGCGCGGCCCTGCTGGGCCTGGTTCCAGGCCGCGGCGGCGTCGCGCTGCGCCTGCTCCTTCTCCGCCTGGATCGCGGAGATCTGGGTGGACGCCTCGGCCTGCGCCTCGGTGATGCGGCGCTCGGCCTCCACGGCGCGCCGGTCGGCCTGCTCGGCCTGCCCCCGCGCCCGCTGCACCTCGCCCCACGCCGCCGCCGCGTCCCGCTGCGCCGACTCCTTCTCCGCCTGGATCGCGGAGATCTGGTTCTGCGCGTCGGTCTGCGCCTCGCTGACCTTGCGCTCCCCCGCCGACAGGGCGTCGCCGATGAGGTCGGCCATCTGGCGCAGCCGCTCGACGATGTCCCAGGGCTGCGCCTCCTGCCGCTCGGGCTCGGTGCGGGCCGCGTCGCCGGGCTGCCGCCCGGCCGCCTTGATCGGCTGCGCGGCCGCGTCCCGGGCCGTGGCGGGCCAGGGCGTGCCGGTGTTCTGGACGGGGCGCGACCCCGATCCGTTCAGCTCGCTCACGTGTCTCCTCGCCTGGCGGCGCGGTGCCGCGTTCGCGGGGCCCTGATGCGCATCGGCGTGCACATCGGCGTACACATCGCCGTACCCGTCGCCGTACCCATGGTGTTCGCCGCACTCCTCGCCCGGCGGCCGAAGTCCGCCCGGCGGCTCGTCGCTTCGCTCACCCAAGGCACTCTAGTGCCGACCAGCAAGGCGTTTGCCCAGTTTGGGGTTTAGTTTCTTGATCCCCGCGGTCTATTCGCACGCATAGAACGCCGCGACTCCCAGCGTACGGGCGTTCCCGGCCGCGACCTCACCCCGATGGGACAATCACCGGTCATGGAGTTTCGGACCCTGTATCCGCCGATCGAGCCGTACGACTCCGGGCTGCTCGACGTCGGCGACGGCGACCAGATCTACTGGGAGGTCAGCGGCAACCCGGACGGGAAGCCGGCGGTGATGGTGCACGGCGGGCCGGGCGGCGGGTGCAGCCCGGAGCACCGACGGCAGTTCGACCCCGCGGCGTACCGGATCGTGCTGTTCGACCAGCGCAACTGCGGCCGCAGCCTGCCCCACGCGGGCGACCCCGCGGTGTCGCTGGAGAACAACACCACCTGGAACCTGGTGGCCGACATGGAAAGGCTGCGTGAACACCTGGGCATCGACAGGTGGCTGGTGTTCGGCGGCTCGTGGGGCAGCGCGCTGTCGCTGGCGTACGCGCAGGCCCACCCGGACCGGACCTCGGAGCTGGTGCTGCGCGGCATCTTCATGCTGCGGCCGTTCGAGCTGTACTGGTTCTACCAGGAGGGCGCGTCGCTGCTGTTCCCCGATCTGTGGGAGGACTTCCTGGCGCCGATCCCCGAGGACGAGCGCGACGACCTCATCGCCGCGTACGCCCGGCGGCTGCACTCCCCCGACCGCGAGGTACGGGTCGCCGCGGCCCGGGCGTGGTCGCAGTGGGAGGGCCGCACGGTCTCGCTGCTGCCCGACCCGGAGCGGGCCGACCGGTTCGGCGAGCCCGACTACGCGGTCTCGTTCGCCCGCATCGAGAACCACTACTTCGTCAACGAGGGGTTCTTCGAGGAGGAGCAGCTGCTGCGGGACGTCGACAAGATCCGGCACATCCCCGCGGTGATCGTCCAGGGCCGGTACGACGTGTGCACGCCGGCCGCGACGGCGTGGGACCTGCACCGGGCCTGGCCCGAGGCCGACTTCCACATCGTCGGCGACGCGGGGCACGCCTACAGCGAGCCGGGGATCCTGCACCGGCTGATCGAGGCCACCGACCGCTTCGCCGGCAGAGCGGGCTGAGCGGGCCGGGCAGGCCGGGCGCCCCCGCGGCGGCGCCCGGCCGCCCCCTTACACCATCTGACGCTCCGGCCTGACGGAAACCTGACAACCGGCCGGCGGGCCGGAGCCGCGTCCCCGCGGGCCCCGTGCGGCGCACGGGGCCCGCCGCACGCCTCCCACCTCGATCGACGCAACGTGACGCCGACCTCACGCGGCACGTTGACACAGGTCCGGTGTGATTCACGTCACAAAAATGAGACAAAGATTTCGTCATCTCGCCGTAACAAATCATTAGAGTGACCCGCGACGGCACCTCCGCGCGCCCACCTGCCCGTCCCCCCGGTTACCCCTGCGTATCGCAGGGAATGGCGCCCGCCGATCGCGTCCCGCGGCGCCGAAAATGACCCCGAAAATAACAAGCGTATTGTTATACCCGCTGCGGAAAACTCTAAACATCTCGCATATAACATTCCGTAGCGATCAGGGCCCGAACTTGGGTAACTTACCTGGACATGGCAGCGCAACCCCTGCAATCGCCCCCTGACCGATCCGGACACAACTCGGCCATACGGCTGGAGGAACCGCATCTAGAGGACGGGCCGGAGTTGTGGCGGCTCGCACGGGACTCGCGGGTTCTGGACGTGAACTCGCCCTACAGCTACGTGCTCTGGTGCCGGGATTTCGCCGGCACCTCCGTGGTGGCCCGGGACGCCGGAACCGGCCGGCCGTGCGGCTTCATCACCGGCTTCACCCGCCCGGCGGCCCCGGACACGCTGTTCGTCTGGCAGGTCGCCGTCGACGACGACCACCGCGGCCAGGGCCTGGCCCGCCGCATGCTCGACGACCTCGGAGACCGGGTCGCCGCCCGCGGCGGCGGGTACGTGGAGGCCACGGTCACCCCCGACAACACCCCCTCCACCAGGATGTTCGAGTCCTTCGCCCGCAATCGCGGCTGCGCGCTGGAGCGGACCCCGCTGTTCGGCCGCGAGCACTTCCCCGAGGGCCACGAGCCGGAGGCCCTCTTCCGCATCGGCCCCCTGCCGGCGGCCTAGCCCCCGGCTCGGCGGCCGGCACCCCCGTGTCACCACCGCGCCACGCGACGTGCCGTACAGCGTGCCGTACGGCATGCCGCCCGTAGACCACACCGCCCATCCACCCCACCTGCCCGGGAGGCAGACAATGGATGTTTTCGCTCACCTCGAATCCGAAGTCCGCGGCTACTGCAGGGGCTGGCCGACCGTGTTCGACACCGCCCGCGGCAGCACGATGACCGACGAGAGCGGCAAGACCTACCTCGACTTCTTCGCCGGTGCCGGAACGCTGAACTACGGCCATAACAACCCGCAGCTGAAACAGCGGCTCATGGACTACTTCATGAGCGACTCCGTGGTGCACGGCCTCGACATGTACACCGTCGCGAAACGGAAGTTCCTGGAGACGTTCCAGGAGATCGTGCTGAAGCCGCGCGGGCTCGACTACAAGGTCCAGTTCCCCGGCCCCGCCGGAAACCATTCGGTCGAGGCGGCGCTCAAACTGGCCCGGAAATACACCGGCCGGGAGAGCGTCATCAGCTTCACCAACGCCTTCCACGGCATGACGCTCGGCGCGCTGGCGGTCACCGGCAACTCGATGAAGCGCGACGGTGCCGGCGTCCCGCTCGGCCACGGCGTCGCGATGCCGTACGACAACTACCTCGACGGCCGCACCCCCGACTTCCTCCTGCTGGAGACGATGCTCGACGACAGCGGCAGCGGCCTCGACAAGCCCGCCGCCGTGATCGTCGAGACGATCCAGGGCGAGGGCGGCATCAACGTCGCCACCGCCGACTGGCTGCGCGGCCTCGCCGACCTGTGCCGGCGGCACGAGATCCTGCTGATCGTCGACGACGTGCAGATGGGCTGCGGCCGCACCGGCGCGTTCTTCAGCTTCGAAGAGGCCGGGATCACGCCCGACATCGTCTGCCTGTCGAAGTCGCTCAGCGGCTACGGGCTGCCGTTCGCGGTCACGCTCATGCGCCGCGAGCTGGACGTGTGGGAGCCCGGCGAGCACAACGGCACCTTCCGCGGCTTCAACCCGGCGTTCGTCACCGCCACCGCCGCGCTGGAGGACTACTGGACCGGCGAGGGCATGGAGAAGCAGACCCTCGCCAAGGGCGAGCAGGTCGAGCGCGCCCTGAACGAGATCGCGCTGGAGCACGCCGGCGCGGTCGACACCGTCCGCGGCCGCGGCCTGGCCTGGGGCCTGGTCATGCGGGACGCGGACCTGGCCCCGCGGGTCTGCGCCGAGGCGTTCGGCCGCGGCCTGCTCATGGAGACCTCCGGTCCGGAGGGCGAGGTGGTCAAGCTGCTGCCGCCGCTCACCACGACCGCCGAGGAGCTCGCCACGGGGCTGGAGATCATCGCCGAGTCGGTCCGCGCCGTGCGCGCGACGGTGGCGGTCTGACCGCGGCCCCCGCCGCGATCGCGACCGCCGGCCGTACCGGCTCGACCCGAGGAAAGGAACACCAGAAGTGATCGTCCGTTCTCTCAAGGACATCATCGGCACCGAGCGCGACGTGCAGGCCCCGACGTGGTGCAGCCGCCGCTTCGTGCTGGCCGGCGACAAGGTCGGGTTCTCGATGCACGAGACCATCCTGTACGCCGGCACCAGCACCGACATGTGGTACGCGAACCACATCGAGGCGGTGTACTGCGTCGAGGGCGAGGGCGAGCTCGTCAACCGGGAGACGGGCGAGAAGCACCGTATCGAGCCCGGCGTCATGTACCTGCTGAACGAGCATGACCGCCACACCTTCAACGCCAAGACGGACGTGCGCACCGTGTGCGTCTTCAACCCGCCGGTGACAGGCCGGGAGGTGCACGACGAGAACGGTGTCTACCCGCTGATCACTGAGGAGGACGCATGAGCATCATCGAGAGCCATCCGACGATCGACGACGCCTATCCGACCCGGAAGTGCGGCGAGGCGGCCCTGCTGTACCGGCAGGACCCCGTCGTGTACGGCGGCCCCGAGGACGGGCCGATCGACGCCGCGACGCTCGACTCGTTCGACACCAACGGATTCCTCTCGGTGGACCAGCTGCTGCTGCCCGAGGAGGTCGAGGACTACCGCGCCGAGCTGCGCCGCCTGTCCGCCGACCCGGAGGTCCGCCGCGACGAGCGCACCGTGACCGAGCGGGTGTCCGACGAGGTCCGCTCCATCTTCGAGGTCCACAAGATCAGCGAGGTCTTCGCCGAGCTGGTCCGCGACCCCCGCGTCGTCGGCCGGGCCCGGCAGATCCTCGGCTCGGAGGTTTACGTCCACCAGAGCCGGGTGAATTACAAGCCAGGCTTCACCGGCACGGACTTCTACTGGCACTCCGACTTCGAGACCTGGCACGCGGAGGACGGCATGCCGCGCATGCGCGCGGTGAGCATCTCCATCGCGCTCACCGAGAACTTCGTGCACAATGGCGCCCTCATGATCATGCCGGGTTCGCACAAGACGTTCGTGTCGTGCGTCGGCGAGACGCCCGACGACCACTACAAGTCCTCTCTGAAGAACCAGGAGATCGGCACGCCCGATCCCAACAGCCTCTCGATCCTCGCCGACAAGCACGGGATCGAGCTGTTCACGGGCGCCGCCGGGTCCGCCACCATGTTCGACTGCAACTGCATGCACGGCTCGAACGGCAACATCACGCCGTTCCCGCGGTCGAACGTCTTCATCGTGTTCAACAGCGTCGACAACGCCTGTACCGAGCCGTTCTCGGCCTCAGCGCCGCGTCCGTCGTTCATCGGTGCGCGCGATTTCACACCCGTCGGCGCGTAGGGGTCTACCCTGCCGTCCTAACTCAATCGACTCGACTCCGGCCATACTCCGACCATTCGACTCCGACCGTTCCCGATCCCCGCGTCCCCGACCCATCGGGCGCGCGACCGCCGGGGGCCGATTACCGGCCCCCGGCGGTCGCCGCCATTACACAGGAGATCAAAGATGACTTCCTCGAGACGCCACTTCCTGCGTACCGCGACCCTGCTCGCGGGGGCGATCCCGCTCGCCGCGGCCGGCTGCACGACGACCGACCCGGAGGCCGAGAAGGCGGGCGGCGGCACGCTGGCCAAGGCCAAGCAGGAGGGCAAGATCCGGGTGGGCTTCGCCAACGAGGCCCCGTACGGCTTCACCGACAAGTCCGGCAAGCTCACCGGCGAGGCACCGGAGCTGGCGCGGGCCATCTTCAAGGAGCTCGGGATCAACAACGTCGAGGGCGTCCAGGTCGACTTCGGCGGGCTGATCGGCGGGCTGAAGGCCAAGCGGTTCGACGTGATCGCGGCCGGCATGTTCATCAACAAGGAGCGCTGCGCCGAGGTCGCGTTCTCCGACCCGGACTACGTGGCCAAGACCGCGTTCATGGTGCCCAAGGGCAACCCCAAGAAGATCCTGAAGTTCGAGGACGTCACCAAGACCAAGGCCAACATCGGCGTGCTGACGGGAGCGGTGGAGGGCGGCTACGCCGAGAAGCTGGGCGTTCCCAAGGGCCAGATCAAGACCTTCGCGGACCAGCCGAGCGCGTACGAGGGCCTCAAGGCCGAGCGGATCGACGCGATCGCGCTGACCCGCATCTCCCTGGTCGACCTGCTGTCCAAGCACCAGGGCGAGCCGTACGAGGTCACCGAGGCGTTCGTCCCGGTCATCGACGGCAAGGAGCAGTTCGGCGCGGGCGGCTTCGCGTTCCGCAAGGCCGACACCGACCTGCTCAAGGCCTTCAACGACAAGCTCACCGAGTTCAAGCAGCAGAACAAGCTGCTGCCGATCATCCAGCCGTTCGGCTTCAGCCAGGCCGAGCTGCCCGGCGCCGGTGACACGGCGGCGAAGTTCTGCGCGGTCTGACCCGTGGGCGAAGTCCTCGACAGCTACCAGCAGCTGCTCCAGGGCGCGTGGATCACCGTCCAGCTCACGGTGTACGGGAGTGCGCTGGCCCTGGTGCTCGCGCTGGTCTTCGGCCTGGCCGGGACCTCGCGGAACCGTGCCGTGCGCGTTCTCAACCGCGTCTACGTGGAGTTCTTCCGCGGCACGGCCACCCTGGTGCTGATGTACTGGTTCTTCTACGCGCTGCCGCTGATCGGCCTCCGCTTCACCCCGATGGCCGCCGCGGTGCTCGCGCTCGGGCTCAACGTCGGCGCGTACGGCGCCGAGGTCGTCCGGGGCTCGATCAACGCGGTGCCGAAGGCGCAGCACGAGGCCACGATCGCGCTGAACTTCACGCCGGTCCAGCGGATGCGGCGGGTGCTGCTGCCGCAGGCGGTCGCGCTGATGCTGCCGCCGTTCGGCAACCTGCTGATCGAGCTGATGAAGGGCAGCGCGATCGTCTCGCTGATCACCATCGGCGATCTGACGTTCCGGGCCAAGCAGATCCAGTCCTCCACCGGCGAGACGCTGTGGACCTACGTCGCGATCCTGGTGATCTACTTCGTGATCGCGCAGCTGCTGCAGCTGCTGGTGCGGTACGCCGAGCGGCGCGTTGACCGCATGCTCGGCCGCCGGCCCAGCGCCAAGGCGGTACCGGCCACGGCCGGCACCGGGGCGGGGGTGACGGGCTGATGACCTGGGACTGGACCTACACCGGGGAGATCCTGCCCGACCTGCTGAACGGGCTGCGCGTCACGATCGTCGCCACCGTGCTCGGCTACCTGCTCGCGCTGGTGCTCGGCCTGGTGTGGACGCTGCTGCGCCGGTCGCCGATCACGCTGGTCAGCCAGACCACCCGCTGGGTCGTGGAGTTCATCCGCAGCACGCCGCTGCTGGTGCAGCTGTTCTTCATCTTCTACGTGTTCCCCTCGTTCGGGCTCACCCTGGGCCCGCTCACCGCGGGGATCATCGGGCTGGGCCTGCACTACTCGGCCTACACCTCGGAGGTGTACCGGGCCGGGATCGCCGACGTCCCCCGCGGGCAGTGGGAGGCGACGGTCGCGCTCAACCTGCCCAAGAGCCGGGTCTGGCTGGACGTGATCCTGCCGCAGGCCGTCCGCAAGGTCGTGCCGACGCTCGGCAACTACCTCATCGCCATGTTCAAGGACTCGCCGCTGCTGCTGGCGATCAACGTCGCGGAGATGCTGGGCGCCGCGTACCACATCGGCGCGGAGACGCTGAAGTTCCTTGAGCCGATCACGGTCGTGGGACTGCTGTTCGTCGTCGTCAGCGTCGTGTCCTCGATCCTCGTCCGTCGCCTGGAGAGGCGCTATGCCACCTACTGACACCACACCCGAGGACTCCTCGCCCGAGGTCCCCGTCTCCAAGGGGAAGCCGAAGGGCGAGGCCAAGTCCTCCGCCGTACCGCTCAAGAAGGGCGAGAGCACCGCGCCGGGCATCGTCTTCGAGAAGGTCGTCAAGCGGTTCGGGTCGAACGTGGTCCTGCGCGAGCTGGACTTCACGGTCGCCCCGGGCGAGCGGGTGACCCTGATCGGGCCCAGCGGCTCGGGCAAGACCACGATCCTGCGGCTGCTGATGACGCTGGAGAGGCTCAACAGCGGGGTGATCCGGGTCGGCGACCGGCCGCTGTCGCACATGGACAAGGGCGGGAAGCTCGTCCCGGCCAACGAGAAGCACCTGCACGAGATGCGCAAGCAGGTCGGGATGGTGTTCCAGCAGTTCAACCTGTTCCCCAACATGAACGTGCTGCGCAACCTCACCGAAGGGCCCGTGCACGTGCTCGGCAAGTCCAAGGACGAGGCCGCCGAGAAGGCCCGGGAGCTGCTGGACCTGGTCGGGCTGGGCGACAAGGAGAACGCCCATCCGACCCAGCTGTCGGGCGGCCAGCAGCAGCGGGTGGCGATCGCCCGGGCGATGGAGCCCCGGGTGCTGCTGCTGGACGAGGTCACCTCGGCGCTGGACCCCGAGCTCGTCGTCGGCGTCCAGGACCTGCTGCGCGACATCGCCCGCGAGAGCGACCTGACGATCCTGTGCGTGACCCACGAGATGCACTTCGCGAAGGACATCTCCGACCGGGTCCTGATGTTCGACCAGGGGCAGATCGTCGAGGAGGGCCCGCCGGAGCAGATCTTCGGCGAGCCGTCCGAGCAGCGCACGCGCGACTTCCTCCAGGCGGTCCTGGCCTCCTAGGAGGCCCGGCCGGCTAGGAAGCCGCCATGGGACCGCCCGCGCCTCCGTCGCCCCGGGGCGCGGGCGGTCCCACCCGCCCGCGGCGGGCGTCCAGCCAGGCGAGCGGGAGCGCCGCGGCCATCCCGGCGGCGGCCGCGGCGAACGAGACGGAGATGCCGAGGGCGCCGGACAGCAGCCCGATCACGGCCCCGCCCGCGCCGGTGCCGGCGTCGAAGGCGATGTTCCACGCGGCGCTCGCCGAGCCGTGCCCGGCCGGCCCGGAGCGCTGGAACATCACCACCAGCGTGTCGTTCTGGACCAGGCCGAATCCCAGGCCGTAGAGCGTCGCCGCGGCGACCGCGGTGACCGCCGCGCCGGTGCCGTCCGCGGCGGCCGCCGCCGCCAGCCCCGCCATCCCCAGCCCGCCGGCGACGACACCGGGCCCGGCCAGCCGCCCGGCGCCCGCGCGGTCGCTCCACACGCCCGCCGTCCACCGCCCGGCGATGATCGCCGCCGACAGCGCGAGCAGCGCGACCGCCGCCGTGGCGGCGTCCAGGGCGAGCGGCAGGAACGAGGCGACGCCGCCGAACGCGCAGGAGGAGACGAACAGCGACGTCCAGGGCCCGGCGTACCGGCGCGCCGCCCGCCTCGCGCTCCGCGCGGACGGCGCCGTCCGGGGGCCGCGCGGGCGCGGTGTGCGGTCCGGGGCCAGGGCCGGGTGGCGGGACATCGCCGCGGCCAGCGGGACGGCGAGGACGCTGACGATCCCGGCCGCCACGAAGACCGGGACGAAGCCGTACCGTCCGGCCGCCCACAGGCCCGCCGGGAGCACCAGCACCTGCGGCAGGCCGATGGTCAGGCCGTACAGGCCGAGGGCGCGGCCGCGGCGGTCGGGCGCGACGAGCGCCGCCACCAGCGCCGCGCCCGCGACCGTGACGATCCCGAAGCCCGCGCCGCGTACCGCCGACACGGCCAGCACCCACGGCAGCGCGGCCGACGCGGCGTACCCGAACGCCGGCACGCCCAGCAGCAACGCCCCGGCGACCAGCAGCGGGCGCGCGCCGAACCGGCGGGTCAGCCGCCCCATCCCGAGCTGGACGAGGACGGTGGCGGCCATGAACGTCGCGGTCGCCGCGCCCGCGCCGCCGTGGCCGGCGCCGCCGCCGACCGAGAACAGCGGCACCACCGACAGCAGGACGGCGTGGTTGGAGAACATCCCGAGCGTGCCGGCCAGCAGGAGCAGGAAGTCGCGTCCCGCCAGCCCGGAGGCGGGGGCGGCCGGCGCCGGCCGGTCGTCGCGGGACGCGGGGGCGGGCCTGTCACTGGATGTCACACGATCGTTGCTACAGCACCGGCGACAACATGTCCAAACGAGCACTTCATACCTGTCGATGTTAAATAGAACGTCATTCGGTACGGTGGCGGTGGGCAACGACACGAAGGAGGCACGGCGGTGACCCATGGTTGACGGCACGGCCATCGCGGGACTCGGCATGACCGAGCTGGGCAAGGTGTACGGGCGCAGCCCCCGGCGGCTGGCGGCCGACGCGGTACGGCTCGCGGTCGCCGACGCCGGACTCGCGCTCGGCGACCTGGACGGGCTGCTCGTCAGCCACGGCCTCGGCGGCTCCCCCGGCATCGAGGTCGCCGACACGCTCGGCCTGCGCGACCTGCGCCTGCTCAGTCAGATGAACTCCTACGGCGCCACCGCGGGCGCCATGGTCTCCTACGCCGCGATGTCCGTCCTCAGCGGCGCCGCCACCACCGTGGCCTGCGTCTTCTCCGACGCCCCGCTCAAACCGAAGCAGTCCTCGGGCTCGGCGTACCACCGCGACGCCCGCGAATGGTACGGCTTCGGCGGCATGACCGCCGCGCTCGGCCTGCGCAGCGTCAACGCGTTCTACGCCCTCGCCGCCCAGCGGCACATGAACCGGTACGGCACCACCGGCGAGCAGCTCGGCGCCATCGCGGTCAGCACCCGCGACTGGGCCACCCGCAATCCCCTCGCCCAGATGCGCGACCCGATCACGCTCGCCGACCACCAGGCGTCCCGCTGGGTCGCCGAACCGCTCCACCTGCTCGACTGCTGCCTGGTCTCCAACGGCGCCATCGCGGTCGTCATCACCTCCGCCGACCGCGCCCGCGACCTCGCCCGGCCGCCCGTCCACCTGTGGGGCTGGGGCCAGGGCCACCCCGGGCACCGCAAGGAGCGCGGCAGCGAGTTCGGCCTCACCACCGGCGCGCTCACCTCCGGGCCCATCGCGATGAAGATGGCCGGCGTCACCCCCGCCGACATCAGCCAGGCCCAGCTGTACGACTGCTACACCTACACCGTCCTGGTCACGCTGGAGGACTACGGCTTCTGCGCCAAGGGCGAGGGCGGCCCGTTCGCCGCGTCCGGCGCCCTCGGCCCCGGCGGCGCCCTCCCCACCAACACCGGCGGCGGGCAGCTGTCGGCGTACTACATGTGGGGCATGACACCGCTGTCGGAGGCCGTCATCCAGGCCCGCGGCGACGGCGGCGACCGCCAGGCCGACCGCAACGACGTCATCCTCGTCAGCGGCAACGGCGGCATCCTCGACCACCACTCCACGATGATCGTCAGCCCGCACCCGAAGGGGGCCTGAGCATGGAGATCGGCATCCTGCGCCGCGACGGCCGCACCGACCCGTTCTTCGACGGCACCGCCGCGGACAAGCTGGTCGTCCGGCGCTGCGAGCCCTGCGACCGCTGGTACGCGCCCGACCAGACCGCCTGCCCCGAATGCGGCAGCGAGGACCTCACCTGGGCCGACGCCGAAGGCACCGCCACCCTCATCACATGGACCGTCGCCCACGCCCGCACCGGCGAGCCCGCCACCCTCGCCCTCGTCGAACTGGCCGAAGGACCCTGGCTGCACGCCCGGCTGGACGGCCTCGACACCGCCGGCCTGCGCGAGGGCCTCCCCCTCCGCGCCACGTTCGTCCACCCGGACGAGGGCGAGTCCTACGTGCTGTTCAAGGGAGCCTGAAGCCATGCGAACCGACATCTGCGACATGTTCGGCATCGAGTTCCCGCTGCTGGCGTTCAGCCACTGCCGCGACGTCGTCGCCGCCGTCACCAACGCCGGCGGCATGGGCGTCCTCGGCGCCGTCGCCTACTCCCCCGAACGCCTCGAAGAGGAACTGCGCTGGATCGACGACCACGTCGGCGGCCGCCCGTACGGCGTCGACGTCCTCGTCCCCGGCAAGATCGACGAGTCCGCCGAGCGCGCCGGCCGCGAGGGGGGCGGCCTCGACACCATGCTCGCCGCCGTCCCCGCCGAGCACTGGACGTTCCTCCAGAGCCTCTTCGAGAAGTACGACATCCCGCCGCCGGACCTGGACCGCGCCCGCAAGAGCCGCTCCCGCGGCGGCATGCAGGTCACCAAGGAGGGCGCCACCGAGCTGATCGAGGTGTCGCTGGCGCACCCGATCCGCCTGATCGCCAGCGCCCTCGGCACCCCGCCGCCGCTCATGGTCGACAAGGCCAAGTCCGCCGGCGTCCCCGTCGCCGCCCTCGTCGGCACCGCCGAGCACGCCCGCCGCCAGGTCGCCGCCGGAGTCGACCTGATCGTCGCCCAGGGCGGCGAGGCCGGCGGCCACACCGGCGAGATCTCCACCATGGTCCTGGTCCCCGAGGTCGTCGACACCGTCGCCCCCGTCCCCGTACTGGCCGCCGGCGGCATCGGCACCGGCCGCCAGATGGCCGCCGCCCTCGCCCTCGGCGCCTCCGGCGTCTGGTGCGGCTCGGTCTGGCTCACCACCGAGGAGGCCGAGACCCCGCCGCCCGTCAAGGAGAAGCTGCTCGCCGCAACGTCGCGCGACACCGTCCGGTCCCGCTCCCGGACCGGCAAGCCCGCCCGCCAGCTCCGCTCCGCCTGGACCGACGAGTGGGACGGCCCGGACAGCCCCGGCCCGCTCGGCATGCCGCTCCAGATGATCATCGCGCACGGCGCCATGGCCCAGATCGACAAGATCGCCCAGTCCGGCAACCCCGGCGCCCGGCAGCTCGCCAACTACTACGTCGGCCAGGTCGTCGGCCAGATGAACACCGTCAAGCCGGCCCGCCAGGTCGTCTACGACATGGTCGAGGAGTTCGCCGACGCCCTCGACCGCCTCAACACCATCTCCCAGTGAGAGCGGCTCAGTAGAACTGGTTGAGGGGGCGGCCCGGGCCCTTGCGGATCTGGTCGGTGAACAGGCGGGCCAGCGCCTCGTGGCCGCGGACCGTCGGGTGGAAGCTGCGCGGCTCGGCCGCCAGCTGCGACACGCTCACCGCCAGGCCGTTCATGTACGGGTCCGGGCTGCCCACCTCATGCCCGGCGAACGCGCTGTAGGCGTCGACGAACTCGACGCTGCCCGCACCGCCGGTCGCCGCGACGCGCTGGTCGGCCTCGGCCACCGTCTGCCGGATGAGCTCGTTCAGCTCCCGGTGCCGCGCGTTCAGCCACTGCTGGTCGGCGACGCTGATGTTGTCGCCGCCCGCGCCGTCGGTCTCGGAGAACGCCCGCGGGTACCCCATCACGATCAGGCGCGCCTTCGGCGCCTTCTCGGCGATCTTCCGGTAGAGGTCGGGGAGCGTGGTGCGCAGCTCTGCCATCCGCTGGGCGACGTCCCCGCCCTGCTCCGAGCAGCTCTTGCTCCACGGCAGCTTGACCACGCAGCCCGCCAGGATCTTGGAGAAGCCCACGTCGTTGCCGCCCACGCTGATCGTGATCAGGGTGGTGTTCGCGTCGATGCGGGTCAGCTGGGACGGCTCGCCGGACTTGCCGGTCTGCACCGTCCGCGTGGTCGCCCCCGAGCACGCCCAGAACGCCGTGGCCTTGAACGGGTAGGCCTTGGCGACCTGGTGGTAGTACGCCTTGGACGTCCGCTGGCAGCGGGCCAGCGGGTTGTGGTCGGCGGCGGTCGCCTCGGCGCCCAGGCCCGACGAGTACGAGTCGCCCAGCGCCACGTACGCTCCCCCGGTGGCCGCCTCGATCGGGCTGATCGGCTGGCGCTCGCGCGTCCTCGCCGGGTCGGCGTGCGCCGCCTTCACCGGCTCGGGGCAGCCGATCCCGAAGACCTCGCACCGCACCGCCGGCAGCGCCACCAGCGGAGTGATCGCGACCAGGAGCAGCCCGACCAGGATCGCGACGGACCGGCCGCGTGCACCGATGCGCATCCGTTGCCTCCCCTCGCCCTGTCCAGACGCCTCCGGCGCCTCGCGGGTTCCCGCCTTTACATTGTAGATTATTAAGAACCGCACCCGGCGGGCCCGCCGGTGGTGGATCCTGGAGCGACACGCTAGTCCGGGAGGGCCATGCTCGCCGCACTGACCGGCCTCGGCCTGTCGGCCGCGGCCGGCCTGAACGCCTACATCCCCCTCCTGGTGGTCGGCCTCCTCGACCGCCACACCGACCTCGTCCGGCTGCCCGCCGAGTTCGGCTGGCTCGCCGACGGCCGCACGCTGGCCCTGCTCGCCGTCCTGCTGGCCGCCGAGATCGTCCTGGACAAGATCCCCGCCGTCGACACCGTCAACGACGCGATCCAGACCGCGATCCGCCCCGCCTCCGGCGGCGCCGCGTTCGCCGCCACCGAGGCCGCCGCCCGCCTGGAGGAGCAGACCCCGTGGCTCGGCTGGATCGCCGGCATCGCGGTCGCCCTGCTGTTCCACCTCGCCAAGGCGTCCGTGCGCCCGGTCGTCAACGCCGGAACGCTCGGCACCGGCGCGCCCGTGGCCAGCACGGTCGAGGACGCCATCTCCCTCGGCATGAGCCTGCTCGCCGTACTGGCGCCGCTGGTCGCGCTGGCGGGGCTGGCCGTGCTGGCGTACGCCGCGTACCGGCTGCTGCGGCTCCGCCGCCGCCTCCGGAGGCGCCGAGCGGCACCCACCTGACCGCCCTTCACTCCGGGCGGGCCTCACGCGGGACGACTGGACGAAACGCATCCACACCACGCACCGGCCGCCCTCCACACGCACGCCCCAGCCCGAGGCGAGCGCATCAATGATCCGCATGCCCCGCCCGTCCTCGCCCATCGGGTCGTCCCGCAGCCGGGGCCGCGCGCCCCCAGCCCCGTCGTCACCCACTTCCGCGACCAGCGCCCCGCCCGCCACCGCGAGACGGACGGACACCCGCCCGCCCCGCCCCGAAGCGGTGTGCTCCACCGCGTTGGTGAACGCCTCGTTCACGCACGTGCGGACGTCATCGAGCAGGGGATGCCCCTCCCCCAGCACGTCCCGTACGAACGCCCGGGCCTCCACGGCCGAACGCTCCAGGCCCGGCAGCGTCACGCACAGGGCCCCGTCCAGCGTCGCGCTCACGCGCCGGCCCCCGCCGCGATCCGCAGCGCCGCCTCGTCCAGCCGGGCCGCGTTCAGCTCCGCCCGCCGCCACAGCAGCAGCCATGCCCGGCCGCGCTCGACGGCGAGGACCGGCTCCCATCGCGCGTTCCCGCACCGTACGAACAGCACCGGCTGCGTCCCTTGCGGGAAGTCCAGCCGGCAGCTCAGCGAGACCGTCCACAACCGCCACGCCAGCCCCGCCAGGAGCGAATACCGCATCTCACTCGGCGCCATCAGATCCCCTTCCACCGGACCGTCACGCACCCAGATTCATCGCACTGCGCGGCCCCCACCAGGCATTCGACATGCCTCGCGACGTCCAGCCACTGGATTTTGAGTCTCCAGCGGATCCCATCTCCTCCAGCTACTAAGCGTGACAGTATGAACACATGCCGGAAGACCCCCCGTCATCCGCTCGCCTCCGCCGGATAGGCCGAGCACTTCGCCAAGTACGCGAAGACTCGGGCTATACCCTCCAGGCAGCGGGCCGCCGCCTCGAACGCTCGGGCTCCTCACTGAGCCTGATCGAGAACGGCCTGCAGTCACTGCGCCTCCGCGACCTCGGGTTCATCCTCGATGCCTATGGCGTTGACGCGAACCTGCACAAAGCCCTGATGACGCTCGCCGAACAAGAGCACCGGTCAGGGTGGTGGTGCGCCTTCAAGGACATCGCATCCCGCTCCGACTGCGACTACGCCTCGTTGGAGCGCGACGCCTCGGCCCTGGACGCGATCGAGACCGGCTTCATCCCCGGACTCCTTCAGATCGAGGACTACGCACTCGCCATCATGCGAGCGCACGTCCCCGAGATCCCGCCCGAACGCGCGGACCGGTTCGTCGCGTTCCGGATGGCCCGTCAGCGCATACTTGACCAGCCCGACCCACCCAAGATCCGGCTCGTGCTGGATGAGGCCGCCTTGCGTCGAGCACGGGGCGGGCCTGCGGTCATGCGGGCGCAGCTCCAACGGCTGGTCAACGAGTCGGAACGGGAGCGACTGTCCATTCAGGTCCTCCCGTTCGCCTCGACCGCCGACCCGGGCGTCAACGAATCCTTCTGGCTGCTGGACATCGGAGATCCCAGTGTGCTGAGCACGGTGCTGATCACCTATCTCACGGGACGCCTGATGCTCGACGACTCCACAAGCGTCGAACGCTACCGGAACGCCTTCCGCCGAATACGAATGGCGGCCCTCAGCGAAACGCGCTCCCGGGACCTGATCCAGCGAATAATGTCGGACGCATGAGCGGACCAGAACTGTCCAATGCCGCCTGGCGCACCAGCACTCACAGCCAAGCGCAGACTTCGGAGTGCGTCGAAGTCGCACAATGGAAGGCCCGCGTGGCCGTACGAGACTCCAAGAACCCGGACGGGCCCGTCCTCGCCCTCCACGCGGCCACCTGGCGCTCGTTGCTACAGGATCTCAAGAACCACTGACCACGGCCTCCGGTGGGCTGCGGGATGCTCGGCGCATCACTCATCGGCGGGCACTCCGGAACGGCGCCGCCTCCTCCGGAGCACCGCCACCGCGGCGGCCGCGCAGGCCGCGGCCGCGAAGACCGCGAGGCCGCCCCGGCCCACCAGCGCCTCGATGCGCTCCGCCGACGCGCCGGCGAACGCGCCGATCCCCACGTACACGGCCGCCCACACCAGCGAACCGGCCAGCGAGGCGGGCAGGAAGCGCGCGTACGGGACCCCGGCGGCCCCGGCGGCGGCGGGCGTGAGCGTGCGCACCACCGGCACCAGGCGGGTGAGCAGCACCGCGGCGGCGCCGCGCCGGCGCAGCACCGCCATCGCCCGGTCCCAGTGCCGCTGCCCGGCCTTGCGCACGATCCGCGTCCGGCCCATGGCCTCCCCGTACCGGCGCCCGATCAGGTAGCCGACATGGTCGCCCGCCGTCACGCCCAGCCCGACCGCGAGCAGCATCGCCGCGAACCGGACCGGCTCCGCCGCCGACGCGCCCAGCACCAGCACCGCCGTCTCGCCGGGAACGAGCGTTCCAATCCCGAGCCCCGACTCGGCGAACGCCAGCAGCCACGCGACCGCCAGCAGTGGCGCGAGCGAAAGATCCCCCAATGTCCGGACGGTCTCCGCGACCCATTCCATTCCGCACCCTCGCACGACCTCGTCGTGCCGCCCCGGGCCAGCCTAGCCGCAAGATCACTCGTCCTCGGCCGTCCGGAACGCGGTGCCGATCACACCTACGCGTCGCCGCCCTGGCCGAGGGGCGCCCACATGACGACGCGCGGCCCCAGGTCGTGCAGGCCGGCCGCGACCTCGTCGTCCCAGTGGCCGCGCAGGCCCGGTCCCCAGCGCTCCGCGGGCAGGACCTCGAAGCCGTGCTTCGCGTACCAGGGCGCGTTCCACGGGACGTCCTGGAAGGTCAGCAGCGAGACCCCGGGCGCCCCGGCGCGCCGGGCCCGTTCCAGCACCTCGCGCAGCAGCAGCGCGCCGATCCCCTGCCGCACCCGGTCCGCGTGCACGGCGATCTGCTCCAGGTGGACGGCCCCGTCCAGCTCCTGCACGGCCGCGAACCCCAGCGGCGGGTCCCCCGCCACCACGATCTCGCCGCCGCCCTTCTCGATCATCGTCTCGATCACCGTCGGCCCGGCCGGGAACTCGATCCCCAGCGGGCCGAACATCCCGTCCGCGCTCTCCTCGATCGCGACCAGAAGCGGCAGATCGACCGGACGTGCCGTACGAGGCGCCAGTTCCATCCCGCGATCGTAAGGCCGGACCGCCCGCACCGCCTCACCAATGGATCCGCGTGCGCGGGCCACTGGGGCGGCTGCCCGGGACGGGGCCGGATGTGGCCCCGTCCCGGTGGTGCTCGAACATCGCGGTACCGGGTCGCGTCATCCAGAGACGATCATGTCTGTCAAGCTCCAGGAGGCGGCCGTGGCCCCAGTCCCCCTGACACCCGGCGAGCCCGCGCGGCTCGGTGACTACTGGCTCGCCGGCCGGCTGGGCGCGGGCGGGCAGGGAGTGGTCTACGAGGCGTACGGCCCGGACGGGACGCGCGTCGCGGTCAAGGCCCTGCACGGCGACTACTCGCTCCGGCAGCGCCACCTGCTCGCCCGCGAGGTGGAGGCGGTCCGGCGCGTCTCGCAGTTCTGCACGGCGCGGGTGCTGGCCGCCGACCTGGAGTCGGCGCCCCCGTACGTCGTCAGCGAGTACGTCGCCGGCCCCACCCTCCAGCAGGCGGTCGAGGAGGGCGGCGCGCACGCGCCCGACGAGCTGTACCGGCTGGCGGTCGGGATCGCGACCGCGCTCACGACCATCCACCGGGCGGGCGTCGTCCACCGCGACCTCAAGCCGGCGAACGTGCTGCTCGGGCCGGACGGGCCGCGCGTCATCGACTTCGGGATCGCCCGCCACGAGGACATGTCGCAGAGCGCGACCGGCGTCAAGGGCACGCCCCGGTACATGGCGCCGGAGGTGTTCCGGGGCCGGGACCCGGGGCCCGCCGTCGACGTGTGGGCGTGGGGCGCGACGATCCTGTTCGCCGCGTCCGGGCACGCCCCGTTCGCCGGCGACACGCTGCCCTCGCTGATGCACGCGGTGACGACCACCGAACCGGACACCTCCGCGGTGCCCGAGCGGCTCCGCCCCATCGTCGCGGCGGCACTGGCCAAGGACCCCGGGCGGCGGCCGGACGCGCCGCGGCTGCTGCTGGACCTTCTCGGCGGGGCACCGGACGCCGATCTGCTGCGGCAGGGCGAGCGGGCGGCCGCCGCCGGGCGCACGCCGCGGGCCGCCGCGCCCACGCTGGGCGAGCGCGCCGAGGCGATCTTCGAGGGGCTGGACCCGGCGGCGCGGCAGGCGGTGCCGCAGGTGCTGCTCCGGATGGTGGCGGCGGGCGACGAGCTCGTCCGGCCGGCGGCGCGCGAGGAGTTCGACGACGGGCGCACGCCGGCCGAGGTGATCGACTCCGTGCTGGGGGCGTTCGGCCGGGCCGGGCTGCTCACCTGGGACGGGCGGCACCTCACCCTCGCCACCGCGGCGCTGCTGCGCGCCTGGCCGCGCCTGCGGGACTGGGCGGACGCGGAACGTTCAGGCCTGGCCGAGCACCAGGAACTGGTCGCCGGCATCCGGCTGTGGGACGGCCACGGCCGCAAGACCGGCGACCTCTTCCAGGGGACCCGGCTGGACCGCGCGCTGAGCTGGGCCGTCAGCGGCCGCCGCCACCTGGCGGTCAACGTGCTGGAGCAGGCGTTCCTGGACGCCGGCCGCGCCGCCGCCCGCCGCCGGTCGACGCTGCGCACCGCGGTCTCCGGCGTCCTGGCCGTGCTGCTCGTCCTGACGATCAGCGCGGGCGGGCTCGTCTTCCAGCAGGGCCGTACCGTGGCCGACCAGCGCGACGAGGCGGAGGCCCGGCGGCTGGCGGCCCTGGCCGTGGCCATGCGCCGCAACGACCCGCGCACCGCCCGGCGGCTCGCCGTCGCGGCCGCCGCCCTGGCCGACACCCGGGAGACGCGGGAGACGCTGGTCGCGCTGCGCTACCAGTGGGAGAGCGACATGTTCGCCCCGCCGGGCGTGAGCACGACGCATCTGCGGGAGCCGTCGCCGGACGGCCGCGTCCTGGCGGTGGCGGACCCGGCGCCGGGCGACGAGGAGGCCGGCGCCTCGGTCACCGTCTGGGACGTCGGCGCCCGCAGGAGGCTGCACGCCTTCCCGGTGCCGGGCCCGCGGATCCGCGACGTGGCGGTCACCGACGACGCCCGCACCCTGATCACGTGGACGAACGACGGCGTCGCGCACGTCTGGGACACCGCGACCGGGAAGGAGCGCGGCCGCCTGCCCGCCGGCGAGGGCCTGGAGACGGTCTTCCACGGCATCGACCTCAACCCGTCCGGCACCCTCCTCCTGGTGAACGGCCGCGAGACCCGCACCGCCTGGGACCTGCGGACGCTCAGGCAGGTCCCGCTGGGCGGGCGGCGCGAGCAGGACGGCCTGGAGACGCTCTCCGCCACCGCCGACGGCCGGACGATCGCGAGCGTCACCGCGAAGGGCGGGGTGGCCCTCGCCCGCACGCCCGGAGCCGCCGCCCGGCTCCCCCGCCTCGAAGCCGAGCTCAAGGGACGCTACGCGGGCACGCAGAAGCTGATCGCCGACGGCGCGCTGCTCGCGGTGGTGCGCTCCGGCGGTGCGGGAAGGCCCGCCGAGATCGTGGTCTGGGACGTGCGCGCCGACGCGCCGTTCGCCGTGCTCGGACCCGCGGTGTCCAACGCCGCGGTGGCCTTCAGCCGGGACGGCCGCTTCCTCGCGCAGGGCCGCACCATGTGGCGCCTCGAACGCCAAGGCCCCGGCATGACGCGGGCCCTGCCGCCGGTCGTCCGGTACGCCTCCGGAAGCGGCTGCTCCCAGACCCGCTTCGTCGGCGACCGCACGCTGCGCTGCGTCGAGCCGACGACCGGCCAGGTGGCCTCGCTCGACGTCGGGCCGTTCCTGGGCGCCCGGACGATCCAGCACGGCGGCATGTCCCTGGAGGCGGCGATCTCCGCGGACGCCTCCGCGATGGCCTACGTCCAGGGCCGCCAGGTGCGCTTCTGGGACGTCCGCCGGCAGCGCCCCGCCGGCGGGGCGCTCGGCCTCCCCCGCGACATCCTGTCCACCGGCGAGAACACCGGCCTCGCCCTCAGCCCGGACGGCCGCAGGCTCGCCGTGCGGATCGACCCCCGCACGATCACCATCGCCGACGCCCGCAAGGGCACGGCCCTGCGCACGATCGTCCTGCCGCACCTCGACGAGGACGTCAGGCTCATGGCCCTGTCACCGGACGGCGCCGGCCTGGCCCTGCTGGTCAAGCGCGGCCCCGCGCAGGAGCTCCGGTTCTGGGACCTGCGGACGTTCAAGCGGATCCGCTCGGTGCCGGCCGCGCCCAGCACGCACAGCAGGCGCCTCCTCTTCCGCGCCGACGGCAAGGCGGTCCTCGCCGACGGCAGGTCCGGCCTGGTGGAGTACCCGTCCGGCAGGGTCCTCGCCCGGACCAACGACCAGGCGCTCGGCACGCCCCTCGCCCTCGCGCCGGACGGGCGCACGATCGCCGCGGCCGAAGGCGCCGAGGACGACCAGAAGGTGCTCCTCGCGGACGGCGGGACGCTGCGCTCCAACGGCCTGGTCCTGCGCGGCCACGGCCGCTACGTCCGGGCCGCGGCGTTCTCGCCCGACGGGAGGCTCCTGGCCACCGGCGACGCGGGCGGCACGATCCGCCTGTGGGAGGTCCGCTCCGGCCGCTTCTACGCGGTCGCCCTGACCGGCCACCAGTCCGAGATCCGCGCCCTCGCCTTCTCCCCGGACGGCGGCGCCCTCCAGAGCGTCGCCGACGCCGGCACCGTCATCACCCACGACCTCTCCCCCGCCCGCAACATCGCCGCCGTGTGCGAGAGCACCGGCGGCGGCCTGACCGAGCGGGAGTGGCGGCACCACCTGCCGTCCCTCGACCACCGCGACACCTGCGCCCCCGGGCAGTGAGCGGCGGGCGCCGCCCCGGCCCTTCGCGGCGGGCGCTCCGGCCGTTCGCGGCGGGCGCGGGCTACTTGACGCCGGCCTCCTTCATCTCGCGGAGCTCGCGCTTGAGTTCCTTGATCTCGTCGCGGAGGCGGGCGGCGAGCTCGAACTGGAGGTCGGTGGCGGCCTGGTGCATCTGGGCGGTCATCTGCTCGATGAGGCCCTCCAGCTCCTCGCGGGGGCGCTCGCCGACGAGGTCGGCGGCGTGCCGGCCCGCCTCGCGGGTGCGGGAGGCCAGGCCGGGGACGGGGGCCTTGCCGCGGCTCTGCTGGCGGCCGGCGCCGCCGATCAGGGTCTCGGTGTCGGCGTCCTCGCGGGCCAGCGAGTCGAGGATGTCGGCGATCCGCTTGCGGAGGGCCGTGGGCTCGATGCCGTGCTCCTCGTTGTACGCGATCTGCTTGGCGCGACGGCGGTTGGTCTCGTCGATCGCGCGCTCCATCGAGGGCGTGACCGTGTCGGCGTACATGTGGACCTGGCCGGAGACGTTGCGGGCCGCGCGGCCGATCGTCTGGATCAGGGACGTCTCGGAGCGCAGGAAGCCCTCCTTGTCGGCGTCCAGGATGGCGACCAGGGACACCTCGGGAAGGTCGAGGCCCTCGCGCAGCAGGTTGATGCCGACCAGGACGTCGAACTCGCCGGCGCGCAGCTCGCGCAGCAGCTCGATGCGGCGCAGGGTGTCGACCTCGCTGTGCAGGTAGCGGACCTGGATGCCGAGTTCGAGGAGGTAGTCGGTGAGGTCCTCGGCCATCTTCTTGGTCAGGGTGGTGACCAGGACGCGCTCGTCCTTCTCGGTGCGCTCGCGGATCTCGTGGACGAGGTCGTCGATCTGGCCCTTGGTGGACTTGACGACGATCTCGGGGTCGACCAGGCCGGTGGGGCGGATGACCTGCTCGACGACGTCGCCCTGGACGCGGTTCATCTCGTACGAGCCGGGCGTGGCCGACAGGTAGACGGTCTGGCCGATGCGCTCCAGGAACTCCTCCCACTTCAGCGGGCGGTTGTCCATCGCGGACGGGAGCCGGAAGCCGTGCTCGACGAGCATCCGCTTGCGGGAGGCGTCGCCCTCGTACATCGCGCCGATCTGCGGGACGGTCTGGTGCGACTCGTCGACGACCAGCAGGAAGTCCTCGGGGAAGAAGTCGAGGAGGGTGTTGGGCGCGGTGCCGGCGCCGCGGCCGTCCATGTGGCGGGAGTAGTTCTCGATGCCGGAGCAGGTGCCGACCTGGCGCATCATCTCGATGTCGTACGTGGTGCGCATGCGCAGGCGCTGGGCCTCCAGGAGCTTGCCCTGGGACTCCATCCGGGCCAGGGTCTCCTCCAGCTCGGCCTCGATGTCGCGGATCGCGCGCTCCATCCGCTCGGGGCCCGCGACGTAGTGGGAGGCCGGGAAGACGTACAGCTCCTGGTCCTCGCTGAGCACCTCGCCGGTCAGCGGGTGCAGGGTGGCGAGCTTCTCGATCTCGTCGCCGAACATCTCGATCCGGACGGCGAGCTCCTCGTACTGCGGGATGATCTCGATCGTGTCGCCGCGCACCCGGAACGTGCCGCGGGTGAAGGCGAGGTCGTTGCGGGTGTACTGGCTGCCGACCAGGCTCCGGAGCAGGTCGTCGCGGTCGATCTCGTCGCCGACGCGGAGCCTGATCATGCGGTCGACGTACTCCTGCGGGGTGCCCAGGCCGTAGATGCAGGAGACGGACGCGACCACGATGGTGTCGCGGCGGGTGAGCAGCGAGTTGGTCGCCGAGTGCCGCAGCCGGTCGACCTCGTCGTTGATCGAGGAGTCCTTCTCGATGTAGGTGTCGGTCTGCGGGATGTACGCCTCGGGCTGGTAGTAGTCGTAGTACGAGACGAAGTACTCGACGGCGTTGTTGGGCAGCATCTCGCGCAGCTCGTTGGCGAACTGGGCGGCCAGGGTCTTGTTGGGCTGCATGACCAGGACGGGCCGCTGCAGCTTCTCCACCAGCCAGGCGATCGTGGCGGTCTTGCCGGTGCCGGTGGCGCCCAGCAGCACGCTGTCCTTGTCGCCGCGGGTCACCCGCTCGACGAGGCCCGCGATGGCCGCCGGCTGGTCGCCGGAGGGCGTCATCTCCGTGACGACCTCGAACGGCGCCACCGTCCGCTGCAAATCCGTGATCGGCCGCATCCTCGCCTCTTCCCCTGAAAGTCCCGTCCCCCAACTGTATGCAGGGGGGACGACAATCCGGGACGGCGGTTTATTTCCGCAGGTCAGAGGGGAGCGGGATGCGGGCCCTGACGGCGAAGCCGCCGTCGCGGGGGCCGGCCTCCAGGGTGCCGCCGAGCGCGGTCACCCGCTCGCGCAGGCCGAGCAGGCCGTTCCCGCCGCTGGGCAGGCCGTGCCGGGGCGCCTCGCGCGGCGCGGCGTTGCTGATCTCGGCCTCGACCGCCTCGGGCGCCAGGCCCACGACGATCGCGGTGTCGGCGTCCCCGGCGTGCTTGTGCACGTTCGTGAGGGCCTCCTGGACGAGCCGGTACAGCGTCCGCCCCACGGCGGCGGGCATCGGGCGCTCCTCGCCGCGCACGGCCAGTTCCACGGTGAGCCCGGCGGCGGTGGACTGGTGGACGAGGTCGCGGACGTCGTCGAGGGTGGGCGAGGTCTGCGCGAGGGCCTCCTCGCCCTGCCGCAGCACCCCGATCACCTGCCGGAGCTCCTCCAGGGCCTGCCGGCCCATGTCGCCGATGACGGCGGCGGTCTCGGCGGCCTGGTCGGGGTCGCGGCGGGCGACGGCCTTGAGGGCGCCGGCGTGGACGACCATGACGCTGACGCGGTTGGCGACGACGTCGTGCATCTCCCGGGCGATCCTGGTGCGCTCCTCGCCGCGGGCGCGCTCGGCCAGGAGGTGCTGCTCGCGTTCGAGGCGTTCGGCGCGTTCCTGGAGGGAGGCGAAGAGCTGCTTCCGGGTGCCCATGTAGAGGCCGAGCAGCACGGGCGGCGCGGTGAACGCGAACCCCGAGATCGCCTGCACGAGGAACGAGTCGGCGGTGGCGGTGGGCGACGGGAAGGCCAGGAACAGCAGGTAGCTCAGGACCGTGATCGCGATGATCGCGCGCCGGCAGGTCGTGTACGCGCCCAGCGAGTACATCATGATCAGCGCGGACACGCCGCCCCCGCCGGTCACGGTGGCGAACAGGGTGCCGCCCAGGGCGAGCGCCACCGGGTGGCGGCGGCGCACGACCAGTGCCAGCCCGAGGACGGCGCTGGCGGCCGAGACCTCCCACCGGGGCAGCCAGAAGTCCTGCGGCGCGAACCAGAGCCAGGCGGGGTCGAACGCCGCGGCGGTCACCGCCAGGGCGATGTCCAGGACGCGGGAGCGGCGCGTCGGCCACAGCCCCGTCCACCAGCCCCGGAAACCCATGGCAGGAGCCTATAGCCAGCGGAGGGGCCGCCCCGCAAGGGCCGCCGCCGCCCGGGAGGCGCGGCGGGGCGGGCCCTGGGGCGGTGGCCCGGCGCCGGACGGGGTGGTTACCATGACGGCGCCGACAAGGACGGGGATGCCGCACACGATGACCCGCTTCGCCACCTGGCTAGGGAAGAACGCCGACGCCCTCATCGCGCTGATCTTGGCCGTGGTCGTCGCCGTGCTCGGCCTCGGCGTGAACATGCCGAACGAGGACGAGATCACCAACAGCGCCGTGCTGGCGGTGGTGGGCCTGCTGGCCACCTCCGTGCTGCGCGACAGAGGCCGCCGGGCCCCGGTGGAGGCCGAGGTCAGGGACACGCTGCGGTCGTCGTCGGCGACGCTGGACGGGCTCGACCGCAAGCTGGACCGGCTGGAGTCGTTCGAGGAGGTCGTGGCCGGCACCCGGAGGGCGCTGGACGAGAGCGCGGTCGTCCGGGTGATCAGCGGCGCCCAGGTGGCGCAGGTGCTGGAGGAGGCCCGGCGCGACACCGACCGGTGGTTCTTCAAGGGCGGCACCGGCACCTACATCCGCGCCCGGACGCTGCCGGAGTGCGTGGCCGCGGCCCGCCGGGAGCGGCGCGCGCTGCTGTTCCGGATGGAGATCATCGACCCGTCGGACGCGGCGGTCTGCGAGGACTACGCGCGGCACCGGCGCTCGGTCGCCGAGGGCCCGGACGCCACCGGCGAGCCGTGGACGCTGGAGCGCACCCGCAAGGAGGCGTACGCGACGATCCTGGCGGCGTGCTGGCACAAGCAGCGGTTCGGGATGCTCGACATCGACATCGGCCTGTCCCGGACGATGACGACGCTGCGGTACGACCTGTCCGCCTCCCGCGTCGTCGTCACGCGCGACGACCCGCGCGGCGAGGCGCTGGTGGTCGACAGCGGCAAGTTCTACTACGGCTGGGTGAGCGCGGAGCTGCAGATCAGCCTCGACCAGGCCCGCCGGGTCCCGGTGGAGCAGGCCCGGCTGGCGCCGCTGGACGACGAGCCGACGGTCGAGGAGGTGCGCAAGCTGTTCGACGTGATCGGCATCGAGCTGGCCCAGGGGTACACCGACCGGGACGTGGTCGAGATCGTCCGCAAGGCGCTGCGGCCCAAGGACCCGTACGAGTGATGCGCTACGCCGACATCCGCCGCGAGATCGCCGCCGGCACGGCGGCGGAGTCCCTGCCGCACTGGGCGCGGCGGGTGCTCGGCGACATCGGCGCGGGCCGGGCGGCGGCGAGCGCGGTGCGGCACCCGCTCGGCTTCCTGTGCATCCCGGTGGAGCGCAGCGGCGATCTCGGGGTGTGCCTGCACATCTGGTCCCCGGAGGTGGAGCCCGTGCGGGCGACCACGTCCGCCGTCCACTGCCATAGCTGGGAGCTGGTGAGCTTCGTGTTGTACGGCTCGGTGCGCAACACGCGCGCGGACGTGGCCGACGCCCCCGCCGCCGGGCCCGGCGGCGCCACCCACCGGGTGTTCGAGGTGGTGAGCCGGGGCGAGGTGGACGAGCTGCGCGCCACGGCCCGCACGGTCCGGTACGCGGAGGGCGACGCCGGCGTGCACGGCACCGGCGCGGTCTACAGCCTGCCGGCCGGGGTGTTCCACAGCACGGTGATCGAGGGCGGCCCGGACGCCGCGACGGTGGCGCTGGGGCGGCAGGACCCGGGCCGCGGGGACCTGTCGCTGGGGCCGCTGGAGGGCGCGTCGCACGAGTCGCGCCGGCTGCGGTGCGGGCCGGACGAGACGGCGCGGGCGGCGCTGCGCTCGGCCCGCCGGATCGAGGCGGCCCACCCGTCCCTGGCCGCGCCGGACGACACCGCGCTGGACGACGCCGTGCTGGACGACGCCGCGCGGGCGGCGGGCGGGCGCGCCGCGCCGGAATGCGACCCGCCCGGCCCGTACCGCAGCCCGGCCGCCCGGCCGGGTTCCGGCGGGGCCCGGCGCTGACGTCCCGAGCCCGTTCCGGCCCGACCGGCCGCGAGCCGACTGGAGAGCCACCATGACCACACCGAGCCCCGCCGGCTCCGCGCGCCCCGCGTCTCCGGCCCTTCTCGCCGCCGCCCGTTCGGTGGCGGTGGCGGCCGCCGAGGCGGCGGGGGCGCTGCTGCGCGCGCGGCTGGGCGGCTCAGGGGGCCCGGGGGGCTCGGGGGGCGAGGTTCCGGGCGTGCGGCTCAAGGACGCGGCCGGGGACGTGGTGACGGAGCTGGACGTGGCCGCGGAGGCGCTGATCCTGGAGCGGCTGCGCGCCGCGTTCCCCGGGCACCGGATCATCGCCGAAGAATCCGGGGCGAGCGGCGGTGACGGCGGCGACGGCGACGGCGACGGCGGACTGGTGTGGCTGGTCGATCCGCTCGACGGCACCAACAACGTCGCGATCGGCATGCCGGTGTACGCGGTGGGCCTGGCGCTGTGCGCGGACTCCGTCCCGGTGCTGGGCGTGGTGCACGACCCGGTGAGCGGCCGCACCTGGTCGGCCGTCCGGGGCGAGGGCACGCTCGGCCCCGCGGGGAAGCCGCTGCTGCTGGACGGGCCGGGGCGTCCGGGCCGTTCCGAGAACCCCGTCCTGGCGTGGACGCAGGGCCACCCGGTGGGCCGCCGCGATCCGGTGGCGTTCCTCCTCAGGTCGCGGCTGGAGGCGCGCTGCGGCCGGCTGCTCCAGCTGTGGGCACCGCTGGTGGCGTGGACGATGCTGGCGCGCGGCGACATCGACGGCATCGTCGGCTACCGGCCGGAGATGGTGGACCTGCCCGCCGGGGCGCTGCTGGCGGCGGAGGCGGGCGCGGAGCTGCGCGGCCTGGACGGCTCCCCGTACGAGGCGTGCCTCGGCCGCTCCCCCGCCGAGCTCAGCTTCGTCGCGGCCCGCCCGGCGCTGCTGGACCGCCTGCTGGAGACGACGGCGGGGGCGCCGGACCTGGCCCGCGACGCCGCCGGATGGCCGGACGGCGGGTTCCGCGTCCTCTGGTGACTCAACCGGTGAGGAGCAGCGCGCCGGTGGCGGCGGCGCAGCCCAGCACGCCCAGGGCCGCTCCCGTGAGGACGAACCGGCGCATCGGAACGGTCACGCCCCGCCGGCGGCACCACTCGAACCACAGCAGCGTGGCCAGCGACCCCCACGGGGTGATGACCGGCCCGACATTGGTGCCGATGAGGAGCGCGAGCAGCTGGTCGTGGTTGCCGGCGGGGATCACGCCCTCCCCCGCCACGTACGCGGGCAGGTTGTTCAGGACGTTCGACAGGCCCGCGCCCGAGAACGCGGCACGGACCGCCCCGCCCGCCCCGCCGTCCTCGCCGACGAGGCCGCGCATGACCGTGTCGAGCCCGTAGCGGCTCAGGGTCGGGACGACCAGGAACAGGCCGGTGACGAACACCAGCAGCTGCCACGGGATGAGCGCGGGCTTCAGATGCGAGCGGTCCCGTACGGCGAAGGCCGCCACGGCGATGACGGCCGCGACGCTCGCGGCAACCGCGATCTCCCAGCCGGTCTCGGCGCCGGCCAGCACGGCGCCGATGAACGCAAGGCAGGCCAGTCCCGTCCCGCCGAACAGCACCCGGTCGCGGACGGGAGTGGGCGCGGGCGGCTCGTAGCGGTCCTGCCCCCGCGCGCCCCGCCGCCAGTAGAACGCCCACAGCAGCGCCATGGTGACGGCCAGGGACGCGATCTGCGGCGCCCACATACGCGCGGCGAACTCGGGCGTGCTCAGCGCGACCCGGTCCGAGGCGAGCAGGTTGGTGAGGTTGGAGACGGGCAGCAGGAGGCTCGCGGTGTTGGCCAGCCACACGGTCGTCATGGCCAGCGGCAGGGCGGCGATGCCGGTACGGGCCGCCAGCGCGAGCATGACGGGCGTGAGCAGCACCGCCGTGGTGTCGAGGTTCAGGAACACGGTCGTCACCGAGGCGAACGCGACGCACAGCAGGAACAGCACCCCGTAGGCCCCGCGGCCGGCGCGCGCGATCCGTTCGGCGATGAGGTCGAAGACCCCCGCCTCCTTGGTGAGCTCGGCCAGCACCACGACGGCGAACAGGAACACCAGCATGGGCAGGATCCGCCCCAGGCTGGCCTCGGCCTCGTGCGCGGGCAGCAGGCCGGTCGCCACGAACACCAGGCCCAGGACCAGCAGCCCCACGCGGATCCAGTCGAGCGCGCTCGCACCGCGCACCAGGCGGCGGAGGGGAGGGCCGGGCGTCACCACGCGGGCCATGATCCCATAGGCCGCGCGCCGCCCTGCGGGACCCGGCGATCGCGCGCGATACTGACCGCATGACACCCCCCGGTGACCCCTCGCGGCAGGAGCGCCCGACCGACTTCTTCATCAGCTACTCGCCGGCCGACGAGCGCTGGGCGTCCTGGATCGCCTGGCAGCTGGAGGCGGCCGGGCACCGGACGATGATGCAGGCGTGGGACTTCGTCCCGGGCACCAACTTCATCGACTTCATGGACCGCGGCCTGTCGGAGGCCAAGGTCGTGGTGGCGGTGCTGTCGCGCAACTACCTGCGGTCGCGGTACGGCCGGTGGGAGTGGATGACGGCGCTGCGCGCCGACCCGGACGATCCGGCGAGCAAGCTGGTGACGGTGCGGATCGAGGAGTGCCCGATCGACGGGCTGCTGTCCACGATCACGTACGTGGACCTGGTGGGCGTCGACGACCCGGACCAGGCGCGCGGGCTGCTGATGCGGCGGATCGGCGAGGCGCTCGCGGGGCACGCCCGCCCGCTGGACGGCCCCGGCTTCCCCGGAGGAGGCCGAGGGGACGCGCCCCCCTCCGGGCGGCCCTCCCTGCAGGGACGTGTCGAGCCGGAGCCCGAGGACCCCGCCGCCCACGGCCGGCTCCCCGGCGCCTCAGGGGAACGCCCTCTCCGGCGCGCTCCCGTGGTCGCGCCGGCGTTCCCCGCCGAGGCGGGAGGCGGGGGCGAGGAGCCGCGCGAGCACCTGAGCGTCCTGCACATCCCGGGGCCGCGCTTCGGCCGCACCCTGGCGGAGCCGGGCGAGCCCACCACGGCGACCGAACTGCAGGACCACATCTACAGCGACGTGACGCGGCTGGCGGACATGGGCGTCCCGCGCCCCGAGCTGCTCGTCGTCACGGGCAACCTCACCCACTCGGGGAGCCGCAAGGAGTTCGGCGAGGCGCTGTCGTTCCTGACGAGCCTGCGCGCGCTGCTGGGGCTGGAGGCGCAGCGCGTCGTGGTCGTCCCGGGCACGCACGACGTGACGCGGGCGGCCTGCCAGGCGTACTTCTCCAGCTGCGAGGCCGACGACATCGACCCGCAGCCGCCGTACTGGCCCAAGTGGCGGCACTTCTCGGGGCTGTTCAAGGAGTTCTACCAGGGACTCGACGCGCTGATCTTCGACAGCGCCCAGCCGTGGACGCTGTTCCCGGTCGCCGATCTGAAGGTCGTGGTGGCGGGCCTGAACTCCACGCTGCCGCAGTCGCACCGGCCCGAGGACCGGTACGGGCAGGTGGGGCAGGCGCAAACCGCCTGGTTCACCGAGCGGCTGCGGCACTTCGAGGACGACGGCTGGCTGCGGCTCGCGGCGGTGGAGCACGCGCCGGTCGCCGGCGAGCCGGGCGCGCTGCGCGACGCCGACGCGGTGGACTCCCTGCTGGGAGGGCACGTGAACGTCTTCCTCCAGGGCACCGGGACCGAGTTCGGGGCGATCCCGCTGACGGGCACGGGCGTGCCGTCCGTGCCGGCGCTGGGGCCGGGACGCCACCAGGTCCTCGTGGTCAAGCGGGACGGCCTGGAGCGCTGGGTCCCCGAGGACGCGGCACGGCGCGGCCCCGAGCGGCTCGACCGGGAGTGGGCGAAGGCGTCCGGGACGTTCCCCGTGCCGCGGGCGCGGGAACCGGAGCGCCCCGCCGTGGAGCCGCCGTTCGCCCCGGCGGACGGCGCCCGGGCGGACGCGGGCGGCCCCGTCGAGCCGACGCCCGACCCCACCGAACGGCTCCTCGACCGCATCACCGAGGCGTGCGAGACCCGGTTCGAGAAGGCCACCATCCGCCGCATCCAGGCGGACCCGCCGCACCTCCTGCTCGCGCACATGGAGGACGGCTTCGTCCGCCAGTACCGAATCGGCGCGCACGTCGGGCAGGTGACGGAGGACGACGTCGACGCGTTCGTCCGGCACGTGCACGCCGACGGCGCCGACTACGGGTCCGAGCTGGTGTTCCTGGGGCCGGCGCCGCCGCGCTCCCTCCGCGAGGACGCGCTGCGGCGCGGCATCCGCCTGCGCAGCCTGACCGAGTTCCAGGGCCTGCTGGACCTGTCGGAGTACGTGTCGGGGCAGACGGCGCGGCTCGCCTCCGGGGCGCTGTACCCGCCGTCCCTGTACGTGCCGCAGCGGTACCGCGACCTCGACCGCCTCCCCGACCGCTCCGCGGAGGCGCGCGGCGGCGTCCAGGACGGCGTTCAAGAGGACGTGCAAGAGGACGTGGTCGGCGAGATGCTGCGGCTGCTGGCGGCCGACCACGGGCGCTTCCTGCTGCTGCTCGGCGACTTCGGCCGCGGCAAGACGTTCGCGCTGCGCGAGCTGGCCCGCCGCATCCCGGCGGAGCTGCCGCACGTCATCCCGATCCTCATCGAGCTGCGCGCGCTCGACAAGGCGCACTCGGTGGACGGGCTGGTCGCCGCGCACCTGGCCAACCACGGCGAGGAGCTCATCGACCTCAAGGCGTTCCACTACATGCTGCGGCAGGGCCGCATCGTGCTGCTGTTCGACGGGTTCGACGAGCTGGTCACCCGGGTCACCTACGACCAGGCCGCCGACCACCTCGACACGCTGCTCCAGGCGGCGCAGGACAAGGCGAAGATCGTCGTGGCGAGCCGCACGCAGCACTTCAAGTCGCAGGCGCAGGTGCTGACCGCGCTGGGCGAGAAGGTGGGCGTGCTGCCGCACCGGCGCGTCCTCGGCCTGGAGGAGTTCGACCCGGGCCAGGTCCGCTCGTACCTGGTCGGCCGGTACGACGGGGACGTGGCCGCCGCCGAGGAGCGGCTGCGCACGCTCGGCGAGATCGAGGAGCTGCTGAACCTCACCGGCAACCCGCGCATGCTGAGCTTCATCGCCGAGCTCCCCGAGGACCGGCTGCGCGCGGTGGCGCAGGCGCGCTCGACGGTCAGCCCCGCCGACCTGTACCACGAGATCCTGTCGTCCTGGCTGGCGTACGAGGCCGAGCGGGTCCGGCAGACGGGCGGGCCCTCGGGGCTCGCGGCCGACGACATGTGGCGGGCCGTGGACACGCTGGCGCTGCGGCTGTGGGAGGGCGACGAGCAGTTCCTGCGGCTGGCGGACCTGGCCGACGTCGCCGGCGCGCTGAGCGGCCTCGCTGAGGGGCGGCTGTCGCCGCACCAGGTCACCCACGCGATGGGCGCGGGGAGCCTGCTGGTCCGTACCGAGGAGGGCCTGTTCGGGTTCATCCACGCGTCGGTGATGGAGTGGCTGGTGGCGCGGCACATCGCCCGGGACTTCGCGGCCGGCGGCGCGCCGCGGGCGCTGTCGCTGCGCCCGCTGTCGCAGCTCACCGTGGACTTCCTGTGCGACCTGGCCGACACCCGCGCCTGCCAGGACTGGGCCGCCGGGGTGCTGGCCGATCCGGCCGCCGCCGACACCGCCCGCGCCAACGCCATCAAGATCACCACGCGGCTGCGCACGCCCGCCCGCACCGACCTGCGCGGCGCCCGCCTCCAGGGCGAGGACCTGTCGTACCGGGACCTGCAGGAGGTCGACCTCACCGGCGCCGACCTGACCGACGCGCAGCTGGTCGGCGCGAACCTGTCGCGGGCCGTGCTGCGGGACGCCTCGCTGGCCGGGGCGCGGCTGGACGAGGCCCGGCTGACCGGCGCCGACCTGCGCGGCGCCGACCTGTCCCGGGCCCGCCTCGCCCGCGCGGACCTGCGCGACGCCGACGTGGCGGGCGGCCGCTGGACGCGTGCCGCGCTCATCGCCGCCGACCTGCCCGACCGCATCGCCCGCTCCCCCGAGCTGCGCGAGGCGGCGGTCGCCCCCGGGCGCCCGATCGACATCCAGGTCGCGCCGGCCGCGGTGGGCGTCCCGTACGGGTTCCACTTCAAGACCAGCCGGCTGCCCCGCCCGCTCGCCTACAGCCCCGGCGGCTCGGTGCTGGCGGTGGGCTGCGAGGACGGCGGCGTGATCATCTGCGACGCCGTCACCGGCGCGCCGCTGCGCACCCTCCTCGGGCACCGCGGCCGCGCGTACGCCGTCGCGTTCGACGCCGGCGGGAACCGCCTGGTCACCGGCGCCGCCGACGGGACGGTCCGGATCTGGGACCTCGCCACCGGCCGCACCGCGCACACCCTCACCGTCCACCCCGACGGCGTCTGGCCCGTCGTCGTCGGCCCCGGCCCCGACCCGCTGGTCGCGGCGGGGGACGCCGGCGGGACGATCCGCGTCTGGGACTCCGCCACCGGCGCCCTGCGGCACGAGCTGCCCGGCCACGACGCGCCCGTCTACACGGCCGTGTTCGACCCCGCCGCCTCCCTCATGGTCACCGGCGACGCGGGCGGGACCCTGCGCGTGTGGGACCTGGCCGCCGGCGAACTACGGCGCACGCTCACCGGCCACCAGGGGGCGGTGTTCCGCGCCGTCTTCCATCCGGACGGCGCCCTCCTCGCGGCGGGCGACGAGGCCGGCGTCGTGCGCCTGTGGGACATCCGCACCGGCGAGATCCGCGAAGAGCTGCTCGGCCACACCGGCCGCGTCTACGCGATCGCCTTCCACCCCGGCGGCGACCTCCTGGTCACCGGCGACACCGACGGCTCGGTGCGGCTCTGGGAGCAGGGCCGCCCCAGGGCGGCGCTGCCCGGCCACGGCGGCGCGATCTACCAGACCACGTTCAGCCCCGACGGCGCCCGGCTCGCCACCGCCGACAGCGCCGGATCCGTCCGGCTGTGGGACCCCGAGACGGGCCGGCAGCGGCTGGAGCTGGCCGGGCACCGGGGCGCGGTGTGGCCGTTCGCGTTCCGCCCGGACGGCGCCCAGCTGGCCACCACCAGCAACGACGGCACCGCCCGGATCTGGGACGCCGAGACGGGCCAGTGCCGCGTCGTCCTGCGCGGCCACGGCCGGCGCGCGACCGGCGTGGCGTTCAGCCCCGACGGCACCCTCCTCGCCAGCAGCGGCAACGACGGCCTCGTCCGCCTCTGGGAGCCCCGGACCGGCCGCCTGGTCCGCGAGCTGCACGGCGTCGCCGACAACCTCACCTCCGCCGCGTTCAACCCGGCCGGGACGCAGCTGGCCACCGCCACCAACGACGGCGGCGTCCACCTGTGGCAGGCCGGCACCGGCACGTTCGAGCGCGAGCTGAACGTCGAGACCGACCACGTGTGGGCGCAGGCGTTCGGCCCGGACGGCGACGTCCTGGCCACCGCCAACGACGACGACAGCGTGCGCCTCTGGTACTGGACGACCGGCCGCGAGACCGTCAACCTCGCCGACCACCGGGGCCGCGTCCGCTCGATCGACTTCAGCCCGGACGGGAGCACCATCGCCACCGGCTGCGACGACGGCCTCGTCCGCGTCTGGGACACCCGTACGGGCGAGTGCCTCACCGCCCTGGAGGGCCACGGCGACCGCGTCTACCGGGTGGCGTTCGACCGTTCCGGCGAGCTGCTGGCCAGCGCGAGCAACGACGGCACCGCCCGCGTCTGGGACGTGCGCGCCGGCACCGCCACGCACGTCCTGACCCGGCACACCGGCCGCCTGTGGACGTGCGCGTTCAGCCCCGACGGCACCCTGCTGGCGACGGCGGGCGACGACCTGGCCATCCGCTTCTGGAACCCGCGCACCGGCCGCCACCTGCACGCGGTCACCGGCCACACCCAGCGCGTCTGGTCGGTCGCCTTCAGCCCGGACGGCTCCCTGCTCGCCAGCGCCGGCGACGACGGCGCCGTGATCGTCTGGAACGTCCCCGCCGAGGGCGCCCCCGCCCGCCGCGCCACCCTCCTGGGCCTCCCGGAGGGCTGGGCCGCGCTGTCCCCCGAAGGCCGCTACAAGCGCGAGGGCGACGCCTCGGGCGAGTTCTGGTACGCGATCGCCATGTGCCGCTTCGAACCGGGCGAACTCGACGCCTACCTCCCCGACGTCCGCCAGATCCCCCTGGACGCCGAGTTCTGACCGCGCGTCCGCGTCCTACCGGAAGGAGACGTGGGCGGCGGTGGCGTCGTCGTGGGGTTTGGAGCGGGGCCAGCGGGTCGCCGCGGGGTCGGTGCGCTCGGCCTCGCGGGTGCGGGCGATCAGCGCCGCGGGGCCCTCGCGGGCGATCAGGCCGGCGAGGCCGCGCCAGTCGGTCGCGCCGAACAGGTCGGCGAGGCGGGTGGCGCCGTCGGTGAGCAGGTAGGCGTCGCGGAGATCCGCCAGGGGGACGGTGCCGGTGATCGCGTACTCGGCGGCGCGGGGGTCGGCGGCGGCGTAGTACGGGCCGCCGGTGATCTCCTGGAGTCCGTCCGGGCCCTCCAAGAGGAGCGTCGAGTCGGCCAGGACGAGGTGGTCGACGAGATCGCCGCGCACGCGCAGGGCCAGGACGGTGGCGGCGGGCGTCGTCCGGTACGACAGATCGCACGTCGCGCGGTGGGACGCCGCCACGTCGGCGATCGCGCCGGCCAGCCGGGCGACCAGAGGACGCTCTCCGGGGCTGTGAGCGCCCTCAGGAGGCCCTACCGGGGGCGCGGCCTGCGGAGCCTCGCCCAGCCCGTCCACGAGCCGTGAGAGCAGCCTCATGCCGAGCGAGCGGGCGTACCAGGCGGTGCCGTGCACGCAGCCCAGATCGGTGCCCAGCGGCAGCCCGCAGCCGTCGAGGACGACCACCGCGCCCGGGGCGGCCGCCACGAAGTCCTCGTTCCGCCGGTCCGGACTGCCCTGATCCGTCGCCCACGTCACCCGCATCGGGCCATCATGCCCGAACGGATCAGGCGGCGCGGCGCGTCAGGGTCTCCCAGAGGGCGTCCACCTGGGCCTTGAGGTCGTCCAGCGAGCCGGAGTTGTCGATCACGTGGTCGGCGATCGCGCGGCGGGCCTCGCGGGACGCCTGGTGCCCGATCCGGGCGCGGGCGTCCTCCTCGGCCATGCCGCGCGGGCCGGTCAGCCGCTCCACCTGCGTCTCGACCGGGGCGTCCACGACCACGACCACGTCGTACGCGGCGGCCAGGCCGTTCTCGGTGAGCAGCGGGACGTCGTGGACGACGACGGCGTCCCGCGCGGCGGCGTCCTCCAGCTCCTGCATCCGCGCCCCCACCAGGGGGTGCACGATGGCGTTCAGGGCGGCGAGCCGGTCGCGGTCGGCGAACACGATCCGCCCCACATGCTCCCGGTCCAGGGAACCGTCGGGGAGCAGCACGCCGTCCCCGAACTCCGCGACCACCGCGGCCAGTCCGGGCGTCCCCGGCTCGACCACCTCCCGCGCGATCCTGTCGGCGTCGACGATCACCGCGCCGCGCTCCTGGAGCAGCGCCGACACCGCGCTCTTGCCCGACCCGATACCGCCGGTAAGTCCCACTTTCAGCACGGGACCACAGTAGAGCGTCAGCCCGCGGCCGCCGCCACGAGGGGCTTGCGCATGTGGACCAGCGTGAGGTGGGCCGCGATCCGCTCCCGGTGGGTCTCGCTGTAGCCGAGCCGCCGGTACAGGCGCAGGTTGTCCTCGCTGAGGTGGCCGGTGAACAGCACGCACGCGTCCGCGCGGCCGGCCACCTCCGCCTCCAGCGCCTCCATCAGGCCGCTCCCGACGCCGCGGCCCTGCATGTCCGGGGCGACGACGAGCCGGCCGACCAGGCACGTGTGGTCGCTGAACTGCGCCCGGACGGCCCCCACGAGGCGCGGCCCGGACCGGGCCGCGAGCACCACCGCGTCGCCGGCGATCAGCCTGCGCAGCTGGTCGTACGACTCCACCAGCGGCGGGATGAACGGATCGCCGTAGAGCTGGGCCTCGGCGACGTACGCCGCGCGCTGCACGGTGAGGATCTCGCCCGCGTCGCCGGGCCCGGCCCTCCCGATCGAGACCGCCGCCTGTTCGCTCATGGGGCGAACCCTAGCGGGACGGGCACGGCGCGGACGGTCAACCGGCGATCCGGACGGTCACCGCGACCGGATAGTGGTCGGACGCCGCCGACCGCGGCACGTCGTAGTCGCCGAACAGCAGGTCGTCGGTGCCGAAGACCCAGTCGACCCGGCGCCCGTCCGCCGTCGTCGGGGACGCGTCGCCGCCGACCGCGGCGCTGCGCAGCTCGGTGCCGGTCAGCATCGAGGCGATCTCGGTGCTGCCGGGCTCGGCGTTGAAGTCGCCGCCGATGATCGTGCGGGGCGCGCCGCCCCAGGCCCGCAGCAGCCCGGCGATCTCGCGGCTCCGCTCGCGGGACTCGTCGGCGCCGCCCTCCAGGTGGGTCGACCAGACGTCCATGGTCTGCCCGCCGACCTTCAGCCGGGCCCACACGTACCCGCGGATCTGCGACCAGTCGCCCTTGGGCATCCGGCCGGTCCCCGACCGCACCACCGGCAGCGAGGTCAGGATCGCGTTGCCGAACTGCCCGTCGGCGGCCGGCCCCCACAGCAGCTTCATCCCGAGCCGCCGCGACAGCCACACGCCCACGTCCGTGGTGCCCGACAGCAGCGAGCCGCGCCCGGCCTCCTGCAGCAGCACCACGTCGGCGCGCTGCCCCTCGATCGTCTTCGCGACGCCCTCGGGGTCGAGCTCGCCGCTCTGGTTGACGGCGTCGTGGATGTTGTAGCTCAGCACCCGGACCCGGCCGTCGGCGGCCGCGGCCCTGGCGGTGCCGTCCGGCGCCGCCACCGTGAAGATCGATGGAAGAGTCCAATCCCAGGGCCCGCGCCCTCTATGAACGACTCGGATATGTGGCCTATGAC